>JBEKDX010000010.1:0-24542 GCA_050014135.1 Occallatibacter sp.
CCAGCCGGATTCATCTTCAGCTCCGTCGGCTGGAAATGTAAACCGCAATTCCGCGGCAGAAAACGAAAAAGTGTCAGGGATGTCCCCGGTCTGAAATGTCAGGGATGTGCCCGGCTGCACACCAGTGGTCAGTGAACAGTGGTCAGTGGTCAGTAAAAGCCCGTGGCTTGGGTGTGATTCATGCTTTAATTGTGCGCCGATGCATGGTAATTATCTGCAAACCACCTTTCGACTTCGCTCAAGGCAGGCTCTGCGGTGGGGACAACTGCCCTCGGTTTGGCGGCTCCCTCCGAAGAGACTTCCGTCAGGGGCTAGACAGGTTGCGGATAAACCCGGATTTACCGGCAAAATTGGTGAGTAGCATTCCTCCGGGGCTGAAGCCCTTCTTGTTTTGATTGGCTTTACACGGGGGTTAAAACCCCCGTCTCCCTCCGACGTGGTTTTTCCGCAGCCTGTAAAGCCCAACATTGATGAAGCAGCACTTTGGCACGACTGAAATCGCGCCCTGACGTCTCTTGGCTCGTTATTGAGTCTTTCCGCAGCATTGAAAGCCAGACTTTTTTCATGGTCAGACCTGGGGCATCCAGCTGCGCATTCAGCGGAGTAAACTCGTTTTCAGGGCGCAGAGGAGAACGATGAAGTTACCAAACGCCGAGGCAGCGATTGTCGAAATGGAGAAGCTGCGGGATTATTGCCTGAGTTCCGCGCATCCTCGCGGACGGCATAAGGCGCGAGTCTTTCAATCTCTGCTAGGAATGACCGCCGCTCATGCGGAAGAACTTCGCGCAGCGCTGATCGACGCGACCCTGAATGAGGAAGCCACAATCGGAGCCTCCGATCCGTACGGGACCCGTTACATCATCGACTTTACGTTGAGGAGGAGCGGCAGGGCTGCCAGGATTCGGAGTTGCTGGATTGTCCTGACAGACGAAGATGCTGTACGGTTTGTTACGTGTTATATTCTTTGAAATGAGGAGGTGTGGTGATGGAACTTCTTTCCGAAGTCGCCGTGCTGCACGATCTGCCCGATAAGGGACTGGTGCGCGGCCAGGTGGGAACAGTCGTCGAAGTCCTCGCCCCCTCCATGGCCGAGGTCGAGTTCTGTGACGATCAAGGACGCGCCTACGCCATGGCCGCATTGCGCTCCGAGGAGTTGATTCGCCTCCACCACCGACCCTACGAGCGGGTAGCATAGCAGCGAGGTGGACCTATGCGTCTAGCGGAAATCCCAGGTTCCGAAAGCGGGACCTGGGGCTTCTTGGCTTGTGATTGAATTTTTCGGCGACAACTCCGTCAGGAAAACGAAAAACAGCCCAGCGAGGTTCGTGGATTCCCACCCTTGCGCAAAGAACGCGCAAGGATGGGGCACCCAGTCTTTTCGATGGATCAAGGGTGGGGCATCCGGCCCTTCTTGTTTTGATTGGCTTTACACGGGGGTTAAAACCCCCGTCTCCCTCCGACGTGGTTTTTCCGCAGCCTGTAAAAGTGGTGTCTCAACAAGCTGTTGTTATCTAAACCGGCACGACTGAAGTCGTGCCCTGAAGCTTCTTGGCTCGTTATTGAGTTTTTCCGGCAACCACTGGCAATATCCCACCACAAATCTATCTCAGGCCGTGGCTGCGCTGGCTTCCTGCTGTAAACCTCTGGCTTCGATCTCGAAGTCGCGGATTTTGTATTTTTGGATTTTGCCGCTTAGTGTGGCTGGGAACTCGGTGACGAAGCGGACGTGTTCGGGAATCTTGTAGTAGGCGATCTGGCCTTTGCAGAATTCCTTGATCTCTTCTTCGGTGGCCTCGACGCCGGGCTGGAGGCGGACCCAGGCGCAGACGATCTCGCCGAGGCGCGCGTTGGGCAGGCCGACGACCTGCGCCTCGCCGACCTTGGGATGGGTGTAGAGGAACTCCTCGACCTCGCGGGGATAGATGTTTTCTCCGCCGCGAATGATCACATCCTTGGAGCGTCCGGTGAGGTGAATGCAGCCATCGTCGTGCATGATGCCGAGGTCGCCGGTGTGCAGCCAGCCGTCGGGATGGATGACCTCCGCTGTGCCTACGGGGTCGCCGTCGTAGCCCTTCATCAACGCGTAGCCGCGGATGCAAAGTTCGCCCTGCTGGCCGATGGGCACCTGCGCGCCGGTCTCGGTGGAGACGATTTGAATCTCGGTCTGAGGCATGGCGCGACCCACGGTTTTGACGCGGATTTCGATGGTGTCGGCGGCGTCGCTCATGGTGGTGACGGGCGAGGTTTCGGTTTGCCCATAAGCGATGACCAGCTCGCCGCAATGCATCTCGTTGAGGACGCGCTTCATCAGTTCGACCGGGCAGGGCGCGCCGCTCATCATGCCGGTGCGCAGGCTGGTCAGGTCGAAGGAGGCGAAGTCGGGCAGCGCGAACTCAGCAACGTACATTGCGGGGACGCCGTAGACCGAGGTGGCGCGCTCGTCGTGGACGGCCTTGAGTGTAGCGCGCGGATCGAAGGTCCAGTTGGGCAGGATGAGGGCGGCGCCGGTGTTGAGAGAGGTCATGCTGCCGATGACGCAGCCATAGCAGTGGAAGAGCGGCACGGGAACGACGATCTTGTCCTGCTCGGTGTAGTGGAAGCCCTGTGCGAGGAATTGGCCGTTATTGACGACGTTGTGATGGGTGAGCATCACGCCCTTGGGCAGACCGGTCGTCCCGCTGGTGAACTGGATGTTGGCCACGTCGTCTATGGCGACGTGATCGGGCAGGCGGCCTTCGGCGTCGAGCAGCGCCGGCCACTCGGGCGAGTCAAAGTAGATGACGTGCTGGAGTTCAAGGTCGAGACCGTGGCGGGCGCGGCCGAGGATCTCCTCGTAGTCGGCGTGCTTGTCCTTGTGCCAGAGGAAGAGGGCCTTCATGCGCGACTTTTGCAGCGTGTATTGCAGCTCATGCGAGCGGTAGGCGGGATTGACGTTGACCAGCGCCACGCCGGCGCGGGCCGCGCCCATGTGCAGCATCGTCCACTCGATGCAGTTGGTGGACCATATGCCGACGCGGTCGCCTTTGCGGATGCCGAGCGAGCAGAGTCCGCGGGCGACGCGGTCAGCTTGTTCGCTCAGCTCGGCCCAGGTCAAGCGTTTGGATTGATGGCAGGAGGCAACGGCCAGACGGTCGGGATAGCGGCTGGCGGTGCGGTCGAGCAGGCCGCCAATGGTGAGATCGAGGAGAGGGCGGCTGGAACCGCGCGAGTAGCTCAGGGAACAAGTGGCTTCTTCGACAGGCATGGTTTTTTAGGAATTTCTAAGGCAGTTTACACCCAAAGGGCGGGAATGCGCAGTGTGGTTCGGTAATCGAGGTGCAACGGGTATGCGGCGGACGCACTTTCCGTGAAAATGGCCTAGTATCGCATAAAGTAGAAGATCAAGCCCAGCAAACTCAACAGACCTGGCCAGTATTTGACGGGGATGTAGAAAAGCGAGTCGCCGTCGTGAAAGATGGATGACTTCTTCGCACGGATAGGATCGACGCCCAGAGTCTCGTCATCATGATGAAAGACCATCAGCCAAACGACGGCTGCCGCAACCAGAAAAGCCAATAGTTTGGGCCATCCATGCTGTGCATAATAGTTGCTGTCGCCAAAATGCACGCCGGTCAGATAGTCAGAAAGAAGAAGACAAGCAACCGCAATCACGAGCACTAGAATTCCACGGCCACGAGCGACGACAATCATGCTCCCATCTTTATCACGCGTAGGTATGCCACATCAATGGCTATCAAGATAATACTTTTCGACAGAACGGACGAAAAACATCCCTCAGGGGCTCAAGCCCGCTATTTTTATGGCATATTTGCGGCACGACTAAAGTCGTGCCCTGATACAAAGCTGGATGTGTTCATTGGTTCCTCAAACCTCTTCCTCATCTGCATTGCCGGCTCGCCGCCAGAAGAGCAGGCGCAAGAGGCTCAGGCGCATCAGTTCCAAGTAGGATTTGTCCTCATAGTCATGGTGGCGGGAAAGGCGGATGGCGCTCACGATTGCATAGGCGAGCAGGCCGAGGAGCATGAGTGGAAGTAGCTCGAGGAACACAAAGACCACCACTTCATGCATCCCCCATGGTCCGCCGGTTTCAACCACTTGGGCGAAGCTCGTCCGCACCCAGAACTCGCCGGAGCCATAGCCGGCAAGCTTGAAATAGAGGCGGCCGTTGGCGATTCGGGGGTGCGCGACAGGCGAGACAATGGCGATCTTGCGATCTGGATCGGTGACCAGATAAGGGCGAAGACCGGTGACGGTGGTCAGCTTGCCCGCTCGATCCCAGCCGATCTTGTCCATGTGCAGCGCGCAAGGGCAGGCCTCCTCTGGAAGCCCCGGCAGGCCCAGCTTGGGCAGAATCCAGATGAAGTAATCTTCTCCCGGCATGGCCTGGTAAAAACCGGCTCCGGCAGCTGGTTCGTTCAACGAATTCAGCTTGATGGTCTCGCCCGGCAACGCGAACAGGTGGGCAACGACCTTTCCATCGCCGTTCTCAATATCGATCACTGGCAGGGGTGCGGCAGTGGTGTTCTTGATCGTATCCGCGCAAAAAGCCGTGGGAGGCGCGGCAAAGGTCAGTGCCAGCAGGACGATCAGTGCTGATTTCGTTGCCATGGCCTCATCTTGTATCACATTCCGGAAGGACTGGGCAATTCTGGGAAGGCAGGGGCGGCAGGTCGCAAGATGGGAATGGAGCTCTTTGCGGCTGTTTGTTGCTGCCGTGTAAACCTGCAAGCCGGCCCCCCGTCTGATTACAAAAGGGGGAGCTATGGAAACTCACTTTCGCTGCCCTTGCTGCGGTTTTAAAACGCTGGAGACGCCCGCCGCACTGGCTCTGTGCCCGGTTTGCTGGTGGGAGGACGACGGGCAGGAGGACGGCGACTCGGGCGAAGTCCGGTTGACGGTGAACGGCGCCCTGAGTCTGAAGGAGGCGCGAGCGCATTTCGCCCGCTGCGGCGCGGCCCATCCCCGCTTTCTGCCCTACGTTCGCAAAGCCGAACTCATTGAGCAGTAGACCAGGGTCCCCATGGACAGGTCTTCGTCTGTGGAGTGGAGTAGTGCCTTTTCCGGTGCTCTTTGACGCGGAATCCACATTGGCGGTTTGACCCTGCCAGCAAACCCTCTTACCATGAGAATGACGTCCCCCCCAGCCAGACAGGCTGGTTACGCTCTGGGCGGCCGCCCGCGGCAGTAGATTGGCGCGAGAGTTGGCGGTTTTTGGCGCGCGCAGCGCATGGAAGGCACACCCTTGAGTTCAACCGATGTAGTTGATAACACGCCAGAAGCTGACGCAGTCGAGGCGACGCACGATGGCCACGATCACAGCCATGAAGGCCACGATCACGAAGGGCATGACCACCAGCATGGCCCGGTTTTGAACCCGGAGTGTACCCGTGAGCTGGTCTTGGACATCTCCGCTGAAGAGGTCACAAAGGCCTATCGGACCGTGACCGGCAACTATCAGAAATACGCCAAGATTCCCGGCTTCCGCGCGGGAAAAGTGCCGGAGTCGGTTGTCCGGCGGCGCTTTGGGGACGGAATTCGCAAGGACGTGATCGACGGCCTGCTGCCGGAGCGCTTCAACAAGGCGGTCATCGAGATTGGCGTCAAACCGATCGGTGAGCCGCGGGTGACGGAGTTGACCATCGAGGACGGCAAACCGCTGCACGTGAAGGCGGTCTTCGAGTTTGTCCCGGAGTTCTCCATCGAGGGCTACGAGACGGTCATCGTCGAGAAGCCTTCGGTCGAGGTTACCGATGATGAGTTCCGGCACGAGCTGAATCAACTTCGCGAGTCGCGCGCGGTTGTCGAGCCGGTCGAAGAAGAGAGGCCTTTGAAGGATGGCGACTGGGCGCAGATCTCTTATAAAGGCCAGATCGAGGGCGAAGCCGATGCACCTCCGGTAGCCGGTGAAGACACATTGGTCGAGGTTGGCGGCAAGGACACGGTCGAGGCCTTTTCCGTGGTGCTGCGCGGCGCCAAGCCGGAGCAGGAGCTGAAGGCCGAGGTCATCTATCCGGCCGATTTTGCCGAGCCCAAGCTAGCCGGCAAAACAGTCACCTATCAGGTCGAGGTCAAGGCGATCAAGAGGCGCATCCTACCCGAGCTGAGCGACGAATTCGCTAAAGAACTGGGCCACTACGAGAATCTGGCGGAGCTGGAAGAGCGCGTCCGCGATCACATGGCCAACCGCAAGCGGCGCAGCGTGGAAGGCGAAACCAAGGACCGGCTGATGGCCGCGCTCACGGAGCGGTACGCCTTTGCGGTTCCGGAGTCGATGGTGCAGGAGCAGATTGACACGCGCCTGGAGCGCGGCTTGCGCGCCTTGGCGGCGCAGGGCATGGACACCGAGCAGATGCGCAAGCTGGACTTTGGCCGTCTGCGGGCTGCTCAGCGCGACGGCGCGGCGGCCGAGGTGAAGGCCTCCATCCTGCTGGATCGCATTGCAACCGCGGAAAACATTACCGTGGACGACGAGGAGCTGGACCGCGAACTGCAAATGGCCGCGCTTCAATCCCGCGAACCGCTGGAGACTTTGCGCTCGCGTTTGACTGCGGACGGTGGACTGGCTAGAATTCGGGAGCAACTAAGACGCGAGAAAACCGCCAGCCTGTTGTACGAACGGCTACCCGCCTAAGCGAGGAAATCGCCGCGCGGAAGACAAGAATCGGGGAGCAAGCGTCCCCCCAATGAGAAGCGAGAAGAAGACTCTATGGCATTGGTTCCCATGGTGGTTGAGCAGACGAGCCGGGGCGAGCGCGCCTACGACATCTACTCCCGTCTGCTGCGCGATAACATCATCTTTCTGGGCACGCCTATCGACGACCAGGTGGCCAATCTGATCGTGGCGCAGTTGCTCTTTCTCTCCGGCGAAGATCCGGAAAAAGACGTGCATCTCTACATCAACTCGCCCGGCGGCTCGATCACCGCAGGCCTGGCCATCTATGACACCATGCAGTTCATCAAGAACAAAGTAGAGACGATCTGCATCGGCCAGGCGGCCAGCATGGGCGCTTTTCTGCTTCTGGCCGGCACCAAGGGCAAGCGCTTTGCCCTGCCCAACTCGCGCATCCTTATCCATCAACCTTCGATGGGTGGATTGAGCGGCCAGGCCACCGACATCGACATTCACGCCCGCGAGATTCTGCGCATTCGCGAAATCACCAATAATCTCATTGCCAAGCACACCAATCAGCCGTTGGACCGCATCGAGCGCGATGTAGAGCGGGACTTCATCATGAACGCGCAACAGGCCATGGAATACGGCATCGTCGATGAAATCATCGACCGGCCGAGAACATAACTCGCGAGCCTGCGAGCAGCTTTTTCTGACTCGCTGACCCACAGATTTGCCGACTTGCCAAGGTTCTCCAAAGGGAGCTAATCAATGAAAACGCGCGTGGGACCCGAAGAAGCACTGCGCTGCTCGTTCTGCCACAAGTCGCAGGACGCGGTGGCCAAGCTGATTTCTTCGCCCAGCGACTACCCTCGCGCTTATATCTGCGACGAGTGCGTGGCCGTTTGCAACTCGATTCTCGAGGACGACCGCGGCGGGGAAGGCGTTCATACGCCCAACGTCGCCGGCCACCTGCCCAAGCCGCAGGAGGTGAAGAGCTTTCTCGACGACTTCGTGATCGGCCAGGATCAGACCAAGAAAAAACTTGCCGTCGCGGTTTACAACCATTACAAGCGCATCCAGATGAATAAAATGCGCAACAACGAAGTCGAGCTGACCAAGTCGAATATCCTGCTCATCGGACCGACCGGCTCAGGCAAGACTCTGTTGGCGCACACGCTGGCCAAGATGCTCGATGTGCCTTTTGCGATTGTCGACGCGACGACGCTGACCGAGGCCGGCTACGTCGGCGAGGATGTCGAGAACATCATTCTCAAGCTGCTGCAAGCCGCCGAGGGCGACGTGACGCGCGCGCAGCAGGGCATCATTTATATTGACGAGATTGACAAGATTGGCCGCAAGGACGAGAACCCTTCGATTACACGCGACGTGAGCGGCGAGGGTGTGCAGCAGGCGCTGCTGAAGATTCTGGAAGGCACCGTGGCCAACGTGCCGCCGCAGGGCGGACGCAAGCACCCGCATCAGGAGTTCACCGCCGTCGATACCACGAACATCTTGTTCATTTGTGGCGGGGCATTCGTCGGCCTGGAGCGCGTCGTGGGACGCCGCGTGGGCAAGAAGGCGCTGGGCTTCAAAACTATTGATGCGGCCGAGGGCGATGCCGCCACCAGCCGTTCGCATCGCGATACCGAACTGCTACGCAAGACCGAGCCGCAAGACCTGATCAAGTACGGACTGATCCCTGAGTTTGTCGGCCGCCTGCCAGTGATGGGCGTTCTCGATGAGTTGGACGAAGCGGCACTGATCGAGATTCTCACCAAGCCGAAGAACGCGATTCTCAAGCAGTATCAGCGGTTGTTCGAGTTCGAGAATGTCCGCCTGCACTTTACGCCGGAGGCCTGCGCCGCCGTTGCCCGCGAGGCTCTTGCCCGCAAGGTGGGCGCGCGCGGATTGCGCATGATTCTAGAAGAGCTGATGCTCGACCTGATGTATCACCTGCCCAACAACAAGCGAGTCCGCGACATCGAAATCACCAGCGACATGGTCGAGCGGCGCGATCTCTCGCTGTGCTTGCTGGAAAAAGCGGGCTGATTTTTCTATTCCATAAATTTGGGTGCCCCGCTTTAGCCACATCTTTGTTTTTGTGTCTAAGGTGGGGTATGTATCACTCCCTCTACTTCCTTGCTCCTGCCGCGCGCAGAAGGTCAGCAATTTCTGGAGTCTTAGCCAGCATGAGCGCGGTTTTGCCGTGCCGCGCAGAGGCGTTCACGTTCACGCCGCCGTCGATAAGAGCCTTGACGCTATCGAGGTAGCCTTGCAACGCGGATTCCATGAGTGCGGTCAAGCCGTCCCTATCTTTGACCTCTAGATCCGCGCCAGCGGCGATCAGGGCCTTGATGCAATCGATGTTATTGGATCCGGGGTGGAGCTTGAGGTGATGCTTGATGGGCGGCGTTGGATCGCCGACACTGGCCCCGGGAGCGAAGGTATCATAATCTTCCACCCGCACCGGAGAAATCGCTTTCAGCAGTGCTGTTTCGTGATACAAGTCCTTTGTGTTCACGTTTGCGCCCTGAGCAATCAGTTCCTTGACGCGATCTGCATGACCGTCGTATGCGGCGTACATCAGCGGGGTCCATCCTTCGCTTTCTCTCTGGTCCGCAGCTTGTCCGTACGATGGCGACCAAAGCAAGACCAATACGGCTGTTATCAACAGGAAGTTTCGAAGCATCGAATTCATACTGGATGTCTCCTTACTGGCATCTGTCAGACTCATATTGGGATTCATGGCATACATCAATTTCGCCTTGGCTATGAAAACTATTTTGGGAACGTAATTTCCATGCAGCTTTCGGCGATGTAAGAATATACTACCGATTGAGCGGCCCACAAACTTTTTTACATATGTTCCGTTCTAACGCGCGAGTTCTTAGTTCTCGGAACTGGAATCGCTCCCTCTCATTCCTGACTTCCACACGGTTTCGCTGTACAATCCCAACAGGCGCGGCAGAAACAACTCTGCCGCCGAGACGGCTTTGCACGTAGAATTCTACTAGGAACCCGATGACCGCACCCCGCGAAAAAACCGAGACGCGCAAGCTGCCCATGATGCCCATTCGGGACATGGTGATCTTCCCTTACATGATGACGCCCTTTGTGGTGGGCCGCGAGTCCAGTGTGCGCGCGCTCGAAGAGGCGCTGACCGGCGACCGCAAGATCTTTCTCGCCACGCAACATGACGCCACGGTGGACGAGCCGAAGGCGAAAGAGATTTATCAGGTTGGCTCGATTTGCAACATTGTGCAAAGCGTCAAGATGCCCGACGGCAACATCAAAGTGCTAGTCGAGGGCGTGGAGCGCGCCAAGTCCACCGAGGTGAATGACCGCGACGGATTCTTTGTGGCCACGGTGCGCCTGGGCAAGAGCAGCTTCGAGATGACTCCGGCCGTCGAGCAGTTGATGACGCGCGTCACTACGCTCTTCGAGCAATACGTCAAGCTGCAGCAGTCGCTGAATTACGAGACCATCATCGCCTCGGTGCGCATGGACGAGCCGGCCAAGCTCTCCGACACCATCGCCGCCAATCTGCAACTGGGCATTGAAGAGAAGCAGGAGCTGCTGGCGCTCTTTGATCCGGCCATACGACTGGCGCGCATCGCCGACGTGCTGGATGTTGAGATCGAGAAACTCGACCTCGACCGCAACATTCAATCGCGCGTCAAGCGGCAGATGGAGCGCGCGCAAAAAGAGTATTATCTGAACGAAAAGATCAAGGCCATTCAGAAGGAGCTGGGCCGCGGCGAAAAGAGCGAATTCGACGAGCTGCGCAAAAAGATCGAGAGCGCCGGAATGCCTAAAGAGGTGCTGGACAAGGCGATCCAGGAGTTGAAAAAACTCGAAGCGATGCCGCCGATGTCGGCCGAATCGACCGTCAGCCGCAACTATATTGATTGGCTGCTGGCGGTGCCGTGGAAGAAAAAGTCGAAGGAGACGCGGTCCATTGATTTTGCCGAAAAAGTTTTGAACACGGACCATTACGGGCTGGAAAAAATCAAGGAACGCATTCTGGAATTTCTGGCCGTGCGTCAGTTGGTGAAAAATCCCAAGGGTTCGATCCTTTGTTTTGCCGGGCCTCCGGGTGTGGGCAAAACCTCGCTGGGAATGTCGATTGCCAAAGCAACCGGGCGCAAGTTTGTGCGGCTCTCGTTGGGCGGCATTCGCGACGAGGCGGAGATTCGAGGCCATCGCCGCACTTATATCGGCGCGCTGCCGGGGCAGATCATTCAGCACATGAAGCGGGCGGGCACAAAGAATCCCGTCTTCCTGCTCGACGAAGTGGACAAGATGGCCTCGGACTTTCGCGGAGATCCTGCCTCCGCATTGCTTGAGGTGCTTGACCCGGAGCAGAACACGACCTTTCAAGATCACTATCTCGATGTGGATTACGATCTCTCGCAGGTGCTGTTTGTGGCCACGGCCAATGTTCTGCACACGGTTCCCGCCGCGTTGCAAGACCGCATGGAAGTGCTGCGCCTGCAAGGCTACACCGAGCAGGAAAAGCTGGAGATTGCGCGGCAATATCTGGTGAAGAAGCAGCGCGAGCAAACTGGATTGAGCGAGAAGAACCTGATCTTCAAGGACGATGCGATTACCGAGATCATCCGCAATTACACGCGTGAGGCCGGGGTCAGAAATCTGGAGCGCGAGATTGGCAACATCTGCCGCAAGGTGGCGCGCCGCGTGGTCAAAGGCGGGAGCAAGCACAAGGAAGAAATTACCGCTGCCAACATCAGCGAGTTTCTCGGCGTGGCCAAATTCCGTGACTCAGAGATGCATGAGAAGAGTGAGATCGGCCTGGTTACAGGCCTGGCGTGGACCGAGGTGGGCGGCAGCATTTTGACCACTGAAGTGCAGGTGCTTGACGGCAAGGGCAAGCTCACCATCACTGGGCAGTTAGGCGACGTGATGCAGGAGTCGGCGCAGGCCGCACTGAGTTATATTCGCGGACGCGCGCAGGCGCTCGGCCTCAGCCGCGATTTCTATCGCAACGTGGACCTGCATCTGCACGTGCCTGAAGGCGCGATCCCCAAGGACGGCCCTTCGGCCGGCATCACCATGGCGACGGCGCTGGCCTCGGCGCTCGCCAAAATTCCCGTGCGGCGCGACATCGCGATGACCGGCGAAATTACTCTGCGCGGCAAGGTGCTGGCCATCGGCGGACTGAAAGAGAAGCTGCTCGCGGCATTGCGCGCCGGAATCTTTGAAGTGATCTTGCCGCGCGCCAACGAGAAAGACATCGCTGAGCTGCCGGATAATATCAAGAAATCCATGAAGCTGAACTTTGTGGAGAATATGGACGAGGTGCTCAAGCTGGCGCTGGAAGGCCCGCTGCCCACGGCGCTGCCCGCTTCGGTCGATGTGCTGGCCGCCGTGCCGCCAGGCGAGATTGCGGCGAATCTGCCTGCGCCGCAGTGAGGCCATTGAAGGAAAGGCACGGCGATGTTCGAACGGTATGCGGAGCAGGCCAGGCGGGCGATTTTCTTTGCACGTTATGAAGCAGTGTGTCAGTCTGCTGAAATAATATCAACAGCGCACCTTCTTCTTGGAGTCATGCGAGATGTTGGGTCCAGAGCGAATGAAGTTCAAATTCGGTCAGTGCTTGGAATCCCATATCCATCAAGCACTCTACCCAAATCTACTATTCTGCAGGATATTCGTCTTAATGACAACTCCAAGAAGGTATTAGCGTTCGCAGCTGAAGAAGCGGATTTTGATCAAGAGTATTGGATCGAAACCGATCATATTCTTCGTGGTATTCTGCGTTTCTCCAATGAAGCAACGAACACACTCGAGTCCACTTCGCTCAATCTCGACAAAGCACGCGAAGCGTCCAAGCGAAATCGCGCTGAGTTTCCTTCAAAATCTCCACCAAGATTTCTGTTTTTTCATCGGCACTTCGCACGCCCATTCCGAAAGTTTAGATACTCGGTTGAAACACAGATTGTCTTGGCGATCATCATACTCTTGCTTTTGTTTCTTTATCGCTGGATCAACGGAATGGCACCCATCCTGTATCGTTAAACCAGATGCGCTATACGACACAATTTCTGCTATCGGCGATGGCCGCGGAACAATTCCCCGCTCCGGATGGGCCGGAGGTTGCCTTTCTAGGCCGTTCGAATGTGGGCAAATCGAGCTTGCTGAATACGCTGGTGGGCGAGAAGGCGGCGAAGGTTTCGCAGACGCCGGGGCGCACGCGCGCAATCAACTTTTTTTCGCTGATGGACCAGAGCCAGCGGAGGAAATTCATCTTTGCCGACCTTCCCGGCTATGGTTACGCGAAGATTTCCAAGTCGATCTCGGCGGGCTGGCCGGCTTTCATCGAGCCTTATCTAGTGCTGCGCTCGACGCTCAAGCTGTGCGTCTGCCTGGTGGATTCGAATGTGACAGCGCAAGAAAATGATAGGCAGTTGCTCGGCTGGCTACGCGCGGCGGGACGTCAGTTTATCGTGGCAGCCACCAAGATCGACCGGCTCAGCGGAAATGTGCGCACGCGCAATCTGCTGGAGCTGAAGATGGATCTGGATTTGGACGAAATTCTGCCTATCTCGGCCAAGACCGGCTACGGCGTGAAAGAGCTGTGGACGCGGATCGAAGCGGCGAGTCAGCGAGTCAGCGAGTCAGCAAGTTAGCGCAGTGGTGGCGAGATATGATGCTTCTCTAAAACTCCAGGGCCATATAAATTAATTTCGATTGATACGCCAATCTCCCCGCACTCTACCTGTTCGCGCACTCGCGCAATAAAATTTGCGGAAGAACTTTCGCCGCAGCGCAACAGACGCGCTCGCTGCGCAAGCCGGCCCAGGTAACGAGGGGCAAGGCGGAGCCAGCGGTGGGCGGCTAATTCATCGGGATCGAGACAACCGACGGCCAGCAGATCGAGTTTGGGCAGCCATTGGACCGGTGCGGATGCCACGCTCCAGGCAAGCAGCCTTTGGTCTTCCGCAAGAATGGCCTCTTCAATGGGCCGCGCGAGATCGGGCTTGACGCCGCGCTCACGCATCTCCCGCTGCAGGGCCTCTGGCGTCAGCGCCACGCAAACAGCAACCGTCTCATGCTTGCGAATCTCGTTTTTCAAAATGCGCAAAGCTTCGTCCAGTGAGGTTACCAGAAAATCAACAACGCCGTCGCGGATGGCCTGCTTTTGCGCGGCTGCATCGGCCGTCGCGGTCAGCGAAGCTGCGCCGGCGATGTTAGCCGCGACCAGCAACGCGCGGGCGGCGGCATCGAGTTCGCCGGAATAGAAAAGTTTTCCGCCCAAGCTGATTTCAGCATCCGCGCCTTGAATCAGAGACGCGTAGAAACGCTCAACCTGAAGAGCGAAATCGGCTGGCGTTGAGGTATTGGTTTCCATAGGGATTGGTTAGCTGAACTCACCAAGTCGAGTAGGCCTGGCCGTCAGAACTCAGTTCCTGCGAGCCTGAGTGGACGTCGTCGATGCCGGGGTCGGACTGGTCCAGCGAGTGCAGTGCATCGCTGCTGTCGGTGGTCCAAGTGTCTTTGGAATACGTGAACGGATCCTGGGGCACGGACTTCAGGTAGCCGTCGGTGATCAGGTCTTCGAGCGACTGTGGCGCCTTCTGCTTGTCCATCGTATAAGAGTCGATGGCCGCCCTCATCACATACAGGTCTTCCTTGAGCGCGGCCTCCTTGGCCATTTTGATGGCGGACGCAAATTTGGGAATAGCCACCACGGCTAATATGCCGATGATAGCCATGACGATGATCAGCTCGATCAGCGTAAAGCCCTCGTCTTGATTGCGAATCCTGCTCACTGCACCCTCGAATCCAGCATCTAAAATACTTACCTCAGGGGCTAAAGCCCGTACCCTTCACCGAATCAGGAATTTCCGTAAAGCCTTGCCCTTTCAAAAGATCGATTTAATCAGTGATTCGATCACTCGGCTTAACTCCGCTCAAAGCCTACCAGTCAGAATACTTGGTTCCGTCCAAGGCCGTGCCCGTGGACTTGGAATAGACATCGAAGACGCTGTCCCCGCTATAGGAGTCTGATTTTGGATCGTCCTTCATCGAGCGCAATCCCCACTCCGCCTTGCCGGTCATCGGATCGATGGGAATGTGGCGCAGAAACTTCACTTTCTTGGTTTGAATCTCGACGCCGTTGACCAGCGTCTCCAGATCGGGCGGATAGCCCTGGCTGTCCACCTTGGTCTGGATAGCGTTTTTGTCAGCCGCGTCCTTGTATTTGTCGATGGCGTCACGCAACATCCACAGATCGTAACGAAGGTAGCGCTCGTTCTGCCGCTTGACCTGGAAGCGGGCGATGGGCACGGCGGCAGAAGCGAGAATCGAGAGAATCGTCACGGTCACAATCAACTCGATCAGAGTGAGTCCCCGCTCTCCGGGGCGTTTGATCCGGATTGACGATGCAACACTCATCGAACCTGTCCAAAACCGCTGCCTTAAAGGGCACAGGCTTTAGCCCGTACGTTGAAAGCCAATTTTGATCTTCGGCTTTAGCCGCTGAGGGAACGCGTACTATTGTAAAAAGCTCCGTCAGGGGCTAAAGCCCACAACTACTGTCGCCTTTGATGTACGGGCTCAAGCCCGTACCCTTCACGTAAAACCGAATAATCGAACCGATTCACGGGCTTAGTTCTCATTCGCCTACTTCACCTGAATGCTGATGCGCGCGCCTTGAGCCATCACCTGCTGCTGGGCACTGTTGACCGCTCCCGGACGGGTGATGATGATATTGCTCTCGCCCACGGCCTTGGCCTGGAAGGTAAGAATGCAAACCACGCCGCTTCCGCTCACCCCGGCCGCTCCCGGCGGGCGCAAGACGTTGATGTTGATCGAGCCGGGCGGATCGTCGCGGTGAACCAGCGCCACGGCCTGCCCATCCTTGCCCAGAAGGTCTCCGCTGTCCGCGTTGACCAGCGCGAGTTTGTCCGGCTCGTAGGAAATCTGCAAGGGAACGGACGCGATATCTGTTCCTCCATTCAGCACCACTGGAAGCTGGAAGGTCGAACCCGCCGCCACAGGCCCGTCCGGCGCAGTGAACGCGAAGCTCGCCTTTGCCGGCTGCGGTGCAGGGGGAATGGGGAGCGGAGCTGCTGCCGCGGGGTTTCCATTCGCCAGCGCTGCCTGATGGATTTGATCCAAAGCTGCTGGGGCTGCCGCCACGGCGCTTTGGCCGGGAACCGTGCCCACGCTGGAGCGCGTTCTGGCCGGTGGACGCGACGGAGGAACAGAGAGCGCCGGGGCCGAAGTTGGATTCGCGGCCGGGTTCACAGCCGGAACCGCGGCCGCCGCCGGGCCGTCGCTCGGAACATGACGCAATTGAATCGTCGTACCGGAGCCGGTGTCCACTGTGCGCAGATTCAACTGCTCCAGCGATTGCGTGCGAACCACGTGCGGCACCACCAGAAAGACCAGTTCGTCGTCCTGGATGGTATGGTCCTTGGAGCCGAAGAGGTACTTGAGCACCGGAATCGAACTCAAGCCGGGAATGCCGTTCCAGCTCACTGTGTCCTGGTCGTCTTCGATGCCGCCCAGGATGCTGGCTTCACCCTCGCGCAGGCGGATCACCTGTTCCACGGTGCGCTGCGAGATAATCGGCTCGGTAACGCCGCTGATGGTCACTGAACCGCTCTGCGCCGTCACCTCGATTTTGATCTTCAAAGTCACATCGCGGTCAAAGTGGACAGTCGGCGTCACTTCGATATTCACACCCACGTCCTGATACTGGAACTGGGTGTTGACCAGTGAACTGATTCCTCCCACTCCCACGCCCGTGCCGCCCTGATAGGAGCCGGTGGCGACCGGAATCTTGGAGCCGATCTTCATCGTCGCCTTCTGCGCGTCGGTGGCCCGGATGCGGGGATTCTGCAGAATCTTGGTATTGGTGTCAGTCAGCAACAGGTTGGCCGTTGCCGAACCGATGGTCACGGCAAAATCAGTGGCCTTCAAGTGGGCCAGATCGTAGAGCGTTGGGGCACTGGTCGTGCTGGCGGCGCCGGTACCGGTGGTGGTCGTGCCGCTGCTGGTAGGCGCCTGCAGCGAAACTCCGACGCTGCTGGGCCAGCTTATGCCCAAAGTCTTTTCCCAGTTCTTGCTCACTTCGAGCACGGTGATGTCCACCACCACCTCAGAGCGCGCCCGGTCCAGATCGTTGATCAGCTTTTGCGCCAGCAGAAGCTCATCCGGCGTGCCTCGTATCACGATGGCATTCTGGCTGGCCACGGCGGAGAGTTTGACAGTGGTCAGCACATTGCGAATGGCAGCCTGTACGTCGGTCACATCGTTCGTCTGCCATGCGTTGGCCAAAAAGAAGGTCTGCACCGCCTGCTCATCCAGTTCGGTGTGCTTGGCCTTGGTATTGGCGGCCACAAAGATCGTGTTCTCGGTCACGGGCCGCCAGAAGGTATTGGAGATGGTGCCCACAATGCGTAGCGCGTCGAGCAGCGAAACGTTGTTCAAGTCCACCTGAATGCGCTTGGAGTTCAACTCCGGGTCGAAGAGAATATTGATGCCAGCGGCCTTGCCTACGGCCTGGTAGACCACTTTGGAGTCTTCCTGCATATGCAGGGTCAGCGGCTCGTTCGAAACCGGCTTCAGCTCGGCCGGCGCACCCATCGACTCGAGCTCCTCTTGCCTGCCTTCCGCTTCTGGAACGCTGGTCTCGGTTGCGGGAGCGATCTCGCCGTGTTTTTGCCGCACCCGCGCAATCGCCTGGGTCGCGGCCTCGTTGCTGGGGTCGATCTCGGCGGCGTGCAGAAACTCCGTCAGCGCCCCCTGCTCGTTGCCGGCAGCCAGCAGCTTCTCGCCCTTGGTCACATGCGCAGCCGACGCCGTAATCCGCACGCGGTAAAGCGAGGCGCGGTAGCGAAGGTCCTTGGGATTCTTCTTGTAGGCCTTCTGGTAGTTGTCGACGGCGCCGTCGTAGTCCTCGTGCGCCTCGGCGGCCTGGCCGCGCTTGAAAAAAATGTTGGCCGATTCGGCGCGCAGCATGGCGCTCGACAGGCCAAAGACAGCCAGGACGGCGAAAAGCGCAATCCAGAAAATGGCTCCGAACGCAACGGACCGGGAAGAGACGGATCCGGGGGCAGCCTGTGCATGAATGCGGCTTTTCATCGAACTCCCTGGCGTCATTGCCGGCCCGAGATGGTTATCGGGCGCTGGCGGGCAGCCTTGGCCGCTCCAGACGCGCTTGTTGACGCAATTTCGATTGACAAAAATTCCCATGCTACGATCTCTTATTTTAGCAAAGCCCCGCCCCCGACTGGCTGAAACCCGCGCCAATGCTACGATGAAGATTCGAGGGTGCTTGCCAATGGCTCGCCAAACCAGTCACGTGATCGTTCAGCCGGCGGCTCCCGGAGCGCAAAAGCCGTCCAAGCCTCGCGATCCGGTGGCCAGCGGCGAACGCGACGCCGCGCACAACCGCACCGCCAGCCATAACTACTTCCTGCTGGAAAGGTTCGAGGCAGGCGTGGCGCTGCGCGGGACCGAGGTCAAATCCATCCGCGAGGGCAAGGCCAACCTGAAAGACTCCTACGGCATCATTCAGAACGGCGAGGCGTTTTTGCTCAATGTGCATATCGGTCCCTATTCGCACGGCAACATCTCCAACCACGACTCGACGCGCACCCGCAAACTGCTGATGCATCGCGAAGAGGTTCGCAAGCTACTATCGAAGACGCAGATCAAGGGCCACACGCTCATCCCCACCCGCCTTTACTTCCGCAACGGCCGGGTCAAATGCGAATTGGCACTGGCTAAAGGCAAGCAGGACTGGGACAAGCGGGAGACCGAACGCAGCCGCGAGGCCGACCGCGAGGCCCGTGCCGCCGTGAACGCCAACAAGCACCGCATGGGACGCTAGCGGCGTTATTACCGCCCCAGCGCCAGCGAAGGATCGCCCGAGAGCGAGCTATCGGCGAACTCCCCAGCCACAAATCTCGGCCAAGCCGCGGCAGCGATCATTGCTGCGTTGTCAGTCGAGAGAGCCAGAGTCGGAAAGGCCACGCGTATCCCCCGCCGCGCCGCCTCCGCGCTGAAGCGGGCGCGCAGTTCCCGGTTCGCCGCTACTCCGCCGGTAACCAGAATCCGCCGCGCCCCCAGCGATTCGGCAGCCGCAAAGCTCTTCTTCATCAGGTCGCCCACCACCGCGTGCTGAAAGCTGGCCAGCAGATCCAGCACCGGCTGCGGAGCGAGCGCTAAGGCTTCTTCCTTGGTTTGCAGAGGATGAGCGGGGAGATTTGTGGTTTCCCAGCTCTCAGAATCGGGAGTTGGGGCTCCCGACGGCGAGTGCGGCGGAAACGCAGGTCCTTCGACTCGCGGCGCTCGCTCAGAATGACAGAATTGGGGCGGAAATAGTTTGGCAGCCCGCGCCTGCGCCTCGCCGCGCATCTCGTGCAGCTCGACGTAGCGCAGTACCGCCGTCTTGATCCCGGAAAACGAAAAGAGAAACCGCGGGTCAAGCTCGGCAATAGGCGACGTGCGCGCTCCCTTGGTCCTGGGGGGCTTATCGCCCAGATGTGCTTTGTGTTTGATCTGCGAGAAGGCAAAGGGCACGGCCAGCGGATTGCCAAAACGGGCGAGCGCATCAATCCACGGCCCGCCGGGGTAGCCGAAGCCGAGAAGTTTGGCCACCTTGTCGTAGGCCTCGCCGGCCGCATCGTCCAACGTCCGCCCCACCAACCGGTAGCTCCACGCCCCCTGCTCCGGTCGCGCAAGATACAGGTGCGTATGCCCGCCGGAGACCACCAGCGCCAGGGACGCTTCGTCGCCATTAGGAGTGTCATCCTGAGCGAGCGTAGCGAGTCGAAGGACCCGCGGTTCAGCCTCCAGCTCATGCAGCAACACCGCGTGAATGTGCCCTTCCAGGTGATTGACGGCGACCAGCGGCAACCCCTGCCCGAAGGCCAGCGCCTTGGCGTAGGTAATGCCCACCAGCAGCGCCCCGGCCAATCCCGGCCCGGCGGTCACGGCGATGGCGTCCAGATCATTCAGCGTAATCCCAGCCTGGGCCAGAGCCGCCCGCACCACCGGCACAATCGCCCGCAGATGTTCGCGGCTGGCCAGCTCCGGCACCACACCGCCATAGCGCGCGTGCGTCGCAATTTGCGAGGCCACCACCGAAGACAGCGTCCGCGCCCCCCGCTCGACCACAGCAGCCGCCGTTTCGTCGCACGACGATTCAATCCCGAGAATAAGGCCGGAGCCGCTCATCTCTATAGTTTAGCGGGCGAGTTGGGCGGAAAATGAATTTGCAGCAAGTTAGCTCCACAGGGACCAGCAACGCGGGCGACAATGGAAGAAGCTATGATCCCAACGCCTCAACTCGATGCGGCACTCCAGATCGTCGCCGCGCTGCGCGCCGCAGGCCATGAGACCTACCTCGCCGGCGGCTGCGTACGCGATCTGCTGCTGGGCCGCGAGCCGCACGACTACGACGTAGCTACCAGCGCTACGCCCGACGTCGTCCTCAATCTCTTCCCGCGCACCTTTGCTGTGGGCGCGCACTTTGGCGTCGTATTAGTTGCCACCTGCGGTGGGACAGAGGGCGCTTGCGCGCCAGAAGAAGATTTGCAGCGGGTGGGCGAATATCAAGCAGAAACTTATCTGCGAACGAATAGTGAGCAGTTGGCCCCACCGCAGGTGGTTACCGAAGTGGCCACCTTCCGCTCCGACGGCGCCTACTCCGATGGCCGCCATCCCGACGCGGTGCGGTACACGTTGAACGCCGAAGAAGATGTCCGCCGCCGTGATTTCACCATCAACGGATTGCTACTCGACCCGGAGCGGCTTTTCTCTCAGGGGCTAAAGCCCCACTCGTTGAATGTGCATGATGTACGGGCTGAAGCCCGTACCCTTCACGCTGAAGCCCGTACCCTTCACGACGCTGTCATCGACCATGTGGGTGGTGTGGCCGACCTGGAAGCCGGCATCCTGCGCGCCATCGGCCAGCCCGCCGAGCGTTTTGAAGAAGACCATCTGAGAATGTTCCGCGCCGTCCGCTTCGCCGCCCGCTTCGGCTTCCAGATTGATCCGGCCACAGCCAGTGCGATTCGCCGCCTGGCCTTCAAGACAAAAGTTGTCAGCCGCGAGCGAGTCCGCGACGAACTGACCAAGATGCTCACTGAGGGCCACGCTCGCCGCGCCTTCGAATTATTGGATGAGACCGGCCTGCTCGCCGAGGTGCTTCCTGAAGTTGCAAAGATGAAGGGCGTCGAGCAGCCCCCGCAGTTTCATCCCGAGGGCGACGTTTGGACGCACACCCTGCTGCTGCTCGCTCAACTC
This sequence comes from Occallatibacter sp., assembly GCA_050014135.1. Taxonomy (GTDB): domain Bacteria; phylum Acidobacteriota; class Terriglobia; order Terriglobales; family Acidobacteriaceae; genus Telmatobacter. The sequence continues at coordinate 20,900 of JBEKDX010000010.1, forward strand.
GATGCAGGCTGCCCGCTCACACTCGCCTGGGGCGCGCTGCTGCACGACGTGGGAAAGCCCGCCACCTTTCGCCAGGCTGAGAGGATTCGCTTTGACGGCCATGTGGACGTGGGCGTGGCCATCGGCGCGGAAATCTGCCGGCGCTTCCGCTTCTCCAACGACGAAACCAGCCAGACGCTTTCGCTGATCGAGAATCATATGCGCTTTTCCGATGCTCCGCGCATGAAGGCCTCGACTCTCAAGCGTTTTTTTCGCCTGCAAGACTTTCCCCAGCACCTCGCCCTGCACCGCATGGATTGCCTTGCCGGCAGCGGTAACCTCGACCACTGGAACTATGTCCGCGAGCGCTTTGAGTCGATTCCCGAGGAGGCCGTGCGTCCCACGCCGCTCCTCACTGGCCGCGAACTTATCGCCGCCGGCTACCGCCCCGGAGCCGCATTTCGCGAGATGCTAAGCGCCGTCGAAGACGCCCAGTTGGATGGCGCAATCACCACCACTGCTGAGGCTCTCTCCTTGCTCCAAAGCCGCTTCCCGCTTTCAGAAGAGCCTCTTGCAAAATGACATTCCGGCTCGGGCAAGAAATCGGCACAAAAGATTCGGACGCCCCTACGGGGCAGTGTCTCGTAGGCTTTCCCAGGATTTCGCTTCGCTTCATCCTGGGCTACTATCGATGGCCCCTCCGGGGCCAAATAATCGCGCCTGCAATTGCGTTTTGCAAGAGACTCAGAATGAAGAATTACTGCGGTATAACTTCGATGCCCGTCACCGTCGCATAGCCCTGAACCGGGACAAAATTCAGCAGCAGCTTCCCTTGCGCATTCGCTTCGAGGCCGGCAAACTTGCGAATCACGACATCCGACCCGCGCGCTTCTTTGGCAAGATCGAAGTTCTTCAGAAGCGCCTTCCCATTGCAGAAGACGTCGTAGACATGAGCAGGCCTGTCGTCGCCGCCTGTCGAGGAGGGCTGGTCCCAGTCGCCGTGGCGCGCCGCAAAATAGAGCGTGAGGGAGTATCGTCCCGGCGCTACTGGAATCGCATAAGAGAAGTTTCCCCAACGCTCGGTTTCAAATAATTCAGGATCGTCGGTTCCTTTTACCGGAGTTATATAACTCGCGAGTTGGCCGCCCTCGAAGTAGTTATCCGGACTCCACCAGTGGCTATCGTTGGAATAATAAGGCGCCGGGCGGGCCAGCAGCCGGACCGGCCGGATGTGTCCGTGGAAGCCGGGCAGAATCTCGATGGCCGAGAGAATGGCCTGTCTGCCATCCTGGCCGGAGAACTCCAGATGAAGCAAACCATCCGCCGCCGGCGCAATATCGGTAAAGACTTTCACATCGGCGGTGCGGCTGGCACCGGCATCAGCTACAAGATCAAAGCGGGTCAGCAGCGTTTTGCCGTTGGCGCGCACGGTCATGGTACGGCTACCCTCGCCGCCCGTTCCACTCGACTCCGGATCGAAGACCGTCTCGGCAAAGTGCAGGCGCAGTTCGTAGATGCCATTTTTCAAGGGAATCGCGTAGCGGAATTCTCCTTGGCGGCTGGTGCGGTAGAAGCCAGGGTCGAGTGTGCGCCAGATGCGCTCGATGGAACTCTTGACTGCGGTGCCGCCATCGAACCATGCGTCGGCGCTCCACAGCTTACCGGCGTGATCGACAAAACTGCGCCCCGCACCCGCCAGAATGCGAACCTCCTCGCCCGTAGGCGGGCCAAGCTGTGGTTCCATGGGCTGGGCAACAGAGGTATTCGAGTCCGTTCCCGGCAAGGCATGCTTCGTCTGCCAAGGACCGAGCAGGGCATAACCGAAACCGAGAATTGAAAGTAAAACAACAGCGGCAAGCTGCCAGCTTCCGCGGCCTATCAAGCGCCTCCGAGTGGTTACTGCCGCTATGACAGCCGGTTGTCCTTCCCGCGTAACTACGTTGAAGACCGGAACATATTGTCCCAAGGGAATCGTGATATGGAGCCGATGGGAGGTTCCCGCACCTGCGTAGTACGCAGCCAGTCGCTTGCGCAGGCGATTGGCCTCGACGCGCACAATCGAGTCGGCATTCTGATCGAAGGCATCGCCGCGATGGAAGACCTCCAATCCGACCGAATACTCCTTGATCTGGCTGGCCTCACCGGCAAAGAGCTTCTCGCATAAGTACGACAGAAGATGAGCGAGCGTCGGCGCGCGCGTGAAATCCTCCGAAGCAAGCACCGTCGCAAGCTCCGCGCGCTGCGCTTCGAGATCTTCCGGCTCTCGGCGCGTCTCCGCCATCTTCTCCCTCCTGGACAAGTTGTAATGTTAGCGTAATTGATTTTTATTGCCAGTGCTTAACGGTGAAAGAACGGAGAAAACTACCTTGTAACACCAGATAACCTTGCCTGCTTTCTGCTATTGAGCGGGGTAACGCGAAGCGGTAAGTGAAAGCGGGACTATCAGTTCGCTTGCACCAATCACAGATTTAACCCCGCGTTAGCAGGTAAGTAGCCGGTATAGCCTTGTGCGCCGCACGCGCCCGGTCTCTAATGGGGTCAATGCAGGGGACGCCAGAGCCGGCGAGGCAAATTGCCGCCCCCACGAATTGCCCCTGCGCAGGAGAGGTGAACCATGAGAAGACTGATGATGATGCTGGCAATAACCTGCCTGCTGTTGGGCGCTGCCCCGTACGGAAGAACCGACCCCGTCACTGACGCAACCAAGGCGAGCAAGATGGAACAGGCCAAAAAGGCAGAAGAAAGAGGTGATGTGGCCCGTGCCCGCAAGGACAATGCGCTGGCCGCTTCCTACTATCTGACAGCCTTGCGCGTTGACCGTCAGAATTCTGACGTTTATAACAAGCTGGGCATGGCCGAGGTTCAGTTGAGCGAATATGGATCGGCGCGCAAGCACTTTACCCTTGCAGTCAAGTACGACCCTCAGTCCTCTGTTGCCTTGAACAACCTGGGAGCCGTGGCTCTTATCGAGAAGAAGTACAAAGCGGCCCTCGCCTACTTCAAACAGGCGCTGGCCTTGGATGAGTCGAATGCAACCGTGCACATCAACCTGGCGGAAACCTGGGTAGGCCTGTACGAGATGGATCGCGCGATGACCGAATACGCCCGCGCCCTGGAGCTCGATGCCGATGTACTCAGCAGCGATCCAGGAGGGATTTCCGCCCAGATAGCCTCGCCGGAACAACGCGCCCGCGTGTCTTTCATGGTTGCCAAAGCGTATGCGAAGCGCGGCAACGTCGATGGAGCTTTGGAGTATCTGCGCCGTGCCAAGGAATTGCGCTATCCCGATCTGGCCAAGGTCTATACCGACCAGGATTTCTCCCCTCTGTGGAAGGACCCTCGATTGGCGAAGATCATCAAGCGATAGCCAACAGTCTCATGCGAGGTTTGGAGCAGGCTTGGAGGAACAATCTCTGGCTGGATTTGGGGCTTTGCGGGAGCTAAAGAGGTGTGCTTACCTGCACAGTTAGACCTTTTCCGAAAATTGTGTAGACCGAAATTTTGTCGGTATGCCATCCATTCCGCAGAAAAACGCGGAATGAATGATTGCATGACAGCGTCGGCTCCCTCGACCTGAGTAAACTGGTTGCGGCTAAACGACCACGAAGCTCGGGAGGAAAGGAGCCGAGCATGATGATTATAGGCTGTGATTTTCATCCGCGCT
>JBEKDX010000011.1:0-24152 GCA_050014135.1 Occallatibacter sp.
GCTGGCCAAGGCGGCGCAGCCTTATTCCGCCGACGACCTCAACGCCATCGCGGTCCACTGCACACTGATGGAAGACAACGCCCGCAAGGTAGAGCGCGAGATGCAGAAGCGCATCGCGGCTGTCGTGCTGCATCCGCGCATCGGCCAGAGCTTCCCGGCCATCGTCACCGGAGTCAACAACTACGGCGTCTTTGTGCGGACTCTCAACCCTCACGTGGATGGCATGGTAGTCAGCGGCGGCAAGGGCCTAGACGTGGGCGACAAGGTGACAGTCAAGCTGATCTCGACCGATCCGCAGCGGGGATTTATTGATTTTGCCGTGTGAGAAGGTGCAGCTTAGGCTGCTTTTCGAGGTAATGATATGCGCATCATTTCCGTCCGATTTGAACCGGTCGCTCGCGTGATGTCTGTTGTCTACGCTTTTCTCGGAGTCATTGGTTTTTGTCAGTTTGCGTTCTCTGACGCGGAGTACTTGACTCTGCCAATTGGCGTGGTTGCGCCCCTCATCTATCTCAACTTCAACCTCAAACTGCAACGTTCAACCAACATTGCCTATAACCTATTCCTTTGCTTGGCTGAGATTATCGCCTATGCCATATCGGGGTGGATAACCGGCGCGGCGGCGGCTTTATGCTTCAACCTTGTGGCGAAGCGCATGGGAGGAATTGACGCGAAATACGTCTCTGCAATCGACGATGAAATGTCTTCAAAACTAGAGAACTAGCCAGGTGCGCTACCTGGAGCGGTCCAGAAACGATATACATTGTCATCAAATTATGATATACTTCTTGTATATCGCGATGGCCTTATGCGCACACTGATTGACATTCCGGAAGAAGATCTCAAGCTGCTTACGCAAGTGGCCAAAAAGCTCTCCGTCTCGCGAGCCGAGTTTGTGCGCCAATCCGTCGCGGCCTCGCTTGCGCCCCATCGCCAGAGGATGAACCATGCGGCCTTTGGAGCATGGTCCGAGTTTTCAGAGGACGGAGTTGCGTATCAGGAGAGGATGCGGGCGGAATGATAAGCACGCCGGTTCTCTTCGACACCAACATTCTCATCGATTACCTGCGCGGCATTCCGCAGGCTCGCGCCGAGTGTGACCGGCACGCGGACCGCGCGATCAGCATCATCAGTTGGATGGAAGTGATGGCGGGCTCGACCGCCGCCAATGAAGCGGATGCGCGCGCTTTCCTGCTGAACTTCTACACCCTGCCCCTCGGAGCCGATGTGGCCGAACGGACATTCCTGTTGCACAGAGGCGGCAGGATCAAACTGCCCGACGCCGTCATCCAGGCAACCGCCGAAGGCTCCGGCCGGGTTCTCATCACCCGCAACACGCGTGCCTTTCCCGCGGGCACTCCAGGAGTGCGGATTCCTTACACGCTCTAAACGCGATGTGAAGGATGAACTCCTCGACACGGCAGGGCGCAAACGAAGCCGCCACCCGCCTCTTTGGAGTGTTCCGAGGCAACGCTGCAACCGAAGAGGAGAGATGTACGTCTAACCTGAAGGAACTGCATAAATCCCGTGAAATGTTACCCATGCGAAGCGACGGTCAAAGCGTGCGCGAAGCGGGTGATTTATCCTTTAATGAGCACCTCTTGAGTTCGATTCAGCTATATAAGGTGAGCGGCCTTGGGGAGCGCTGATTTTGCGACTGGTGAATGAATGCGTTTAGGTCTTTATATTCTTCTGGCAACGCTTGCGGCCGGGTCTAGCCTTTTGGCGTTGCCCCCTGCTGCTCTTGCTCAGACGCCGGTATCCGCACTGACAGCCGTTGCGGAGCTTCCCGATGCTCCGCAGGCGCAGACCGAGGTGGCCGCGATTGAGCCGTTGGCGCAGCAGAAGCCGGCGCAACAACCCGGCGCACGCGGCAAGGGCGGAGCGCCGGCTGCCGTCTCCGATCCGCAGCTTGCAAGTATCAGCGGTACGGTGGTGGATGTAAACGGCGACCTCATTCCGGAGGCCAAGGCCGTACTTGATGGCCCTGCGCTCACCGACCGCCGCACGATTGTGGTGGATGTCAATGGATTTTTTCAATTCTCCGGTCTCACGCCGGGAACCGCTTACCATGTCACCGTCAGCGCTAAGGGGTTTGTGACCTGGAACTCGGCTACCGTGACCCTCACTCCGGGCCAGTTTTTGTTTTTGACGGATTGCAAGCTCCAGGTCGAAGGGAATGTGACCTCTGTAACGGTGTATTCATCCCCCGATGAGATCGCCGTCGAGCAGGTCAAGGTTGAAGAACAGCAGCGCATTCTGGGAATTATTCCGAATTTTTACGTTGTCTATGATCCCAACCCCGCGCCACTCACGGCAAAGCTGAAGTTCAAGCTCGCCTTCCGAGTCTCGGTTGATCCGATCAGTTATATTGGCGCGGCTTTCCTGGGCGCCATCGATCAGGCTGCGGACACTCCCAACTACGTTCAGGGTTGGAAGGGGTACGGCCAACGCGTCGGCGCTGTTTATGCGGGCGGCGTTACCGACATCATGTTCGGCGGCGCCATCTTGCCAACGATTCTGCACCAGGACCCACGTTACTTCTACCAGGGCACGGGCACAAAGAAGTCCCGTTTGATGCACGCGCTCGCTAATCCATTTCTCTGCAAGGGAGACAATGGAAGGCGGGAGATCAACTACTCGAGCATCGGTGGTGATATTGCCTCAGCCGCCATTTCGAATGCCTATTATCCGGAGTCGAATCGCGGAGCGGAGCTGGTGCTGCAAAACGTCTTGATCGACACCGGCGAGCGCATGGTCAGCAGCATTTTGCAGGAGTTTGTCCTGCGCAAGCTTACGCCTAAAGCAAAGAAACAAGAGTAGCGATATACACTAGCCGTAGTGATTCAAGTGCTCGCTCGTCGCGATCACCATCGGTGGACAGGCTTCCACGCAAAGCCCGCAGCCCTTGCACACATCCACATCCACGTGCAGCAATCCGCGGCCCTTCTTCACCACATCCGTTATTCCCGCTCATCTCCGGCGAACCTTCAGGTCAGCTGGACCGCCGTAGGCTTGCGCTTCATGTAATGCGAACGCACTGCGAAATCTTCCAGCTCATCTCTGAAGCACGGTTCGGCAATGGCGATCAGCGCCTCTGCCTGTTCGCGCAGCGACTTGCCATGCTCGTACGCGATGCCTTGCTCGGTCACAACAACATAGGGAAAAAACTGATTAAGTTAACCCGCCGGATTGCGGCAACTGCGCAGAGTAATTATCTGCTCGTGTTATTCGACCTAAATTCGTTACATTAGTTTCATGAGATGCTGCGTCTCACGTTCTGTCTCGTTTTGGAAGAGGTTTATCGTTTGGGAAAGTCCACTTTCGCAATTGTTTTCGCTGAACCACTCCTGATTCCACTCGAATGAATATGCCCATACAATCCGTCGCAGATAAAGAAGCAAGAGGCCCGTTTGCCGTCAAGGCGGCACTGATGCTGATCGGCTTCAGCGCCGTCCTCGGCCAGATCGTGCTGATGCGCGAGCTGATTGTCGTCTTCAACGGCAACGAAATTTCGCTGGGCATTCTGCTGGCCACATGGCTCTTCTGGACCGCTGCCGGGAGCATCCTCTGTGGCTATCTGGTGCGGCGCGGAAGCAGCGCACGCTGGATGGTGGCCGCGCTCGAATGCCTGCTCGGCGTCAGCTTGCCGCTCACCGTCTGGGCATTGCGTTTGAGCAAGAGCTATTTTCAAACGGTGCCGGGCGAGCTGGTCGGTCCGCTTCCGGTGCTGCTTGCATCTTTGGCTTGCCTGAGCGTCTTTTGCATCGTTGCCGGCGCACTATTTGTGGCAGTGGCGCGCCTTTACGGCGAGGAGTGCGGCGTTCACGCGCGTGGGGCCGCCAGCGCGGCCTACCTGCTGGAAGCTATCGGCTCCGCTGTCGGAGGCCTCGTCTCAAGCCTCGTGCTGCTGCGCTTTCTTGATCCGTTTCAGATTGCCGGAATCGTGCTGCTGCTGAACCTGTCGATGGCATTCTTTCTCATGTTGCGCATGAGCCGCAAGCAGATTGCTACTGCGGTCATGGAGGCGTTGCTGCTGGCAATCATTCTTCTGGTTCGTATTGCTCCTTGGCTGGAGAGGCAAGTGCAAACGCGCCAATGGCGCGGCTTCCACCTGATCGAATCGCGCGACTCGATCTACGGAAATCTTGCGGTGACTGAGACCGGCAACATCCGCAGTCTGTATGAGAATGGTCTGATCCTTGCCAACTCGCCGGACGAAAGCGCCGCTGAAGAATCCGTACACTATGCGCTGCTGGAGCATCCGGCGCCGAGGCGCATTTTGCTGATCGGCGGCAGCGCAAACAATAGCGTCGCCCAAGCGCTCCGGCATCCCACAGTCGAACAGATCGACCTGGTCGAGCTGGACCCCGCTCTGATCGATGTTACTCGTGAGTTTTTTGTATCTGCGTTCAGGCCTCTCGCTACTGATCCCCGCGTGCATCTGCACTACGCCGATGGCCGGCGCTATCTGAACTCAACGCACGACCGATTCGATGTGATCGTCGTGAATGTACCCGATCCTCAGACTGCGCAACTGAACAGGTTCTATACCGCCGAGTTTTTCCGTATTGCGCGCGACCATCTGGCACAGGGTGGGGTGTTTTCTTTTCAACTGCGCTCGTCGGAGGAGAGCATCAGCCCCGACTTGCAAGAGTTTCTGCGCTGCATCAACCGCACATTGAGCGAAGTATTTCCGTACGTTGTCGCACTGCCCGGCGAGACGATTCATTTCTTTGCAGCGACGCAATCAGATCTTCTTACCGGCGATCCACGCGTGCTGGTTGCGCGGCTGCTCGAACGCAACCTGAAGACACAGTACGTGCGCGAATACTTCATCCCCTTCCGCATGATGCCCGATCGCATGGAGCAGGTGCGCGGCGAGTTGCAGCCATTGGGTGCGACGCCCGTCAATCGCGACTTCGCACCCATCGCCTACTACTTCAACAGCGTATTGTGGAGCGCGCAATTCAAGCCCGACTATGCCGGCTGGTTGCGTGCCGCTGGGCATCTGCGCTTCTCACTTATCCTCGGCGTAGTCTTGATTGTTTTGTTATTGCTGGCAACGCTTCTTGCGTTTGTGCCCGCCAGCGAGCAGCGCGCGCGGGCTGCGGCTGCCTGCTCGATGGCCGCGACGGGCTTCACGCTGATGGCGCTGGAAATCTTTCTGCTGCTTGCCTTCCAATCGATCTACGGTTACGTTTATCATCAACTCGCGATTCTGATCGCGCTGTGCATGGCCGGCATCGCGTTGGGAAGCTGGCTAGGAATGCGCCGCATCCGGCGCGGTGACGGTTCTGCTGGCCGTGCTGTTGCCTTCACGCAGTTGCCTCTCGCGCTCTCTTGTCCGGCACTGATGTTAGTGATCAGCCTGCTCGCGAAGACTTCCGGGGCAGCGGCAACGTGGCTAGCCGCGCAGTGCGTCTTTCCTGCGCTGGCCGCGCTCGCGGGCATTCTGGGCGGCTATCAGTTTCCCATCGCGACGCAAATCTTCGGCGGCAGCGGGGATCGAAGGCTCGGTTTGCTCTATGGCATCGATCTGCTGGGAGGCAGCGCGGGCGCTCTGGTGCTGAGCGGCTATCTCATCCCGGTCTTTGGATTCTGGAAGACCGCATGGCTCTGCGCGGCGGTGAACCTGGCGCCAATGCTGCTGGCCGCGCGGGTTTGCCTGCAACAAGAGGAGCGCTGATTCTTGTTAAATAGCGTTGTGGTTTCCCATATCTCAGAAAATCGAAACCTGGGGCACCCAACTTCTTCGCAATAGAAAAAGTTTGCCCTCACAGCTTGTGTTCGTTGAAGACCACCGCCGTGAAACTGAAAATATCCGTATCCTCATCCTTCCAGCAGCCGGAGTCCATCTGCGCCTTGCGGCAGGTCTGTTCGAGGAAGGTTTGCCGGTCCCACTTCTGTTCCACCGGAACCTGCGGAAGCAGCAGCCCCTCGTTGTCGCCGTTCTTCATCAGCAGTCCGTGTTCGCCGATTCTGATCTGTTGCACATCCGTCACGCGGCGCAGCGGCGAAAGCACGGAGACTTCATATTCGAGCCGCGGTAGCTCCGATGCAGTAACGGGTGAAAAACGACGATCGTGCAGCGCGGCGTGCGTGGCCGTGTCGCGCACGGTGATGTAGAGCGGCATGATCGCAGAGGTGTAGCCGATGCATCCGCGAAGAGCGCCGGCCTCGGTCAGAGTTACGAATGCGCCGCGCTCCTGGTTCAGCGCTGCGCTCGAGCTGGCCGGCGGTTCATAGACTTCACCCTTCTGAATCGCATATTCCACCGACTTGCGCGCGAGCGCGAGCAGCTCGCTCTTTTCCGGATCGCTCAGCGAGAACGGAGTTTCCTGCGCCTTTCCGCCATTCGCTTTCACAAATACATCCGCGCTGTATCCGACAACGCGTGAGTGATCGCCAGTAACATCGCCGGAGTTCGCATACTTCAGCACCCGCGCCTGATTGGCGCCCATGCGCTCGGCGTAGATCATCGCGGCCACGATGGGCGCGCCGCCGCAAGCCTCCCATATTCGCGTCTGAAAGTTACGCGACATACTGAAGTAGTCCCACGCCTGAAGTGCGTCGAGGGTTTTGTGATCCATCTTCACCGCGTCATCGTAGGGGTGATAGTGCGAGAGATCGGAGCTGGCCAGCACCAGCGTCTCGCCTTCCTTGCCGCCGGATTTGATCAGCTTTGCCAGCGCCATACCCAGCGCGCGGCTGTTTTCGTAACTCTGGTTTCCCATCACGATGGGCACAACTTCAAAATTACCCAGCACTTTTTGCAACCACGGCAATTCAACCTCGACCGCGTGCTCGCCGCCCTTGGATGTGGGATCGTGTCCCTGGCTGGAGAGCTTCATCGTCGAACTCATCGTAACCAGTTTTTGCGCGAAGGCCTTGTCCACCGGCACGTTGCCCAGCGGCGTCGCATAGGCGTCGCCTTCATAGACGCTGGAATAATCGAAGGCCTCGTAGTGCGACGGCGCAATTACTACGACGCGCGTGAATTTGTGTCCCTTCAATGCGGCATACGTATACGCAGCTACGGGGCCCGAGAACTGATAGCCGGCGTGTGGCGCGACCACGGCGAGAATCGGTTCGGAAACTGGAGGCGATGAGACCTTGGCCAGCATATCGTCGATCATCGCGGAGAGAACTTTGGGGTCGTCCGGATAAAAGCTGCCGGCGACGGCTGCTTGCCGGATCTTCGGTTGATCGCCGAGACCGGCGTGCTTGAAGGGCGTAAAGACCAGCAGAGCCAAGATCGGCGGCGCCAGCAATAAGGCTGCCTGAGTGATGACGATGTTCATCTGCGAAACCTCCACTGCATTCTCATACGTGCCAGACGCCGGGAATAGGCTGTTGGCAGAACGGACAACTGCTCTTGCGAATCAGCATCTGGCTGGCGGTAAACCCCACGCGCTCGACTAACATCTTGCGGCACTTGGGGCAGTAAGTATTTTGCGCAGGATGCCCCGGCACATTGCCAATATATACGAAATGCAAGCCCTCGGCATCGGCAATCGCCTTGGCGCGTTCCAGAGTGGGCACCGGCGTGATGGGCAAATTCTTCAATAGATATTCGGGATGATATTGCGTGAAATGCAAAGGCACGTCCGCACCCAGATTCGCCTTGATCCACTGGGCCAGACCGCGAAATTCCTCATCACTGTCATTCAGAGTGGGAATCACGAGATAGACAATCTCCGTCCACTTACCCATCTTGCGCAGAGTTACAAGCGAATCCAGCACCGGCTTCAATTGCCCCGTGACAACCTGGCGATAGTAGGACTCGGAGAAGGATTTCAGATCGATCTTGACGGCGTCCATCTTTCCGTAGGCTGCCTTCAAGGCTTCTTCCTGCATATAACCGTTCGAGACGACAATGCTGCGAATGCCGGCCGCGTGTCCCGCATCGGCAGCGTCCATCAGAAATTCAGACCATACCACCGGCTCGCTGTAGGTGTAAGCAATCGTCGGACAGCTATTTTGTTTGGCTAACTCGGCGACGCGTTGCGGAGGCGTGTACTGGCCGGGAACCTGCTCGGGACGCGACTGCGAGATCTCCCAGTTCTGGCAGAATTTGCAGTTGACGTTACATCCGGCCGTAGCCAGCGAAAACGCATTCGTCCCTGGCAGATAGTGGAATAGCGGCTTCTTCTCGACGGGATCAACGTGCGCCGCACAGACCCGTGAATGGACCAGTGTGTAGTAAGTTCCGCCGCGATTTTCGCGCACGCCGCAGTAGCCGCGCTCCTTGTCTCCCACCGCGCACTCGCGCGGACAGAGCTTGCACTTGATCTTGCGATTGGGCAGCTTCTGATAGAACTTCGCTTCGGAGACGAAGCGCGAATCGTCCTCGCTCTCTGAAGCAGTTCCTGATGGCATTCCAGCGGCAGGCTGGGCAACGCCGCTGATTCCCAGCGCCGCTCCTGAGGCCAGAGCGCATTTTAAAAACGAGCGGCGATCCAGTGGGCTTTTCACGCCTGTTTCCGCATTCAATTCACAAAACATATTGTCCTCTTTGCAACCTATCCGGCTACACTTCGACGAGCGAAATCATTTTTGGATCATTCGTGCCCAGACGGTGCTCGGCATCGGCGGCGGTGGCGATGTAACTCGGCGAACGCTGCTCGGCGGTGAGCGTCTTATATCCCTTTTCAGCGCGCTTGCGCTCGATGATCTGCCAGCCGGTGTGGTCGAGTGCGACAGCATCGGTGGAGGCGAGCAGGGAATTGGCGTTCCAGCAATGTTCCGGCTTGAAGCCCGGACCGCCCTCGTACATTGCGGTGGTCGCATCGCAGAGGTTCAAACGCATCTTACCGCGAATCTCCGGTAGCATATTCAGATCCGCGACGTAAGGATTGCAGCCGTTGGGATGATATTTGTTGGGGTTGTGAATCACGCCGTACATATTCTTGAGAGCGATGGTCACGCCGGCGCCGTCGTGATCTTTCAGCACCGGCAGATTGATGAGTACGTTGGAACGCTGGGTGAGAATCTTTGACAGGCGGCTGCCGACGCTGCCGTAGGCCGCCAGTTCATCTTCGTAGCCAACGCGGTCGGTGCCATAGCACTGCACACGGTCTCCGCCCATCGTGATGTGGAAGCCGGCGCGCTCCAACTCATTGCTGTCGCGGTCCCAGATGACGATGTCGCTCGGTTTGACGCCGGCCTGCTGCAACCGCTCGCAGATAGCCGTGACAAACTGCACGTTCGTCGAGATACCGCGGCCACCCAGTGCATTGACCTTCAGGCTGACCGTCTCGCCGGGGCGAACCAGCTTGCGCCATGCATCATCATGCCCGAAGAGCGATTGCATGGCGCGGTCTAGCAGGGCCAGCATGCGCTGCGGATCGACACTGGAGCCACTCCCGCGCAACAGTGCGTCGTGGGCAACGACGACCCTGGATTTTTCAACTGCGGCTGCCAGCGCTTCCGTCTTGCGGCCCGCGCACAGGAGCGCAGCGCCGGCGAGAGTCCCCTTGAGAAAAATCCGCCGGCTGTTGCTGTTCATGGTGCGCATTGTCAAGCTCCCGTGGCTCACACAGTCTTACTCAACGGCTACGGCAACGCAAGGGGGTTTGCAGTGATGGCCAGCACTTATTGCGAATCTCCAATCCATGCGGCGTCTGCCGCCGGGTCGGTTCCGGCCCAGGTCGATTGGTTGTTCAAGGCCAGATAGACAAACAGTTTCGCAACCAGATTATTTGCATTTTTTATTGTGGCGGGAAGGGTAGCAGAGAGATTCTGGCGGCGAATCGCGGCATTTGGTCCCCGTTCGCCCAAAGAAATTTGAGCGTTTCATTCTGATTAGGTCATTGTAGACTAGGGATGCGCATTGCTCTTCATCAAGAGGTCTGCGGCTTGCCCGGCATTTCCCCGGTCAGTCCGAGCCGCTCAACTCCAGCGGAAGCATAATCTGCGCAAGGGGACGACTCCCGTGACAAAGAATGTTGAAGGCGCCGCAAACCTGTCAATCCAATCCGCCAAGCGCGGCTATAACCTTTTTCTTCTCGTAGTCGCCGGGCTGGGCGGCCTGCTCTTCGGGATGGACATCGGCATTGTTGCCGGCGCGGTGCCTTACTTGAAAGACACCTTCAACGGGACCCCGGCCGAGCTATCCGTCATTGTGGCGGCGATGATGCTGGGCGGCGTCTTCTCGACGCTCTTTGCCGGCCTGCTGGCCGACTGGCTGGGCCGCAAGCCGCTGATGAATCTCTGCGGCATCACCTTCGTCATCGCTGTTCCGATGATCGCCCTCTCGCATGGCTATGCGCTGTTGTTCTTTGGCCGTTTGCTCGAAGGCATCAGCGGCGGGTTGCTGGGCGTGGTGGTTCCGCTGTATCTGGCTGAGTGCCTGGCGGCCTCGGAGCGCGGCAAAGGCACGGCAGTCTTTCAATGGCTGCCGGTTTCCTCGATGGTCTTTGCGGCCCTGATCAGCATCTACTTCAGCTATCACGTATTGGCCGTGGCCCAAAGCAGCGACGCCGCGACGATTTTTGCCTACAAGGATCACGCATGGCGCAACCTTTTCTGGGTGGCGCTGCCTCCCGGAATTCTGTTTTTCCTGGGCAGCCTGATCGTCTCTGAATCGCCGCGCTGGCTCTTCAGGCGCGGCAAGAAGGAAGAGGCCTTCGCGGCGCTGTTGCGCTCCCGCTCAGAACAACAGGCGAAGATCGAGTTACAGGAGATGGAGCAGGCGGCCAGCAAAGCCTCGACCGTCACTTCGACCGGCGAGACGGTGAAGGAGTCGCTGCTGCGGCGCAAATACGTCGTGCCTTTTGTGCTGGCCTGCCTGGTTCTTTTCTGCACGCAAACGACCGGCATCAACTCGATCATCGCGTATAACGGCCCCATCCTGATGCAAAGCGGTCTCTCGGATCTGATGGCGCACTGGGGTCTGGTCATTTTCATGGGGATGAACTTCCTGCTGACCATTGTGGGCATGGTGCTGGTGGATCGCAAGGGTCGCAAGTTCCTGCTCGTCGTGGGCACCAGCGGCATAATCGTGACGCTGGTGGGAGTAGGTATTCTCTTTTTGCGCACGGAAATGCTCAGCCTGGACGCAGGCGCCCAGGTACAGGCCATGGTTCCGGCAAACCAGGAGGTGACGCTGCGCTTTGATCGCGAAGAAGCCGGCAAGCTGCTGGCCGCACAAGGCGACGCTGGCAAGCAGATTGACGCCAATCGCGCCTCGCTGGCGATCATCTACTCCTACGGTGATTTCACCGCCGCCACCAGCTTTGTGCGTTCCGACGATCCCGCCGCGCGGCCCATAGAGATTACCCGCGCCAGTTGCGTGCCTGCCAACAAGGTTCTGGCTCTCTTCAAAAATCCGCTAGGCAATCTCGAAGCCGCGCAAAGTGCGCCGCTCAAGATCCAAAAGGCTTTGGTTGGCCAGGTGCCGAGCGAGAGCCACGGCTGGCTGGTGGCCCTGGGACTCTTCCTGTTCATGGGATTCTTCGCGATGGGTCCGGGTGTCTGCGTCTGGCTGGCCCTCTCAGAGTTGATGCCAACCCGCATCCGCTCCAAAGGCATGAGCATCGCGCTGGTGCTGAACCTGCTGGCCTCTACCACTTTGGCGGGAATCTTCCTGCCCTTCGTCAGCAAGCACGGCTACTCGTCGATCTTCTTCCTCTTCGCCGGCTTCACCGTTGTCTTCTTCATAGTCGCGGCATTCTTCCTGCCTGAGACGATGGGCAAGACACTGGAAGAGATCGAGGCGCACTTTGAAGGCGCGGCAGCCGCCGCGGCACAAAAAAAATGAGGAAGCCGCAGCATCCGGCTTCCTCGTTCAGAGTAGGAGGCAAACTTTTTTAAGCCACTCCGTATTCCTTCGCGTTCACCGCGCTGGAGAGCAGCACTTGACGGTCGCTTAAATGGGTCTTGAGTAGTTCGAGCTCATCCATTGCGCCGGTTAGCGGCAGCGCCACCTGCCCGCCGGTTGCGGCCGAGCGGCAGAGCGCCATCATGATTTCGAAGCCCGCATAGGCGCTGTCGAAGTTGCAGGAATGCAGTTTCTTGTCGTCGTCGAGCCAGTCGGCAATCTCCTGGACGTAAGGCGGCATGTCGAGGTCGTAGTTCATGTTGCCCGGACCAGAAGATGCGCCCGACTTGGTGACCGCGCGCCAACCGCTGCCGGTCAGCACTTCAGCGAAGCCATCTGTGCCTTGCGCGCCAATGCGGCACTTGCGCCACCAGGCATCGGCTTCCGGAACATCCGGCGCACCCGCTCCGCACTCGTAGACGCCACGCACGCCGTTGGCGAACTGGACAAAGCCGGCGATGTAATCCGGCGAAGGATGGTTGTCGCTCAGCTTGCCGCGGCCCGCCGCCTGCGCCATCACCCACTGTGCAGGCGCTCCGCCGTTATACCAGCGCGTGTAATCGATCAGATGCGAGAGCATATGCGTCATCCAGCCCGTCGATGTGCCATAGACGGTGTGAACCTGCCCCAGCGCGCCGCTGGCGACGATTTCTTTCACCTTGCGATAGTGCTCGCCGTAGCGGTGCTGATGGCTGACCACGGCCTTCACTTTGGCCGCGTCGAGCATACGCTTCACCTCGAAGCCCTCTTTGGTGGTGAGCGCCACCGGCTTTTCAAACGCGATCAGCCGCGCCCCGCCCGCGATGCCCGCCTGGATCATCGGAATGCGCAGGTTGGGCAGGGTGCAGAAGCAGAAGACGTCGGGCTTGACAGACGCGCAGAGTTCCCGCGCGTCCGTGCCCTTGGCGGCGCCAAACTTGGCCGCCGCCGCGTCTAACCGAGTTGGGTCGATATCACAGACCCCTGCTACTTCAAAGCGCCCGTTGGCTTGAAACGCCAGGGCATGGTGCATTCCGCGCTTCCCCATGCCCACAACCACAACTCGATATTTCTGGCTCACTTGTTCCTCCCGTCCCACTCCATGACCTTGGCGATCACGTAGTCCACTTCCTCGGCCTTCAGCTCGGGGAACATAGGCAGCGAGATGCAACAGGCCGCGTTGCGTTCCGAGTTCGCGATGGACCCGACGATGCGGGCTTCATGGCCCCAGGGATAGCCCTCTTGCTGATGGATAGCGATCGGATAGTGAGCCTTGGCGTCAATGCCTTCGTCATTGAGGAACTTCAAGAGCACGTCGCGGTGCGCCGGGTTGATGGTCTCGATGACATAGAGGTGATAGACGTGACGATAGCCGGGCATCTCGTAAGGCAGCGTGAATGTCTTCGCGCCGGCCAGGCCCTTGGTGTAACGCGCGGCCCACTTGCGCCGCTGGTCGCTCCACTCGTCGATGTGCTTCAGCTTGGCGCTCAGCACGCCGGCTTGCAGATCGTCCAGGCGGCTGTTATAGCCGATGCTATGGCAGGAGCGCTTGTCCGAGCCGTGATTGCGCAGCTTGCGGATGATGCGGTCGATCTCAGGGTTGTTGGTGACCACCGCTCCGCCGTCGCCAAAGCATCCCAGGTTCTTCTGGATGATGAAGCTGGTGGTGGCCGCGTCGCTCAATTCGCCAACCCGGAAGCCCTCGCCATGGGATGCGATGCCCTGGGCGTTGTCTTCGATCACAAACAGCTTGTGCTTGTCGGCGATCTTCTTGATGGCCTTCATCTCGGCGCATTGCCCATACAGATGAACGGGAATAATCGCCTTGGTCTTAGGTGTGATGGCGGCTTCAATCTTGGCGGGATCAATGCAGTTCGTCTTGGCGTCGCTATCGACGAAGACGGCTGTCGCCCGGCGCAGCCAGATTGCTTCTGCAGTCGCGAAGAACGTGTTGGTGTGGGTGATGACTTCATCTCCGGGACCGATGCCAAGGGCTTCGAGCACCAGCCAGATCGCATCCGTTCCGTTGCCTACGCCGACGGCATATTTAGTGCCATGGAAGGCGGCTAACTCCTGCTCGAACCGTTTGCCAACCGGGCCGAGCACATACTGGCCGCTTTCCAGCACAGCTTTGATCTCGGCGTCGATTTCCGCCTGGATGTTGTGGTACTGACGCGTGTGGCCGTAGAAAGCCACGCTCATTTTCTGTTCAGACATTTGCGATTCTCCTTGCCCATGGGCGCATGATTACGAGTCAAAACAATATACAGCAAATCGCCGTATACGAAACACTGCCGGCGTCTCGCGGAGACGGACGGGGAAACCTTCCCACAAATCTGGCGCGGTGCATTGCGCCGTCGTCCGGCTTCACATCTCTTCCGCTAATAAGACTGCCTGCCGCCAGCGGAGATGGCGGTGATCAGGAAGAGCAAGGCGGCGTACTATTCTTCCACCACCGCCTTGGATAGATTTCTGGGCTGGTCCACGTTCACGCCGTGTTCCAGCGCCATGAAATAAGCAAACAGTTGCAGCGGCACAATTTCGGTGATGGGAAGCAGATACTCGGTGGATGCCCGCACCTCGATACAATCATCGACCAAATCCGCCACTTCGCGGTCTCCCGCGTTGGCAACGGCAATCACCCTCGCCCCTTGTTCCTTCAGCTCGCTCAACAATTGCACCGTTTTCTCATAGCGCAGCACGGAAGCGTTCAAGGCCTGGTCCACTGTGGCCATCACCACCAACGGCACGCGGTCGCTGACCAACGCATTCGGGCCATGCTTCAACTCACCTGCCGGATAGCCCTCGGCATGAACATACGAGGCCTCTTTCAGCTTCAACGCGCCTTCGCGTGCGATGGCGTAGTGAATTCCGCGGCCCAGGAAGAGAAAGCTGTTGGCGGCTGTGTACCTGTGCGCCAGACCGGCCGTCTGCTCTCGCCAGCCTTCGAGCTGTGCTTCTATGCTGCCGGGCAAACCCTGTAACCGGTTGATGTTGGCCGCCAACTCCGGGGCTTTCATCCGCCCCAACCGCCGCGCCTCATAGAGGCCCAGCAAAAACAGCACAGCCAATTGGCAGGTGAAGCTCTTGGTGGCTGGAATTGCTTTTTCCACACCGGCGGCTAGAGGCATGGAAACGTCGGCCTCGCAAGCCATCGTCGAGTCGGTGACATTGGTAATGGCCAAGGTCTTCTGTCCGCGACGGTGCGCCTCGCTCAGGGCTGCCAGCGTGTCCGAAGTCTCGCCTGATTGTGAGAGCACCAGGACGCTAGGATGGCGAGCGCCCTTGTCCTCATGTCCTCCACGGCAACAGTATTCGCTGGCATACTCGACATCGACGGCCAAGCCGCACAGGTCTTCAAGCAGGATCTCCGCGAACTGTCCGCTGTGGCGGCTGGAACCGCTGGCGGCTATCAAGATCTCGCCCTCTGGAATCGCCCAACCCGCAAGCAGGTCGGCAACTTCAGGCTTAAGGCCACTGCCGGCCAAAGGCGGAAGATACAGCTCCAGGGTGCGGCGGAGGGCTGTCGGCTGCTCAAAAATCTCGCGCAACATCTCGTGTGGAAAGCCTGGCATATCGTTCAACTTGGCGCAAAATGATTTATTGACGCCCTTTAACCCTCAATATCAATCATATATCAGGAAGATGGTCAATATTTTGAGTGAATCCCCATTTATTTTCACTTTCGGATCGAAAGTCTTTATTATGTCTTTATTTTCTCTTCCAGAAAGGGATAGAATCGGTGCGATATGTCAGATACACTTAACCGCCGTTGCGAACTGATCATCAAGTTCCTTCTCCGGACCGGAAGCGCCTCGGTCGAGGAGATTCTCGAAGTAGCCGGCTCCTCGGCTCCCAGCATCCGGCGCGATCTGGCCCGGCTGGAAAACCGCGGTTTGATTCGCCGCACCCACGGCGGAGCAACACTAGTCGAGCCTCTGCTTTACGAGCCATTCCGCTACGACAGCTCCTTCCTGTCACGCGAGCAGCGATTTGCCGAAGAGAAGCGCCGGATCGGCTTGGCCGCAGCAGAACTCGTTCAGGCCAATGAGACCGTGGGCCTGACTGCCGGCACCACCACCACGCATATCGGCCGCAGCCTGCGCCATCGCGAGAAAATTCAGGTGGTTACCAACGCCATCAATATCGGCATGGAACTATGCAACCAGCCCGGCATCCGCACCTATCTGACCGGCGGTGTGGTTCCCTGGGCGTGGTCGTTCTCGCTCACCGGCAACGCGGCGCTCACTTTTCTCGACAACGTATACATGGACAAGGTGTTTTTCAGCGTGACCGGCTTGGATTTTGAACGTGGCGCCACCACGCTGGAGTCCGACGAGGCGCTGGTCTACCGTAAGATGCTCAAGCAGGCCAAGCAGGTGATTGTGGCCGCCGATGGCAGCAAACTGGGCAAGGTCAGTCCGGCCTTCATCTGCCCAGTCAGCGAGATCAACGTCCTGATTACCGATACCGGCGCATCGGCAGAAGCGCTGGAACCCTTTGAGCGTCAGGGAATTCGCATTATCCGCGCCTGAATCGGACTGGGCGGATGGCTCACGACCGGCCTTCTCATGAAAGGCCCTTAGTGCCCTGTCTCCGATATACCGATCAGATTTGCAGCTGTCATTCTGAGCGAACGGAGCCCGAAACGCCTTTCAGTTTGGGGGTGGTGAGCGAAGAATCTGCGTGTATTCCGCGAATGATAATACGATGAACTTCAATCCCAAACCCTAGATCATCTGCGCGGCAAAGTGTCCGCGCAGCAGATGCACCGCCGTGCGCACATCGGCCTCGAGATTTTCCGCTTCAATAGCCGCTCGGCTTCCGTTGCCGTTCTCCCCGTCCCGACGGGCCAGCGAGCCATGCAGACAGCGGACGCCGGTGCGCTCTAACACCTCGAGCATCGAAGCCAGCTTCAGCCCGCCTCCGGCCATGATTTGAATCCGGCCCCTGGCCTGCCTGACCAAGCGCCCAAGCTCTTCCACGCCGGAGAGCACATTCGGCGCTCCAGCCGAGGTCAGCAAGCAGTCGGCCCCGGTCTCGATCACGGCCTCCAGCGCCTCGCCCAGATCCGGCGTCGCGTCGAAGGCCCGGTGAAAGGTCACCTTCATAGGACGGGCCAACTCCACCAGCTCCTGGCTGCGGTCAACGTCAATGCAGCCATCCGCCCGCAGAACGCCCAATACGACTCCGCCCGCCCCTGCCTTCTTGGCCCATTTCACCTGTTCGCGCATCTGGTCAAATTCCCCGGTGGTATAAAAAAAGGCCCCGCCGCGCGGACGAATCAGCACATGTACTGGGATCGAAAGTGCATGGACCACGGTTGCCGTCAGCCGTTCGCCAGGGGTGACGCCGCCAATTTTCAGCTGGTCGCACAACTCGATGCGGTCTGCGCCGCCCCGCTCAGCCGCGAGTGCGGTATTCAAAGATTCGGCGCAAAGCTCCAGCAAAAAGGTATTCATGCAAGCTTTCTTAGAGGCATAATTTTCAGCTAACGCCTTAGCGGGCAAGTTGCGCGCCGCGAACGTCAACACATGATCAGATAAACCTTAAAAGATTCGTTGTTTTTTGTCAAAACGATCAACAGATTAGAGAAAATTGATCATTCTGATCAGAGCTCGAACGATTGAAAGTGGAAGCGGCAGGGTTTTCCACGCAGTCGCGCATTGCGTTCACCTTGGTGTTGGACCAGGTTGCTCGTGTGGATTTCCACCTGAAGGTTGGCAAGGTCAGCGAATCAGTCACCGTGACCGATGCTCCACCGCTGCTGCAGACAGGGTCCACCGAGTTGGGGACGCTGATCGCCGCCGCCGCCGCCGAGGCGCTCCCGTTGGCGACCCGCGACATCAACCAGTTGACGCTGCTGGCTCCGGGCGTGCTTACCTCCAACATCTTTGCTTTCCAATCGCCGCAGACCACCATGGGCACTGGCCGCCCGTACGTCAATGGCGCGCGCGAACAGGATAACAACTTCATACTGGACGGTATGGACATCAACCAGCCCGACAATGGCGATGTTGCCTATACGCCGGCGCCTGATGCTGTGCAGGAGTTCAACATCATCGTCAGCAACGCCCCAGCCGATTACGGCAACTATGCGGGCGGCGTGATCGTGGAATCGACTAAGTCCGGTACCAACCAATGGCACGGCGGCGCATATGAGTATGTCCGCAACACCGATCTTGAAGCCAACACTTGGCAGGACAAGGCCGCAAGCCTAGTTGAGGGCTATGGTACCGCAACGGTTATTCCGCGCCCCGGTCTGCACTGGAATGAGTTCGGCGGCACGGTCGGCGGGCCCATCATCAAGAACAAGCTCTTTTTCTTCTTTGACGAAGAGAATTCGATTTACAACCAGCCCTCCACCGGGAATCAAAACACCCTCTTCTTTCCTGGCAGCGGGGACAGCTTCTACACTCCTACCGGCGGGGTTTATGACCTGGGCTATTACTGCACACGCACAGGCGACACTTTCGTCAACGGCGTCTGCACCGGCGGACACGGCGGCACACAGCTTTACAAGCCGGGCATTGGTGTAGACCCCGGATCACGCACGACATACGAGAATAACCAGATTCCCGTTGGTGACGTTGATCCCGTCGCCGCAAAGCTGATTGCCCTGCCAGCCTATCAGACCCAGATGACCACGCTGAATTACAAGACCTCAGGCTTCACGCACAATTACCAGGGTGACCTAAAGCTGGATTGGCAGCCCACAGACAAAGATCACTACATGGCTCGTTACACCCAGATGTTCACCCACGTAACCTCGAGCCCCGGAATCGATGTGCTGACTGGGAACACTGAGCGCAAGTACCCGCTGAAGAATGTCGTGCTGGATTACGTGCGGACGTTGACTCCCAGGCTGATTAATGACTTCCGTGTGGGTGTGCAGGTCTTCCCGGCGAACGACGAAATATACACGCCGGCGACCAGCTATGACCCCAATACAGCGATCGGTCTGCAGGACGTTTCGCAGAAGATTCTGCCCCAAATCAACACCGATTTCGGAAGCATTGGATCCATTGGCGGAAACATCGAGATCTTCCACGACACCACCTACCAATACGAGGATTCGCTGAACTGGGCACACGGCAAACACTCGATTCACTCGGGATTCCAGTTCATCCACTACGACATGAACGATACTTACGCCGGCAACAACGGTGCTGCCGGACAGTGGACATTCAATGGCCAATACACCAACAATTCCGGAGGAGCATCGGGAGCCGGGTACGCCGACTTCCTATTGGGTCTCCCCAGCCTAGTGAATGTGGGCACACCGGTACACTTCAACCTGGCCAACAGTCTGATGGCGGGCTTTGTGCAGGACAACTTCCAGGCGACTCCTACCCTGACTCTTAACCTGGGACTGCGCTACGAGATCGTGACGCCGCGCGGCGACAGGAACAAGAGCAGAAACATCAACTTCGATAAGATGACGGGCGATGTCGAGATGGGCACCAACTACAACATCTATACCGGCATTGGAAACTTCGAACCGCGTTTTGGCTTCGCATGGCAGCCCAGCTTTGCTCCCGGCACGGTCATTCGCGGCGCCTATGACATCTCCAGCTTCATGGAGGGCGAAGGCATCGGCAACATGAACGTGATCAATCCGCCCAACACGACCCAGATCTCCCAGAACAATGTGGGAGCGAGTCCGGCGGTCTATCCGCAGTACACTTTCAGCCAGGGTTACTCACCTTATCAGAGTCCATGCACGGTGGAGATGCTGATTATTTCCACCACCACCGCCACATCGTCTCCTTGTATCGCCAGCCAAAAGTTGCACTCCACGGACCCGCATCTCCGGCCGGCAATGAATCAGCAGTGGAACCTGACCATTCAGCATCAGTTCAAGAACAACCTCACAGCATCGGTCGGGTATGTAGGCGACAAGGATGACCATATGTCGTCCCTCAACTGGTGGAACCAGAGGGTTATGACCTCCGGGACGCAGCAGGTTAGGGATTGGCCAGGTGGCAACTTGGTTACTGTCCCGGCCGTCACGTATGGCCCGTATCAACAGAACTTGGTCAAAGGAGGCGCGTCGCAGGCTCGTTACAATGCCTCAGACGCCATCTCCCGCTATGAGGCGCTGGAAGCGACCGTATCGCAGAAGAACTTCCATGGCCTCGACTTGCAGGCCAACTTCACCTGGTCGAAGTGCTTGAGCAACTCGCTAGGCTTCTTCGGCCAGTATGGTGACGAGGAAGGCGCGGGTGAGCAGCAAAATGAGGGCGGCGCCAACTTCTTCCAGAATGAGTACGATGAGAAGGGCGACTACGGCAAGTGCATTATCGATGCCGCGGTGGCTGCCAACGGGTATGCACTCTATAACCTGCCCTTTGGCAGAGGGAAACACTTCGCAAATAAGGTGCCCAAGGGCGTCGATGAAGTGATCGGCGGCTGGAATGTGTCGATTGACGCCACCTTCCGCTCCGGCTTTGCGGTGACGCCCTATGCCGGATATATGTTCGGCTCTTTCAATCCGGCAGCAGCCTCCAACCTCACCGCACCCGCTTACGTGGACCGCGCCTCTTGCGTGGCAGGCCAATCATCCAACGTGACTCCGCATTTTGCGCAGATCGGCCAGAGCGTCGGTATGCTTAACCTCAATCCCAAATATGTCACGGACCAGGCGGACGGCCAATTCGGCAACTGCGGTGTCGGGTCGCTACGCGGTCCAGTCCTGAAAACCTCCGATCTCAACATCAACAAGAAGTTCCCGATCACCGAGAAGGTCAACGTGGTGCTCATGGCACAGTTCATGAACCTGACCAACACCCCGATCTTCAGCATTCCGGTTTCCTGGGATGATGCCTACAGCAGCTGCTATGGCTGCAACGGCTTACAACCAACGGGCCCCACAGTCCCAGGCGTGTGGTCTGGTGGCTCTGTCGCAACCTACGGTATGCTTGACGGATCAAATCCTGGCCGTCAGATCGAATTCGCACTCAAGCTGAACTTCTAACCGAAACGCCAAAAACCTTCCGGTGCCTGATGCAATCAGTGCCGGAGTCAACCAATGAAGCTCGAAGGCTCAGCCTTCGAGCTTCATTCTTTTTCGGAGATTTCCGCCGGGTTGCAGCCGGGTTGCCTCAGCGGTGGCGAGCGGTAAAATCAGTGGCTCGATAGAGAGGCGCCATGCTTCTGCTGGACAGCCACCATGCGCAAACCCAAAACTGTTCAACGCAGATTATCGTTGAGCCCAAGCATAGGGATTTACCGCGACTTCGCCGCCACTTACTCTCTCTTTCTGGTCAGCGCCGCCCTGCTCAGCCGCCAGACGCACTGGTCCAAGCCGAAATATCCCCGGAATCCAAGGGAATTCCCGTTGAATGCGGCTTGCCCAAGCGCGGCAGAGTTGTCTGGAAGGAAGCGAAAGCCCCAGTATGGGGCAAAAAAACGGGGGGCTTCGCCCCAGAAACCTGATATTCTAAAGCACTTATTTTTCATAGTCTTGAATATTCATGCCCCATATTGTCATTTTTTACTTGCTTTAGGAGGGCATTTGGTTTATTGTTGCCACGTCTCACAAATGAGCGTTTTGCCATTAATCAATCATCTGGATGGAAATCGGTCCAGCAGTGAGACAAGCGAGAAGTGGACTACTTGCCGCCTCAAGGATATCTAGGCAGAAAAGCAAGGTCCAAATCGCTACCTGTTCGAATCGGTATTCCGGCGGCGCGTGAGCGCATCTCTTGCCGAAGCCAAGGCGTAGTCCACAATGAGCCTTGATCTTCACCAATGCCGGAGGATGATTCGCAGGGCTTTGTGCAACTTTGGAGGCGAGCATTTTCCCGGCCAGGTCTGTGCTCCATGGTTTCAACATCATCCGTCAATACGTACCGGCGTATAGACACCAACTGGATTTCAACGAAAGGTGCGATGGCTATGTTTAATCTTCAAAAAGAAATCTCATGGACACGCCGCGGTACAGCGCTCTTCTGCCTTCTGGCAGTCGTGCTGTTGCTCAGCCCGCTGTTTGTGGGCGCTCAGGAACTGACGGCGACACTGAGTGGCGTTGTTACTGATTCAACTGGGGCGGTCATTCCTCACGCCTCTGTGACGGTAGCACAGAATGGCGTCAACGCAGGTGCGCGCGCTGTGCAGACCGACACCGCAGGCAACTATGTGGTCACCACCCTCGTGGCCGGAACCTACACCGTTACCGTGACGGCCACGGGCTTTGAGACATTCAAGGGCAAGAATATCGTCCTGAACGTTGCGGAAAAGCACACCTTCAACGCGCAACTGAAGGCCGGCTCCACCAGCACAACGATCACGGTGGAAGACAACCCGGTTCAGGTCGATACTGAAACCAGCGGCCAGGCCGGCACCATCTCAGGCCTCCAGGTTCGCGAGCTTGAAATCAACAGCCGCAACTTTACACAGTTGGTAACCCTGCAACCCGGCGTTGTGAATATGTTGGGCGACGAAGCTTCGACGAATTTCACGGGGATGTCCGTCAATGGCGCTCGCGGCACGTCCAACAACTGGACGGTGGACGGCGCCGACGCCAATGACTCCGGCTCCAACACCACCGCCACCAGCCAGCCCAGCATGGAAGCCATCCAGGAAATTACCCTGGAGCGCGGCAACTACGATGCCGGCTACGGACGTTCCGGCGGCGGCCAGGTTATCGTGGCCACGCGCAGCGGCACCAGTTCCTTCCACGGTGAGGGATATGAGTACGTGCGCACCACCGACTTCAACGCCAACGACTGGCTCAACAAGTATGGCGAGCTGAATAACATGGTTGGTGGAGTGCTGACTCCGCTGCCCAATAAACCCGGCGTCTATCATCAGAACGTCTACGGTTTTACTATCGGCGGTCCGATCTTCATTCCCAAGGCCTACAACGCGAACAAGAACAAGACCTTCTTCTTCTGGTCCGAGGACTGGCATAAGATCAACACAGCGGCAAGCACTTCGACGCTGAATCCCCCGACCACGGATGAAGCCAATGGCGTCTTTGCGGGTGATATCACGGCTAATTATCCGCAGTTTACGTATGACGCGGTTTCCAATACGTCAACGATTATCGCGGCAGACATCGCCACGAACGCAAAACCTTATTTGACCAACCTCTTCATTCCCAACGCGAACGCCACCGGAGTCGAGACTTTCAACCAACCTGCGGTGAATGATTACCGCGACGACATCGTTCGCGTCGATCATTACTTCAACGACAAGCTTCACTTCTATGCGCGCGGCATGAACGACACCGCCCCGCATACCGATCCCAGCGGACTGTGGAATGGCGCCCAATATCCCGGGGCCGCCAAGGTAGCCTATGACTCGCCCGGCAAAAACGTGGTGGGCAACCTGACCTGGACCATCTCGCCAAAGATCGTCAACGAACTGGAATTTGCGTACGCCCAGGGCACCATCAACGCGAAGTTCGTGAGCGGCGATTTTGCCAATAATCCCACCTTCGTAAGCGAATTGACCTCCGGCAAAACTGGCGCGTATGCCTTTGGAAGTGATCCCTACGGACGTATGCCGAACGTTAGCATCACGAATATCACAGGCTTGGGTGTGGGTTCCGATCCTTACGGAGAGCGCAACCTGGACCGCACCTACTATGACAACCTCTCTCTGAGTCTGAGTAAGCACACCGTTCGCATGGGCTTCCAGCTGCAGCAGATGATCAAAACCGAAAATGCTACTTACGGCGATGCGAACTTCTCCTTCGGTACCGGAAATGGCGGGGGCGATATTCCTTTTGCCGACTTCCTGGTAGGCAACGTATACAGCTACTCACAGGTAAGCCGCGACATCGTTCCCGACCTCAACTTCATCAACGCTGAGGCCTATATCAACGACGACTGGAAGTTCAGCCACAATCTGACCATCAACCTGGGCGTGCGCTGGAGCAGATTCCCTTCGCCATGGGACAAGAACAACACATTGGCTAATTTCGATCCGCAACTCTTCGATTCCAACGATGCTCCAACCCTTGATCGGCTCACTGGTAACTTCAATACGGGCCAGTCGGTTGCGGGCAACCCGTTGGTAGCCAACACCTACGCCAATGGAATTATCTTCCCGACTTACAAAGGACACTGCGCGGCCGCACAAGCCGCCGGTTCGCTGGTTCAGTGCTCGCCTTTCGGCAGAGACGTGAACCCCAACTATAACGCCAGCTTCGCGCCGCGCATTGGCTTCGCCTACAACCCCGACGGACATGGCATCACCTCGGTCCGCGGCGGCTTTGGCCTCTTCTACGATCGCACGATGGACGGAATATGGGAGGGCAACGCCTTTGCTGATCCGCCAATCAACCAGACCGTTTCGTTAAGCCAAACCACCTTCGACCATCCGAATCCGAGCGGTTCGG
>JBEKDX010000012.1:0-23964 GCA_050014135.1 Occallatibacter sp.
CCGCGCTGGCGCAACTGCCTGCGAGCGCGGCGGTCTTCGCGCTCTATGGCGCGGAGGCTCACGCCGAGCCGTACATCGGCCGCACGCCGAATCTGCGCGGGCGGCTGGAACGGCTCTTAACCCCTTCGGCAAAACATCCGCGTCGTTTGCAGTTGGCCGGGCGGGTGCGAGAGATTCGCTGGCGGCTGACCGGTTCGGAGTTCGAAGGGCTGCTTCTACAGTTCTCGCTCCTGGAAAAGGTCTACGGCACGAAATGCCTGGAGCGGATGCACCTGGGCGCGCCGTCCTTTGTGCGTTTTCTGGGCGGCAACGCTTATCCGCGCATTGTGGTGACCAATCGACCCAGCCAACGCGAGAGCCAGTGGGCGTACGGACCGTTCGCCTCGCGCGCGGCCGCCGAGCGCTTTGCCGATGAGGCGCTCAAGCTCTTCCTGCTGCGCCGCTGCACTGAGGAGCTTGCGCCGAATCCCGCCCACCCCGGTTGCGTTTACTCCGAGATGAAGATGTGCCTCGCACCCTGCTATCAGGGCTGCACGGACGAGCGCTACGCGGAAGAGGCCGCGGCGGTCGAGCGCTTTCTGGCCACGCGCGGCGAGAGCTCTCTGGTTCAGTTGCGCACCGAGCGCGACCAGGCTTCAGCGAATCTGAAGTTCGAAGCCGCCGCTGCATTACACACACAGGTGGCACGCGTCGAGAGCGTGCGCGCGCTGGCCCCAGAGCTGGTTCGCCCGCTCAATCAATTGCGCGCGGTGATTCTGCAAGCCTCGGCAAACCCCAGCGAGGTGGCCGTCTTTCTTTATGAAAATGGATTGCTCCGAGGGCCACAGGGATTTTCGACGCTGGGCATGAGAATCCAGAACGAGCAATCCGGTTCGACCTCGCTCTTCGCGCATCCGATGGCGATTGAGCCGATTCCGGAAGAGGATTTTTCCTCCGGGGCTGAAGCCCCTTTGGATTCAATTGACTTTACACGGGGGTTGAAACCCTCGTCTCCCTCCGTCGAAGCCGAGGAGCCTGTCAAGCTCCCGCACGGCACACTCGAAGCCCGCCTGGAAGCGGCGCTGGCCGCACTGGCTGAATCTGCGCAAGCCCCGTCGGCGACAGAGCGCCAGGGCCATCTGGCGCTTATCAAGCGCTGGTACTATCGGCCTGAAATTCGCCGAGCGGGGGAAATCTTCTTTCCTGACGATGAGGGTCGCTGGCCGGTGAAAGCAATGTTGCGCGGCGTGGGACGAGTCGCGGGAAAGATGCTTTCAGCCGGGATTCACTTTGAGTAATCTGATTATTGAAACCAGCGATGACCACACCCAAGACCATCCGCGAACTGCTCATCGTTGGCCGTCGCCGTATCTCCAGCGGCCGGACCGCTGAGGTTGTCGATCTTGTCCGGTCAAACCCGAAAAAAGTGAATCAACTGCTCGAATGCCTTTGGGACGAGGATCCATCCGTGACTATGCGCGCTGCCGACGCGCTGGAAAAACTCACACGTAACCGATCCTCGGTTTCGGACTCAATTCTGGAGTCGCTTCAGGACTCCTGGAAGGCGCCGTTAATTGGTTTGCTCGCCGAAGCCACCGAAAACAAGCTGCGTTGGTGCCTGGCGCCGGTGGTGCCGCGCCTGGCTCTGACGCTTCCTGAGTGTCGGCGCGTCGCCGAAACATTGCACTCCTACCTTGAGGACTCCAGTTCCATCGTCAAGACCTTCGCTCTGCAAGGACTGGCCGATCTGACCCGGCAGGATCTCTCGCTGCTGCCGGAGGTGATTGATCTGTTGCAAATCCATAGCCGCTCGGGAACCCCGGCCATGCGGGCGCGCGGACGTATGCTGCTCAAGCAGTTGGAGCCGGTGCGAGCCAGGAGGTTCATCGAGTTCGAATCGGGAGACTCCCATACCGGGAAACTTCGCATCCGAGACCCGCTGAAACCGCTCAAGTTTCCCGGTCAATGAGGCCTCACTCACACTTACACTGACCCCATGAACCGCTCGCTGTATCTTGTTCCCAAGCGGCAGAGCCAGCGTCCGCCTGTGGACCTGAATGGCATCTGCGCCAACGCCATTCAGCACCACCAGCGCGGAGAATTGGCCGAAGCGGAGCGCCTCTACCGGCAGATTCTCGATCTCGATCCGCGCCACGCCGACAGCCTGCATCTGCTGGGCGTGATGGCGCATCAGGTGGGGCGCAACGAGATTGCCGTCGAGTTGATCCTCAAGGCGATTGCGGTGGACAAGCGGCCGGCGGCGTATCACTCGAATTTGGGCACGGCATATCAGGCACTGGGGCGGTTGGAAGAGGCGGCGGGCAGCTACGAGCGGGCGCTGGCAATCAATCCCGAATTGGCCGAGGCGCAGATGAATCTGGGCGTGGTGCTGGAGGCGCAGGGTAAGCATGAGTTGGCAGAAGAGCGCTTTCGGCGGGCGCTCGCCTTGCGTCCGAATCTGGCCGAGGCGCACGTCAACCTGGGCAGCATTCTGCAAGCGCAGGGCAAGCTGGCCCAGGCCGTGAGCAGTTACGAGCAGGCGCTCAAGATCAAGCCGGAGTTTGCCGAGGCCAGCTTCAACCGCGCCAACGCGCTACAGGCGCAGGGCCGGCTGGAGGAGGCTGTGACCGGCTACCAACGGGCGCTGGAGTTGAAGCCGGCGATGGCCGAGGCCCACGGCAACCTGGGCAACGCGCTGCTGGCGCAAAAGAAACTCGATGCCGCGGAGGCCAGTTACGCGCTCGCGCTCGCGCTCAATCCGAATTATGCCGAGGCCTTCTACAACCAGGGCAATCTGCGCCAGGTTCAGGAGAAGCTGGAAGAGGCCGTGGCCTGTTATCAACGCGCGATTGAACTGAAGCCGCAACTGGCCGAGGCGCACTACAACCTGGGCAACACGCTGCATACCCTCGACCGGCTGGAGGAGGCAGCGGCCAGCTTCGAGCGGGCGCTCGACATCAGGCCGGAGTACGCCGAGGCTCATTACAACCTGGGCTGCGTTTTGGAAGATCTTGGCCGCAAGGAAGAGGCGCTGTCCTCGATTGCAAGAGCCTTGGAGATCAAGCCCGATTATCCGCAGGCGCGCTTCGGTCAGGCGCTGGCGCAACTGCTGCGCGGCGACTTCTCGACTGGCTGGCGCAACTACGAAACTCGCTGGCAGTCGCCTGATCATGACACTCCGTGGCGCGAGTATTCGCAGCCGCAGTGGACGGGCGAGAAGCTGGCCTCGGGCCGTCTGCTGCTGTGGGGCGAGCAGGGCATCGGCGATGAGATTCAATTTGCCGGGCTGATCTCTGACGCGCTCGGTACGGGCAGCCGCATTACGCTCGATTGCGATGCGCGGCTCAAGCCGCTCTTTGCGCGGTCGTTTCCCGAGGTCGAGGTGGTCACAGGTTGCGGCCCTGCCGAGTCAGAATTGCTGGGAGCCCCATCCTTGCGTTTTGTTTCATGCGCGAAGATGGAAGACCATGAACCCAATGCGCGAAGCGCGGCTTCTCCACCGCAAGTGGTCGTCTCGCAACTGCCGACGGGTTCGCTGCCAGGGCTGTTTCGGATCAGTGAAGCCGCCTTTGCCGCAAGCCGCTCGCCTTACCTCAAAGCTGACCCGGCGGAGCGGGAGAGATTCCGCGCTCGCTACGACGACGGACGTAAGTTGATCGGACTGGCATGGCACACTCGGAATCAGAGGACTGGCCGCAAGCGCTGCATCGCGCTGGAAAAATTTGCTCCGCTCTTCGCGCTTCCGGGCATTCGCTGGATCAGCCTGCAATACGGCGATTTCGATGATCTGGAGCAGCAGGCGGCAGGCGCGCCGATTGTGATTGACCGCAGTGTCGATCAGTTCGCCGACATGGACCGCTTTGCGGCGCAGGTTGCGGCGATGGATCAGGTGATTACAATTGATAACTCGACGGCGCATCTGGCTGGCGCCTTGGGGCTTCCGGTGTGGCTGATGCTCCCCTTTGCCGCGGACTGGCG
Source organism: Occallatibacter sp. (assembly GCA_050014135.1). Taxonomy (GTDB): domain Bacteria; phylum Acidobacteriota; class Terriglobia; order Terriglobales; family Acidobacteriaceae; genus Telmatobacter. Next base: position 3,958 of record JBEKDX010000012.1, read on the forward strand.
CTGGCTGGATAATCGCTGCGACAGCCCCTGGTATCCGACGCTGCGCTTGTTTCGCCAGCCGAAGATTGGCGATTGGGATGCTGTCGTCGAGTGTGTGCGGTGTTCGCTTGCGGTAAGTTGAAGATCAGACCAGTTCATCGATACGGTTGTTGAGATTGTTTTCCGCCGCAGTTAGGCTCGACCCGGTCGCGGTTGCGCCGGAGAGGCTGGGAACCGATGCTGTGTATTCGCCGCCCGACTCCTCGACGCTGCCCGAGTACTGTTTGCCTCCGACGGTGGTTGAGTAACCGGTCACGCTCATCTCTTCGGCGATAGCGGCGGCGCTTCCGCCTCCACCGCCGCCGCCGGAGTGTGCGGGCGAAGTTCTAGCCGGCGCTGATTGGCTGGCTGGTGCCGCGCTGGTCGTTGAGGCGCTGGAAGTTGTCTTTGCGGGCGCGGAGGTTGATGCGGCAGACGGACGGCCCAACAGAACCGGATTGAGCACTTGCATGGACGAAGAAGTGGATGAGATGCTGGCGAGTTGCATGGCGCGTTTCCCTCCGGATTGAGATGGACCATCCCCATATCGTTTATCGGCAGTTTGGCGTCCGGCTGTAGGGGATTCTTTTCTGGATGATGGTAATGATGCCGCGCGGCGAGCCGTCCGAAGACTACCGCGTCACAGCGCTGATACACTGATTCTGTAAGGGGAACTCCGGAAAAAACATGGTTGAACTGCTTCCGGTATCAAGATGATCGAACTTTTACTGGTATCGATATGATTGAACTTCTACCTTCAATTTTATCGGCGGATTTCGCGCGGCTGGGCGAGGAGGTTGCTGCGGCTGAGCGGGGCGGCGGCTCCGTCATTCATGTCGACGTGATGGACGGGCATTTTGTGCCCAACATCACGATTGGGCCGCCGGTGGTGAAGAGCCTGCGCAAGGCGACCCGGTTGCCGCTCGATTGCCACCTGATGATCGAGAATCCGGATGCGTTCATTCCCGCCTTTGCCGATGCTGGGGCGGATTGGGTCAGTGTCCACTACGAGGCCTGCCGCCATCTGCACCGCTCGCTGGAGCTGATCGCGGCGCACGGGATGAAGCCGGGGGTGGTGGTGAATCCGGCTACGCGCGTGGATCTGCTAATCGATATTCTGCCGATGGTTCACCATGTGCTGGTGATGAGCGTGAATCCGGGCTTTGGCGGGCAGAAATTCATCGAATTCTCGCTCGCGAAGATCCGGAGGCTGGTCCAGTTGCGCCAGGAGTTGGGGCTGGCATTTAGAATCGAAGTGGACGGGGGCGTGGCTCACGATACGGTGGTCCCAATCGTCCAAGCGGGAGCGGAGCTGTTGGTGGCCGGAAACGCCGTTTTTGCGGCGGGCGAGCCGGAGCAGGATGCGCGCGCGCTGCTGGTCTTGGCCCGCAAGGCCACAGGCGAATAGCCGGAGTTTGCAACAGAGATTCGATTGGATAGGGAATCAGGCTGACTGCCCGCCGACGGGCCGCTGCCGCAATGAGGGTTTATGAACAGGTTATCCAAGAAGATGGTCGCGGTAGCGTTGGCGGTTCTGGTGCTCGGCACAGTTTCGGCTCAGGCCAAAGATAAGAAGCCCAAACGGAAGAAGCACGAGGACCTGAGCGCCAACCCGCTGTCCAACGTGAACTCCAAGCAGCCCGACAAGGAACTCTTTGACAAGGCGATGGAGGCCATGAAGAAGGGGCGCTTCGACGTATCGCGGCTTGACCTGCAGACCATGCTCAATACCTATCCCGACTCCGAATACCGGATGCGCGCCAAGCTGGCGGTGGGTGACAGTTGGTTCAAGGAGGGCGGCACGGCGGCCTTGACCCAGGCCGAATCCGAGTACAAGGACTTCATCACCTTCTTCCCCAATGCTCCAGAGGCTGCCGAGGCGCAGATGAAGGTGGCCGACATCTACTACGAGCAGATGGAGAAGCCTGACCGCGACTACACCAACGTCCAGCGCGCCGAGCAGGAATACCGGAACATGATCAATATGTTCCCTGATTCGTCGCTGGTGCCCCGCGCCAAACAGAAACTGCGCGACGTGCAGGAGGTTCTGGCGGAGCGCGAGACGGAAATTGGCCTCTACTATGAGAGCCGCGAAAACATCCCGGCCTCGATCGCCCGCCTCAAGACAGTGGTCGATACCTATCCGCTTTACTCCAAGAGCGACCTGGCTCTGCTGGGCATTGGCGATGCTTATGCCGCACAGGCTCACTCCATCCAGATGGCTCCCAACCTTCCCGGCGCGCTCAAGGAGCGGCTGCGCGCGGTTTACCAGGATAAGGCTGCCGAGGCTTACGCCCGGGTCATCACCCGCTATCCGATGGCTCCCCACGTTGAAGATGCCCGCGACCGGCTGGTGGCGATGAACCGTCCCATTCCCGAGCCAACCCAGGAAGCGATGGCCGAGAGCGATGCCGAAGAGCGCAGCCGCGAGCCCTTGCGTTTTACCGACAAGACCTTTGACATCATCAAGCATGGACCCTCGGTGGTCGAGGCCGTGCATGTGGGCGAGCCCAGCCTGGACGATCCCAAGCGCACCCTTGCTCCTGATGTGACCAAGCAGAACATTGCCATGTTCACAGCCGCCATCAACGCCGGCAGACCGGCCGCGCCCGCAGCGGCGGTTACGCCCACCGGCGTCAATGAGCCGCCTCGCAGCGATCAGCCCTCCCAGGCGCCCTTGCAGATGGAAAAACCGGGCAGCGGCACGAGCGTAGGCGTTGAAGTGGTCAGCGCGCCGAACGCCGTCCTCAAGCCGGTAGGCCCGGACAACACAGCCTTGCCCGCTGCGGAGAAGCCCGCCGAGGCTCCCGACCAGATCAATGACATCAAGTCCGGCTCGACTCCCGCTTCGTCTGCCACCGGTAACAAGAAGAAGCCCAAGGCCGACTTGAAAGACGAGTCATCGAGCAAGAAGAAAAAGAAGAAGGGGCTGGCCAAGCTCTTCTAATCTTTGGATGCTGAAATCTGGAATGAATCAGTCAAGGGCCGCCGCCAAGCGGCCTTTGCCATTTGGCGAAAGATGCCCATGTCTATAATAAGTATTACACTGGGAGAAGCGGTAATACTGGGAGGATGCAATGCCAACGACAGTCACCAGCAAAGGGCAGGTCACGATTCCCAAGCACATTCGCAGTTCCACGAAGATTCAACCGGGGTGCAAAGTGTTCTTTGAAGTCAATCACGATGGGGACCCAGTTTTGCGCAAATGCGGGCCCATCGAGGAAAGCAGACCTGACCGGTTTGATGAGGTCGCCGGCACTGCCGACATCAAGTGGCGCACGGATGAACTTATGGCCCTGCTACGCGGCGAAGACTGATGGTGCTGATTGATACCAACGTGTTGGTGGATGTGCTGGAACGCGATCCGCAGTGGTTCGATTGGTCGATTGGCCAAGTGCGGAAGCTGTCCATGACGCATCCGTTGGCGATCAACGCCGTCATCTATGCAGAGCTTGCTTCCACCTATTCCTCGTCAGCAATCTTGGACGAAAAGATCGCGATCATGAATCTGGTTTTCGAACCAATCCCGCGCACTGCGGCGTTTCTGGCCGGCAAAGCCTATGTACTTTATCGCCGCCAAGGCGGAACAAAGAGCAACGTTCTCGCCGATTTTTTCATCGGCGCGCACGCCGCTGTGCTGGGATGCCCGCTGCTGACCAGAAACACGCGGCGTTACTCGGCTTATTTCCCCACCGTGCGTCTGATCGCTCCGTGATCCGCATTTCGTACTTTTTCTTCTAATCTTTGCAGCCGTTCCAAGCAAGCAGGCCGCGCTCAATCCGGGTGCGGCCTTGCTTTTTGGCGATAAGAGCGCGTAGCTGCCAACCCAAACCCGCGCTCATCCGTCTGAAACTCCATGGAACTCCAAAGAGCCGGCACGAAATTTGTCTGTCTTCTCGCGCTCTTGCCGCTCTCATCAGCCTGTGCGCAGACTCCGGGGCCGAGCGAAACGCAGGCTCCTACGGTCATCACCCGCACTACTCTTGTTTTGGTTCCAACCCTGGTCCGGACCAAGGAAGGCGCGCCGGTCTTCACGCTTACCGCAAAGGACTTCACCCTCACGGATGACGGCATCGAGCAGCCGGTCTCGGTCGAAGAGGAGACTGGAAGCGAACCGCTGGCACTGGTCGTAGCCGTCGAGACAGGCGGCGCAGGCGCGCGCCATCTTAGCAGCGTGCACAATCTTGGCCCGGCCGTTGAGGCGGTCATCGGCAGCGTCCCGCACCGCGTAGCAGTGGTGGAATTCGACAGCACGCCCCGGCTGGCCCAGAGCTTTACCGCCGACCTCGACACGGTTGCAGAGACCCTGCGCGGCCTTGAAGCGGGCGACCGAGGCGCAGCCATCCTCGACGGCCTCGGCTTTTCCATCGATCTTTTACGCCGGCAGCCGGCAGTCTACCGGCGCGCAATTCTGCTCATCAGCGAAACGGCGGATCACGGCAGTCAGACAAAGTTGAAGGATGCCCTTCACGCCCTCAGCGACACCAATACGGCCATCTATAGCGTGGTCTTTTCCTCCGCCAAATCGGCCGCCGGCCACGAAGCTGCCATGATTCTGGGAGACTCCACGCCGGGACCGCCAGGCGGCTGCATGGCCAAAGATCCGAATGCTGAACCGGGACAAAACCGCTGGGGGCAGGCTTTCGACTGCCTTGGACTGCTGGCTCCGCCGCTGCGGCTGGCCAAGGCGGCGGCCATGGCGGCCGCCGATAGTATGCAGCGCAATGCCGCGGAGGGCGTGGCGCAATTAACGGGCGGTGAGTACTTCAAATTCACCGACGCCCGCAGCCTGGAGCGCGACGTGCTGGCCATCTCCCATCACCTGCCCAACCGGTACGTGTTGAGCTTTCATCCGCTCGCGCCACATCCGGGCTTTCACGCTATCGGACTGCGCCTGAAAGACTATCCCGACCTCGTGGTGCAGGCCCGCAACGGCTATTGGGCCGATGAGGATGAGAAACTCATTCAATAGGTATATCTGCTAAAGTTAACATTGATTCCTTCGCACAAAACTTCTCTCTTCAGTGGAGTTTTTCGCAGTTCAACAGGGAATTTGCCCAGAAAAATATGCCACACGATCTGCCTAAAGCCTACGACCCAACCGCTATTGAAGATCAATGGGCCGAATACTGGGTGAGCGAGAGGCTCTTCGCCCAGCCCACGCCCGAGCCAGCGACCACAAACTCCAGCCTGGACGGCGAGTCGTTTACGATCCTACTGCCGCCGCCCAACGTGACGGGCCGGCTGCACATGGGACATATGCTCAACCAGACGGAGATGGACATCCTGACCCGCTGGCGGCGGATGACAGGCCGCCGCGCCCTGTGGCTGCCGGGCACCGACCATGCGGGCATCGCCACGCAGATGATGGTCGAGCGGCAGTTGGCCGCCGAAGGAACTAGCCGTCAGCAACTGGGCCGCGAGGCCTTTGTCGAGCGGGTGTGGGAGTGGAAGCGCCACTACGGCGGTGCGATTCTCGAACAGATGAAGCGCCTGGGCGCGTCGGTGGATTGGCAGCGCGAATACTTCACGATGGACGAGAATTTATCGGTAGCGGTGCGCGAGGCCTTCGTCCGCTTGCATGAGCAGGGTCTAATCTATCGCGGCGCATACATCGTGAACTGGTGTCCGCGTTGTCAAACGGCGATTAGTGACCTGGAAGTCTTCCATGAGGAACAAAAAGGCCACTTATGGGAGATACGCTACCCAGTTATCGGCGAAGATGGGAAGGATACCGGCGAGTATCTTACCGTTGCAACGACGCGTCCCGAGACGATGCTTGGCGACGTGGCCGTCGCTATTCATCCCGAGGACGAACGCTATCTTCATTTGCATGGCAAGAAACTGCGCCTGCCATTAGTCGGCCGCGAAATTCCTATCATCCTTGATGAGTGGGTCAGCCGCGACTTCGGCACTGGCGCGGTGAAGGTCACTCCGGCGCACGACCCCAATGACTTCGCCTTGGGCGAACGCCACAATCTACCTTCGATCAACGTGATGGACGCCGAAGGCAAGATCAATGCCGAAGGCAGCGTCTACACGGGACTCGACCGCTATCAGGCGCGCAAGAAGATTGTTGCAAACCTGGAAGAGCAGGGCCTGTTAGCCGGAATCAAAGACCACACCAATAATGTTGGCCACTGCGACCGTTGCAAGACTACGGTCGAGCCGCGGCTTTCGACGCAATGGTTTGTGAAGATTCAGCCGCTGGCGGACAAAGCCAAAGAAGCGGTCCGCGAAAAGCATATTCGCTTTACGCCGGAGATGTACGAGAAGACTTACTTCGAGTGGATGGATAACATTCACGATTGGTGCATCTCGCGCCAGCTCTGGTGGGGCCATCGCATTCCCGCATGGCATTGCGCCGATTGCCGCAAAATCACTGTCGCCCGCGTCGATCCCGCAGCTTGCACACATTGCGGCTCGGCGAAGATTACGCAGGAGACCGATGTTCTCGACACTTGGTTCTCGTCGGGATTGCTGCCGGTTTCTGTCTTCGGCTGGCCTAACATTACTGCGGAAAATCGTGGCGACTTTGACGCGTTTTATCCGACGAGTTTGTTAGTGACCGGCTTCGACATTTTGTTCTTCTGGGTCGCGCGGATGATCATGCTCGGCTGTTGGTTCGCCGAAGAGGTTCCCAACGCGGATGGCTCCAAGCGCTCTCTTGCCGATTCGGTTCCCTTCCGCGAGGTTTACATTCACGCGCTGGTGCGCGACGCCAACCGCGAGAAGATGTCCAAGACCAAGGGCAACGTGATCGACCCCATCGAAATCGTCAAGCAATACGGGACGGACGCAGTCCGTTTCACGCTGGCCTCGATGGCCTCGCCCGGAACCGACATCGCCTTCAACGTCGCCCGCACCGAGGGCTATCGCGCCTTCGCCAACAAAATCTGGAACGCCGCGCGCTTCCTCTTCATGAATGTAGATCGTGCCGCGGAGATCGGCATTTTTGTTGACCCCGCCGCTCTGGGCGGAATGCCTGCGGTTGCCGACGATGCGCCGCTCGAAGCCCGCTGGATTGTTGCCGAGTTACATTCGACCGCAGCCAAGGTCAACGCTTCGCTGGAAAACTATCGCTACGATGACGCGGCCAATACCATCTATCAATTTTTCTGGGGCAGCTTCTGCGATTGGTATCTGGAGATCGTCAAGCTGCGGTTGGATTTTGAAGCGAGTCAGCAAGACGGCGAGTCAGCTACTCAGCGCGATGCGCGATTGGCCGGAACCAAAGCCGCATTGACCACACTGGTGCAGGTCTTTGAAGCTTCACTGCGTATGCTTTCGCCGTTCATGCCGTTTATCACGGAAGAAATCTGGCACGCGCTCTACGACGGCAAACCGCCGGCTAAGTCGATTGCGCTGACGAGTTATCCGCAAGCTACGGGTCGATTTGCCAACCTCGGAGAAGAATCCAGTTTAATTTTTCTCAATACTCTGAGTCGTGGAGCGACTCTTGAAATGTACTGGGTCCAAAACGTGATTATTGCACTGAGATCACTCCGCAAGGAAATTGGCGTTCCAGAAAAAGAAGTGGTTGATGCGCGACTCTACTGTTCTGCGGAGAAGGGTCCAAATACAGCCATTTATTTGGTTTCCAGTTCGAACCAACAAATTTGCAATTCACTCGCAAAAGTCCGCCTTGAAGTGACTTCTCAGAATGTGCCGTCGAACGGAATCATACGCTCGGAGAATGGTTTCGATGTCGAACTACTTTATGAGAAGACCATCGACGTTTCCGCCGAGCGCGAGCGTCTGACAAAAGACATTGCCAAGTATGAAAAAGGTCTAATGTCAGCCGAGCGGCAGTTAGGCAATGAGAGCTTTCTAGCCAAAGCTCCGGCAAATGTGGTTGAAGGATTGAAGAAGCAGGAAGCAGAGACGCGGATGCTGTTGGATAAAGCGCGCGCCGCGTTGGAAAAACTCACTGAGGAGGAGTAGGAGATGGCCTGCGATTGTGGTCGATGCCGGCAGCACTATAAAACTCTGGGATTCGCCTTCGGGATACCCGAGGAAGCCGAGCTGCAAGAGGCGTATCGGGAATCGATCAAGCAATGGAATCCCGATCTCTATCAGGATTACGCCAGTCTGCGGGCGGATGCGGAAGAACATTACAAGCAGATTCAAATTGCTTACCTGGAATTGAAGGAGCACAACGGGAGCGCGGAAGAGACGGCGGAGACATCTTCGCCGGAAAGCGATTTCGTCAAGCCAGAAAACGCCCCGTCCTCCCCGCCGTCCATCTCCTTTAACGGCGCGCCCGGCTGCCTTGTCGGGCCGCAATTTACCTCGGGAGTCGAAGAGATTATCGCTCGTCATTTGGGAAAGGCAGACACCGCTGTCGCTATTGTCGACATCAGCGGCGCTCCCTCGCACTCCGCCAATTACGCGCATTTCTTTCTGCTGTCCTCGCGCGGAATCATGGTGCGGGATATTCGCAACATCGTCTCGCTGCTCTGGTATAAGGATCTGGGCGAGGTCAACCTGATCGATAAGCGCAAGGGCGGCAAACTCAGTTTTTCGCAAAGGCTGGCCGAATCAATTTCAGGCAGCCAGCATAACTACTCACTGCAAATCAACAAAAGCGACGGGAGCCGCTACTTCTCATTTACCGATCAGGTGGATGACAGCGTCAAGGAAGTTATTTATAACTTTATTTTGCGGCAAAAGAATCAAGCACAGCGCTGACGCGCGCGAAAAGGAATCATGGACTGGAAGAATAGCCACATCGACGCATTGCTGGAGCAGGCGCTTGAAGAAGACAAGGCGGCCGGCGACACGACGACCAACCTGACCATCGACCCTGGACTGCGGGCGACCGGCTCGATACTTGCGCGCCAGGAGATGGTGGTGGCTGGGCTGGGCGCGGTGCCTCGCTTGCTTGATATCTTTGCACGGCTCGACAAGCGCGCGCCGGCGCAAACGCGCTTCGAGGTTGTCAGTCACCCGGAGATCTTCGACGGCGTGAGGGTTCACGATGGCCAGGTGCTGGCCGTGATTCGCCACAACGCGCGGGCGCTGCTCAGTTGCGAACGGGTGATTCTGAATCTGATGCAGCACCTGAGCGGCATCGCCACGCTGACCCGCAAGTTTGTGGATGCAATCGAAGGCACTCATGCCCACGTGCTGGACACGCGCAAAACAGTGCCGGGGCTGCGTACGCTGGAAAAATACGCGGTGCTGTGCGGCGGAGGAACGAATCACCGGCTCGATCTAGCAAGCGGAATTTTGATCAAGAACAATCACATTTCGCTGGGTGGCGGGCTGCCTACGGTACTAACTCAGGCGTTGGCAAATCGCAAAAAGGGACAGCGCGTGCAAGTCGAAGTGAGATCGGCGCAGGAGCTTGAAGAGGCCATTGGACACGGCGCAGAAGCGATTCTGCTGGATAACATGACGCCCAAGGAAGTGAAGAAGTCCGTCGAGCGCTTGAAGCAAATCGAGCGCTGGATTCCCACCGAGGCATCGGGCGGGATTGTTCTCGATAACATCCGCGCTTATGCCGAGACTGGCGTGGACTTTATCAGTGTGGGCGCGCTGACTCACTCAGCCAAAGCCGCCGACATCTCGATGCGCATTGCCGCGGAGACAGAGTAGCTTGTACGACCTGGCGGAGTTAGAAAGCGCGCTGGCCGAAACTGTCTTTTCAGGCAAGCTGCACTTTTCTCCGTTTACCGGTTCAACGAATTCCGACGCGCAGACTGCGGCTCGCAGTGGAGCGCCGCACGGCTCGGTTTACTTTGCCGATGAGCAGCGGGCGGGGCGCGGGCGCGGCGATCACGCATGGCGCTCAGCCGCGGGCGAAGGACTATATGCGAGCCTACTGCTGCGGCCTGCGATTCCAGCGCTACGGCTGCCGCTGTTGCCGCTGGTCGCGGGGTTGGCTGGCGCTGATGCTATTCGCGCTGCCGCCGGATTGACGGTTGATCTGCGCTGGCCGAATGATTTGTTATTAGGTCCACGCAAGGTTGCAGGCATTCTGGTCGAGTCAAAGATTTCCGGCGGTGCGGTGGATTTTGCCGTGGTGGGTATCGGGATCAATGTTCATCAGCGCGAGTTTGATTCTGATTTGACTTCGCTCGCGACTTCGCTTGATCTTGAAACGGGCAAAAGAGTTTCGCGCCAGGAGTTACTCGTTTTGCTGCTAGAATCGCTGCAGCGTGAGGCTTTGGGTTTGGCCGATTCGCGGGCGAGCATCAAGGTTCCCGCGCGTGTGGAGCAGGCTTCGACGTGGATTCGCGGGCGAAGAGTTGAGGTGCATGGGCCGCAGGCTTGCACGGGCATTACCGATGGACTGGATGAGAATGGATTTTTGTTGGTGCGCACCGCGGATGGATTGGTAACGGTGCAGACCGGTGGGATTCGGTCGGCCACATAATGTGATTTCATCCTCGCCGGAATGAGAAACCGCAGGTCCTTCGACTCGCTACGCTCGCTCAGGATGACAGAGCACCCAATTTGGTGAGATGCACAGAGAGAATTATGTTATTAGCCATCGATGTAGGCAATACGAATACGGTGCTTGGGCTTTATAAGCTCGAAGGCGCGTCGGGGTCCCCGGCGACAGGTCTTGGTCGCAGGGGTGACTCGAAGCCGGAGTTGGCCGCGCACTGGCGCGTCACTACGCACCACTCGCAGACCGCCGACGAGTATGGCGTGCTGTTTGTGAATCTCTTCGAGATGAATGGCATGAAGGCAAGCCAGGTGAGGTACATCATTATCTCCTCGGTGGTTCCTCCTGTCGATGGCACCTTGCGCCAGGTTTGCGAAGATTACTTTCACACGCAGCCATTGTTCGTCGAACCGGGAATCAAGACGGGAATGCCGGTGCTGGTGGAGAATCCCGCCGAACTGGGCGCGGACCGGCTGGTGAACGCGATTGCCGCTTTTGAACGCTATGGCGGGCCGTGCGTGATTGTGGACTTCGGCACGGCGACGACCTTCGATGTGGTTTCGGCGAAGGGCGAGTACCTGGGCGGAGCGATTGCGCCGGGCCTCGGCCTGAGCGCCGAAGCGCTGTTTTCGCGGGCCGCGCGCTTGAGCCGCGTCGAGATCAAACGCCCCGCCAAGGTGATCGGCGTCAACACCATCACCCACTTGCAGAGCGGACTTTATTACGGCTACATCGGCTTGGTGGACGGCATTCTGGAGCGCATGATCGCCGAGCTGGGCGCGCCGGCGAAGGTGATCGCCACGGGCGGACTGGCGCGGCAGATCGCCGAGGACTCGCGCTTCATCGCCGAGATCGACGATATGCTCACGCTCGACGGCCTGCTGATTCTCTTCGAGCGCAATCGCGCGGTCAAGCCGCGGGGCAAAGCGCATTGAGGCGCGGAGCGTGCTGAACTACTTCAACTACTTTACCGAGATCGAAGACCGCTTTCAGCAGCGTCGCGGGGCGCTGCTGTTGCTCTCGACGCTGGACTGGGCGCTGATCGAGACTTGGCGCGAGGCGGGTATTCCTCTGAACGCGGCGTTGCGCGGCATTGACGCGGCTTTTGATAAGTATGAAGCGCGGCAGAAGCGTGGCCGTATGCGGCAGATCAACGGGCTGGCATGGTGCGCACAGGCGGTGATGGAAGCAGCCGAGGAGTTGCGCGAGGCGGCTGCGGGCTTGGCTCCTGCAACTACAGAGGCGCGCGAATCGGGCTTCGAGCAAGAGCGTGTGGCGGCGCACCTGGAGGCAGCGGCTGCGGCGCTCGATGAGGCTACGGTTGCGCCCGAAGCCTGCGCTGCAAACGCTGCACGTTTGCGTGAATTGGCCGGCGAAGTTCGCGCTTCGGATCAAGAGAGCGCGCACGATATGGAAGCGCTGGAACGCACGCTGACTGTTCTCGAAGAGAAGCTCTTTGCCGCGCTGACCGCCGCTGCGCCAGAGGAGTTGCTGGTGAGCTTGAAGGCGCACGCGGCGCGCGAACTGGCGCCTTATCGCAGCCGCATGGGCGTGGTGCAATTGCGCCAGGTGGAACGGCAGTTTGTGCAGAAACAACTGCTGGTGCATTACAACCTGCCGCGACTAAGCCTGTTTTACATGAGCCAACAATGACAGTCAGAAAACAAATCACGGCGCAGAGACGGGCCAAACAGGCCGCGAAAAGGCATTCGGCCGAACGCAAGAAGCCCGAGAAGAATACCACGGTAGCTAAATCTCTTGCGGATACTGCAAATCTCACGGCACGCCCGGACGCGAGTCAGAGTTCTTCCGAAAAACCACGCGGCAAGAAGTTTGCTATTTCCCACCCTAGTTCACCCCAAGAAGCAAAGACCGCTTCTTGGGGACCCCGAAGCCGCAAAAACAAGAACGCGGCGAGGGTGGGGCACCCGCAGGGTCTTCAATTTTCCGCCGAGCCGCAACTCGTAGAAATCGAAAAGCCGATTTATGGCGGAGCGTTTCTGGCCCGGCTGGAGGGCAAGGCGGTTTTTGTGCCGCTGGTGCTGCCCGGCGAGCAGGCGCGGGTGCGCATCACGCAGAGCAAACCGGGCTATGCCAGCGCCGAGGCCGAAGCGATCATCCGCGCCGCGCCCGAGCGGATTACGCCCGTCTGCCTGCACTTTGGCGTTTGCGGCGGCTGTCACTATCAGCACGCGGAGTACGCAAAGCAGCTCGGCTTCAAGCAGGTCATTCTGCGCGAAACGCTGGAGCGCAGCAGCGTGGCTGTGCCCGCGGAGATTGCCGTGCTGGCCGGCGAGCCGTGGCACTATCGCAATCGCATCCGGCTGGCTCTTGATGCCAAAGGAAAGCTCGGTTATCGAGGCCGCAACTCCCACGCGGTGGTTCCGATCAGCGAGTGCCCAATCGCCGCGCCGTTACTGGTCGAATCCGCGCTGGCCTCTGCCCAGGTCTTGCGCGAATTTGTTCCGAAGTGGCGGCCCACCGAGATTTCGTTTTTTTGCGATGCGGCAGAAACTGCGCTGCTGGCGACTGTCTTTACGGATAAGTTGCCGAAGATTCGCTTTGAGGAATTGGCGCAAGCGTTTCACGAACGAGTTCCGGCGCTTGTGGGCGCGGAGCTGGTTGTTGAAGGCCGTTCCGGCCAGTTATCGCAGACTGTGGCGCAGTGGGGCGCAAGCTCGATCAGTTATCGCGCCGCCGGCTTCGATTATCGCGTGGACCACGGCGCATTTTTCCAGGTCAATCGCTGGCTGGTGGATGGGCTGGTTGAAAATGTGACCGCAGGACACAGCGGCAAACTGGCCTGGGATCTCTTTGCCGGAGTCGGCCTCTTTGCGCGGCGGTTGACAGCAAACTTTGCTCGCGTGGTGGCCGTCGAGTCGGCGCCCGCCGCGACGCAATCTCTGGCGGCTAACCTCAAAGGGACGACCGGCGAGTCCGTCAAGGCCGAGACTCTGGCCTTTCTTCAGCGCCGCGCCGGCGAGAAGCCCGATCTGATTGTCGTGGACCCGCCACGCACCGGGCTGGGCGCGGAGAGCTGCGCGCTGCTGGCCAGCATCAACACGCCCGCGCTCGTCTGCGTCTCCTGCGACCCGGCCACGCTGGCTCGCGATCTGCGCGCGTTGCTTGCATCCGGCTACGCGATCCAGTCCATCACCCTCGCCGACCTCTTTCCCCAGACCTTTCATCTGGAAACCGTGGTTCAGTTGCGCCGCGCCTGATAGGCTTGGGGCCAGAATAGCTTTTTGATTTCAGGCGCGATGGAAAACCCTACTCCCATCTCCGGGCAAGAGCTAACCGGTCCAGCCGGATCAGGTCCGGTCCCGCTCTTTCACGCGGCCGTGCTCTTTGCCTTAGGCATAGCCGACACGCAGGCTGTTTACTTGCGGTCGAGTCTGGTGCTGGTTGCGCTGGCGCTGACGGCCGTGCTCTGTGGTTTGGCGGCCGTGCGCGCGCAACGCATCGCATGGCTGCCGCTGGGGGTGCTATGGCTGCTGCTGGGCGCGTGGTGCGCGCAGATGGAGCCGCGCCCTGCGCCCGCGCCCGCGCTGGCCGCGCTCTCGGATGGCCTGCTGCGCACCGTCGAAGGCACCGTGATCGATGCCGGGCCAGTGCGCGGCGAGATCGAGCAGAACCTCGACGCGCCCGCCTCGGCCCAGCAGCAGATCGCGCAGAGAATCGATCTGCGCGTCTCCAGCCTGGAGGTGGTCACTGACACCATCGACGAGCAGCAGCCAATCACAGGCAGCGTGCGCCTGACGGTTCAATGGCCAAGCCCCGCAGGTCAGCAGCCCTTCCGCTGCGGCGAGCGGATTCGCGCCGTGGCCCGCCTGCTGCCGCCCGAGGTCTATCGCGATCCTGGCGTCTGGAGCCGTGAGGATTTTCTGGTCGATCAGGGCATCACCTCGACGGCGACGGTGAAAATCGACCGCATGGAGCACATGGGTCAGACGCCGGGACTCTATCTCGGCTGCCGGGTTAGCGGATTGCAACACACGTCGAGCACGCGTCTGCTGGCTCTGCCCGCGGCGATGCGCCACCTGCCTGCGCCGTTACGCCTCTCAGAAGATGACGCCGTGATGCTGGCCGCGATGGTCACCGGCGACCGCACTTACCTGACCCATTCGCTGCGCGTGGGCTTCGAGCGCACCGGCTCCTTTCATATGCTGGTGGTCTCCGGCTTTCACCTGGCGATCATGGCCGGCTGCATCTTCTGGGTGACGCGCCGTTTGCGCCTGCCGCGCGTTCCGGCCACTCTGCTGACGATTTTGATCTCCTTCGCTTATGCGCTCTTCACCGGCTTCGCCACGCCGGTTGCGCGCTCGCTCTTCATGGTCACGCTTTACCTGCTGGGCCGGCTCGTCTACCGCGAACGCAATGCGCTGAACACCATCGGCTTTGCCGCGTTGTGCCTGCTGGCCTTCAGTCCGCGCAGCTTGTTTGACGCCAGCTTCCAGATGACGCTGCTGGCCGTGGTGGCCATCGGCGGAGTCGCCGCGCCGCTGCTCGCCGGCACGATTCATCCTTACCTGACGGCCACGCGCGACCTGCGCCAACTCGCTCTGGACATAAAATCACCGCCCCGTCTGGCGCAGTATCGCGTGACAATGCGCATGATCGCTGAGGCGTTGCAGAGAGCCGTGAACAGGCGCTTTGCCTGGCGTGTCTTTCCCTGGTCGGTGCGTTTCACGATCCGTGCCTTCGAGCTGCTGGTTGTCTCCTGCGTGGCGGAACTGGCCATGACCCTGCCCATGGCGCTCTACTTCCATCGCATCACCATCTTTGCGCTGCCGGTGAATGTCTTTATTCTGCCGCTGCTGCTGGTGCTGATGCCGGCAGCGCTCGTCACTTTGGTAGCCCTGGTGATTTGGCCTGCCGTCGCGGTAGTCCCGGCGATGGTCGTGGCATTCTTTCTCCACATCGGCATTGGGCTGGTGCATCTCTTCGGTTCGATGGCCTGGGGTGACTTCCGCATTCCCGCGCCGCTGCTCTGGCAGTCGCTGGTTTTCTGCGCTCTGCTCGGAGCGGCGATCTTCCTATCCCACCCTATTACTACAGTTGTACTTTTTCCAGATCGCCGATTTCCGGGCCTAGAGGCCCTGATATTTTGGCCATGTTTCAGGGGGCTGAAGCCCCTTGCTCCCTCCGGAATCTCAAACTACCCGCTGTTTTCTGTTGAACTCCGCTGGCCGCGCCGCGCAGCCTGGGTTGCGCTACTGCTCGCCGCTGTCATCGCTGTTCTGCCTCGCCCAGTCGATCACCCCCATGACGCCTTGCTGATGGAGGCCATCGACGTGGGCCAGGGCGACTCCCTGCTGCTGATTACGCCCGAGGGCAAGACCCTGCTTGTGGATGGCGGAGGCCACGGCGGAGGACCGCATCAAGCGCCGCAGGATTACGACATCGGCGAGGAGGTCGTCTCGCAAGTGTTGTGGTCGCGCGGAATTCGGCGGCTGGACGTGGTGGCGCTCACTCACGCGCACTCCGACCACATGGGCGGCCTGCCCGCCGTGCTGCGCAACTTCCATCCCGCCGAGCTTTGGGTGGGCAACAACCCACCCCACTACAAAGACTACGTCGCTCTGCTCGATGAAGCCGCCAGCCTGCACATTCGCGTTCGTTCCTTGCAAGCCGGCGACACCTTCGCATTTGGCTCGACGCAGGTGAACGTGCTGGCGCCCTTCCGTGGCTATCGGCCGGGACCGGAGCCGACTAACAACGATTCGATGGTGATGCGCGTGGCCTACGGCGCGACTTCCGTGATGCTGGAGGGCGACGCCGAAGCGCCCATCGAGCGGGCGATGCTGGCCGAACCGGGCTTGCAGAGCACGCTGCTCAAAGTCGGCCACCACGGCAGTTTGACCTCGACGCGGCCTGAGTTTCTGGCGCGCGTGGCTCCGCAGTGGGCCGTCGTCTCATGCGGCCTGCACAACCGCTATCAGCATCCCCGTCCGGAGGTGCTCAAAGCGCTGGAAACGGCCAAGGTGCGCACCTTCTCGACCGACATCAACGGCGCAAGCTGCTTCCGCCTGGACGGCAGGTCGGTGACGCCCGATATGGCCTGCGGCTGGCGGGTTTTGCCCTGATGAGCGGATTTGGTTGAAGCTCGTGGTTTCTCATCCAGCTTTTGTGGCTTGTTCATTTCCCGCCGCAAGGCGGAGCGGAGATTATGCGCGTCTTTCGGCGCTCAGCGCGGCCAGCCGCTCGGCGACGGCTTCGACAATCTGCTCGTGGACTTCGTCGATTCCGAGATCGCCTTCGATCAGCACGACGCGCTCCGTCTCGCGGGCGGCAATCTCCCTGTACTTCTGCCAGACGCGACCGTAAAAGGCATCCTGCTCCTGCTCGAAACGGCCTTCGTCCGGGCCGCTCTCTTCACTGACTCTTTGGTTGCGGCGGCGGGCGCGGCTCAGCGAGGCCTCGAGCGACGGCAGCAGCAGCAGCGTCAGATCGGGCTGGAGGCTGTCACAGAGCAGCCGGTGCAGTTCGAGAACGATCGTGGAACCCAGCTCGCGTCCGCCGCCCTGGTAGGCTTCGGTCGAGTCGGTAAAGCGGTCGCAGAGGACGATCTTTCCAGCGTCGAGGGCGGGCTCGATCACCTCGGCGATGGCCTGGGCGCGGTCGGCGAACATCAGCGCCATCTCGGTCATCGGCGCCAGATGCGAGGTGCGCGAATCGAGCGCCAGAGCGCGAATGCGGTCGCCAGTCTCAGTGCCGCCGGGCTGGCGGGTTACCAGCGCATCGTGGCCGCGCTTTTGCAGCCAAGCAGCCAAACGGCTGATTTGCGTGGTTTTCCCCGAACCATCCAAGCCTTCGAGAGTAATCAGCAGACCGCGCGGCATGGGCTGAGTTTACCACTCCCGATAAAGTTAAAGACGAGGCCCCTGCATTTGTGTTACAAGGGTTTAACCCTGAATCTTTCTGGAGGCAGGCAACTGCGCTCCGAATGGAGTTGAAAACCAGTGAAACTTCACATCCTCCACAAGCTTGCCGTTTGCGGCTTCCTCGTAGTCGCTGCGTTCACCACCCAGCAACTCCGCGCCCAGTACCTGACGCTGGAGGGACAAACCGGAGGGTTTTTGACGCCCACAGCCTACGTCGTCTATTCGGAGGACGGCAAGATATTTTCCCACCCGGCCGTCGGCGTTCACTACATTGATGCCTCGGCAGTGATCGGCAACATTGAGACCCTCAGCGTTACTGAGGGCTTCGCCAACCGGGCCGAGGTTGGCTACACGCGCAGCATCCACCAGTTCGGCGATAGCGGCTCAGGTTCCACGCCGCTTTTGAGCGAGCTTTGGCACTACTCCGGCATGAACGTCTTCCACGGCAAGGTGGTGGGGATCAAGGATGGACAGTTCGGTCCCTGGACGCCAGGCGTGGCCGTCGGCGGCGTGGTTCGCACCGGCGACAAATTTGTTTCGGGGTATATTGGTTACGCGCTTTCTAATTACACCGTGCCTGCCAAGGCCTACACCAATGGCGACATCTACATAGCCGTCACCAAAACCTGGGCCAAGAAGCCAGTACCCTTCCTGGCGAACATTGGCTGGAAAGCCACCAATGCCACCATCTTCGGCATCGGCGGACAGAGCACGCGCTTCGGTGGACGGCTCTTTGGCGGCCTGGGTATTCCATTACCCCTTGGCAAGGGCATCGTGGCCGTGCCATCGGCGGGATTCACGCAGGAACCCAAGACCTCGGTGAATCTGAACACCATGCTGAACTCATACCTCTATGGGTGCGAGCTTGCATCCTTCTGTAATCCCGCGTCCTACCCTCTGATGAGCGCCCATCTACCCACAACACTGGACTACGCCGTGCGCGTCACTCAGCGCGAGCATCCGCACTTCGCCTTCGATATCGGTATCGGCCAGGTGGCGGGTAACATCGGATCCATCTATGTTCCAAACCATCCCATCGTCCCCGCGGATGGGCCTCCGGTTGTCACCACGCCCGTGAATCTGCAAGCCCGCCACGTTCTGGGCATGGGGCTGAGCTATCGCTACTGAATCCGGCAGAGAGCATTCGCACTCAACCATCAAGGCCCACGGTTCGCCGTGGGCCTTCGTGTATTCAACGCAGCGGCGGGTTATCGGAAGCTGCGGGCGGAAATGATGAATCCGGAGGGCCAAAAACTTCTTGCAATTTCTGCTGACAGACCTTGTTTTCCGGGCATAAACTAATCGCGTGAGCGGCTTTCAGTTTTTTCCGTCACGAAAGGTTTTGGAGGTTTTTCCCATGCGATTTCTGCGCTCTGTGCGCTGGCTGATGCTGGCGTTGGTTGTCATCCTCGTTTCCTCGTCTTCCCTTGCTGGCCTTCAGATCGTTGTCAGCATCGCGCCGCCGGCGCTGCCGGTTTATGTGCAGCCCGATTGCCCCGAGCCCGGCCTGATGTGGACGCCCGGCTACTGGGCCAACGGTCCAGAGGGCTTCTTCTGGGTTCCCGGCGCATGGGTGCCAGCTCCCTTTCATGGCGCGCTATGGACGCCTCCTTATTGGGGTTGGGATCACGGCCGGTACTTCTTCCATGAGGGCTACTGGGGACGGCACGTCGGCTACTACGGCGGCGTGAACTACGGCTTTGGCTACGGCGGCCTCGGCTTTGCCGGCGGCGAGTGGCGCGGTGGCGTCTTTGCCTACAACACTGCCGTCATGCACGTCGGCTTTCACGGCGGCGTTACTTTCGTTGATAGGGAACGCGTGGATCGGGGCTTTGTTGAACGGGACAGCCACGTCGCCTTCAGCGGAGGACCCGGCGGCATCCACCACGAACCCGCCGCCCAGGAGCGGCTGGCCGAGCACGATCAGCACACGGGCAGAACCTCCTTCCAGACGCAACACGAGAATACCGCCCGCAGCGACAAGGGTTCTTATGCCGCTCACAATGGCGGGCATCCGCAGAACCTGGCCGTAAACAAGCCCCTGGGCGGCGAATCGCATCCCGCTGCTGCCGCGCATAACGCCCCGGCAGCGCACAATGCTCCGGCCTCGCATAATGCTCCCGTGCACAACGCGCCGGCCGCGCACAACGCACCTGCTACGCATCCTGTACCCGCAGCGCACAACGCGCAGGCCCCGCATAATGCTCCCGCGCATAACGCACCGGCCTCGCATCCTGCACCGGCAGCGCACAATGCTCCTCCACAACATAATGCACCAGCCTCACACCCTGACAAAGATCCCAAGCACAAGTAGCGCGATTGCTTGCTTCGCATCAATGAGGCCCACGGTTCGCCGTGGGTCTCGTTGCGGTTGGGAATTAACCGCCAGGACGGTCGTTCCTTTACCGGCGGTTGTCCGTGATTCCGGCAATGGAGCTTATGCGAGCGAATAGCGAGCGGCTGGCCCCACCGCAGGTGGCGAGAGGCTGGCCTCACCGCAGGTGGCGAGCGGCTGGCCCCACCGCAGGTGGCGAGAGGCTGGCCCCACCGCAGGTGGCGAGAGGCTGGCCCCACCGCAGGTGGCCAAAAACGGAAAGAGCCGCCCGGCAACAGGGCAGCTCTCTCCTCAGGGAGAATAGTTCCAACGGAGGCAAAACCATCAGAACTTTCTGGCTGCATAGTAGGAGCGGGGGATGGGAGTGTCAAGGA
>JBEKDX010000013.1:0-23868 GCA_050014135.1 Occallatibacter sp.
CCTTCAGCTTCTCAGGGAGCGCGGCCTGCAGCAGATTGGGGTACCACAAACTCAGATAGAGCGTGTCGGACATCTCACTCGATTGTAGACGGGTAGGGAAGGAAAGATGCTGGGTGCCCCAGGTCCCGCTTTTGGGACCTGGGAAACCAAAAACTACACTCAGCTCGACACAGGGAAATCCGATATTACGCCGTAACAATCTCGCTGAAGTCAGCGATGCCACTGAAGCCGCTGAGCACCTTGTCAATCAGCCCAAGATTCGCGCCGCGCACCGCCGGATCGTTGTCGAGCACCATCACCTTGTCAAAGAAAGCATCCACCACCGGGCGCAGCGTGGCGATCAAAGCCAGCGCCTCGCCGTAAGCGCGCTGCTGGCGCAGCTTGGCCACTTCGGGAACGAGCGCAGCAGCCGCATCGGCAAGCTGTTTGGCCTCTGGCGCGAGTACGACTCCGGGAGCTGCCTGGATGGCAAATCCCTTTTCCTCGGCCTGACGCAGGATGTTCTTGATGCGCTTGAAGGCCGCCGAGATGGCGGCGAAATCGGCGGACTCGCGCGCTGCGGTTAATGCTTCAGCGCGGGCAATTGCGTCGCGGACGTCGTCGGCTCCCGCAGCTAGCACGGCGCTGACCACGTCATAAGCGAAGCCGCGAACGTCTTTCAGGTAGAAGCTCAGGCGCTCACCCAGGAAGATTGCGACCGGAGCCTTGTATCTCTCCCAATTGACTTTCAAGGTGCTGGCTTCCAGAACATCGTTCAGTGTTAGCGGCAATTCCGATTCGGCGAGAATCTTCACGATTGCATTGGCCGCGCGCCGCAACGCGAAAGGATCCTTCGACCCGGTCGGAGCATTGCCGATGCTGAACATCGCGATGATTGTCTGAATGCGGTCCGCTAAACCCAGCAACTGCCCCTCCGCTGTCGGAGGAATAGAGTCCTCGGTCGAGGCAGGCATATATTGCCAGTAAATGGCCTGACTAACCTTTTCTATCGTCTCTTGTTTAAAGTCGCCAGGCAATCCCTGTGCGTGGACATAGAGCCCGCCGATAATTCCTTGCAACTCCGTGAACTCTTTCACGAGTTCGGTCGTGAGGTCGGTCTTGGCGAGCCCTATAGCCATGTTCAAAGCTGCGTGGCTGTATGCCTCAAAACCCTTGCGCTCAAGTGTCTCATGCAATTTAAAAGCAACGTCGCCGTTCCAGCTCGTCTTTAGATGGTAGCTTCCCAGCTCTTTCTGGAAGGTCACATTCTTGAGGCTTTCCTGGCGCTCCGAAAGCGACGTCTTCTGGTCAACTTCCCAGAAGAAGCGGGCGTCTTTGAATCGGGCGCGCAGGACACGCGCGTTGCCGTGGCGGATGATCGCTTCGCCCTCGGCATCGACCTGCGTGTTGAGCACGGCGAGGAAGTGCGGGGCCAGCTTGCCGTCGGCGCTCTCGACCGCAAAATACTTTTGGTGGTCGCGCATCACCGTGACCAACACCTCTTCGGGCAGAGCCAAGTATTCGGACTCGAAGGCGCCCAACACAACCGTCGGCCATTCGGTCAGATGCACTACGGTTTCTACGAGCGGCTCGTCTTCGCGCCAGCGCGCGCCTGGAACCGTGCGGGTGGCCGCATCGAGAGCCTTGCGGATCGACTGCCTGCGCTCGCCAACATCGACGACCACGTATGCCTTGCGCAATGCCTCAGCGTAGTCTGTCGCTTTGACAAGCACAACAGGCGCTTCTCCGTGCAGAATGCGATGACCGCGACTCGTGCTACTCGCTTTGATGCCGGCAATTTCAAGGGGAACAATGGCGGAGTCTAGCAGTGCAACGATCCAGCGAATGGGCCGGACAAAGCGCTCCGGTTTGCCCGCGCGCCAATACATATTCTTGGCCCAGTAGAGGCTGAGTACTTCTTTGGGCAGCTCAGTGGAAAGGATTTCGGAGGCAGAGCGACCAATACGTTCCACATAAGCACAAACGTATTCGCCCTTCGCATTGCAGATTTTCAGGAGAGCTTCAACGGCTACGCCTGCCTTCTTCGCAAAAGCCTCGGCGGCCTTGGTTGGCGCTCCGTCCTTGAAGGCCACATTCCATGACGGGCCAATAAGCTGCTCCTGAAAATCTTCCTGTTTGAGATTTACATCTCTAACACACACGGCGAGACGACGTGGTGTGGAGTAACTCGTGACGACTTTCTTTCCATCCATTAGATAACCGTCGTCAATCTGAACATGGCTTCCTTCTTGGGGAAGGAGGCGTTCACGATAGAGAAGATGCACAACTTTCATGCACAGCTCTTTTTGAGCTTCGGCAATCATGCGGGCCGGAATCTCATCCAGTCCGATTTCGAGTAGAAAATCTGCCATTGTGTTTCTGCTTTCCAAAAGTCAATTCATGAAGTAGAATCGCTGCGGCCCTACGGGACGCATTGCGAAACGGGTGGATTTGCACCCAGGAGTGCGCTGCGCTTCTCCTGGGCTATTCTCGATTCGTCCCTCCGGGACGGGTGGTGGTAGTTCGAGCAATTCAACCGCGGGTCCTTCGACTCCCTCCGCTTCGCTTCGGTCGCTCAGGATGACAGAGCAACGGGTGTTCAGGATGACAGCGTATCAGGAAGTTTGCTGCGCCGCATAGACCTTGGCCACGCCTACGGCCAGATTGCGAATGCGTGCGATCATGCCGACCCGCTCGGTGACGCTAATCGCTCCGCGGGCATCAAGAAGGTTGAAGAGATTCGAGCACTTCAGCGCCAGCTCGTAAGTGGAGATCAGAGGGAAGCGCCGCTTCTCCAACGCAGTCGCTTTTTCATCCGCCAGCAAAACCGTTGCTCGCGCCAGTAACGCCTGCGCTTCGGCTTCATAGCTGTTGAAATGCTCCCACAACAACCTCACATCGGCGTCTTCGAAGTTATAGACCGAATACTGTAGCTCCTCGGTCAGGCGAACGTCGCCGTAAGTGACCACTGAGCCAGTCTCCGGATCGCGCGCCCAGACCACGTCATAGACCGAGTCCACGTCTTGCATGAAGGCGCAGAGGCGCTCGAGACCATAAGTCAGCTCGGCGCAGATGGGGTCGAGATCTAGGCCGCCGCATTGCTGAAAGTAAGTGAACTGAGTGATCTCCATGCCGTCCATCATCACCTGCCAGCCGACGCCCCAAGCGCCGACCGTCGGACCCTCCCAGTTGTCTTCCTCGAACTTCAGGTCGTGCTTGCTGAGATCGATTCCGATAGCTTCCAGCGATTGCAGATACAGCTCCTGCACGTTGACCGGAGGCGGTTTGAGAATGAGCTGAAACTGCGTGTGACGGAAGAGGCGATTGGGATTTTCGCCGTAGCGGCCATCGGCGGGACGGCGCGATGGTTGCGCGTAGCCAACCTTGTACGGCTTGGGTCCCAGCACGCGCAGGAAGGTCTCCGGCGCCATGGTGCCCGCGCCCACTTCGACGTCGTAGGGCTGCTGCAACACGCAGCCGCGTTCCGCCCAAAAGCCCTGCAAGCGGAACAAAAGCTCCTGAAATGTGAGCGGAGTGGTTTTGGTTCGGGATGAAACTTGAGTTGAAGGCACGGGCATTTCTCTCTCGATGGAACTCAAGTAGATTTTAGCAGCCTGGGCTTTTATTATGACCTTTAAGTCCGCCTCTGGGAACAATACAGACGGACCCGGTGTCCAAAGGAATATGGATATCAATCGATTGCTAGAACTCGTGGCCGCGCCGATAGCGTGCCTTTTCCTGATTTTGATCTTTTGCGTGTTTGCGGTACAAAGACCCGTATCGACGGGTATCCTGATTCCGATGATGCATACACGTGCGGAGCCGTTAGCAACTGCGAATTTAATGGATTCACCGTATTTCTCCGTTCGGACGGGAAACTTGCAGGAGGTTCGCGATACGACGAGGTTCCTCGCGATGTGATGCTGTCACGGATTCGAGCAGCTCAAGACTATGTCCAGGACGATACGATCTTCGTCATCGCAGACCCAGACGCTTCATACGGCGATTTCGCCGCACTGATCGCGGATATTCACGGTGCGGCTCCGCGGGATCACATTGCCGCCGTTACACGAGCAGGTCAAATCCAGGCTTGGTCGATTCCGGGAGGAGTTTCCTTGGATTTTTTCGCGGATCGGCGCCAATTCGAGTGGCCTGCAGTCATCGGCCAATCTAAGAAACCAGTTAAGGAACCGATTCCGCTGCCAGGAGGCCGCATCTCGGTTTGGGAAGCGCTGAGAAACAAATAACACCTTCCACTTCACAGCCGCGCCAGCGCCTCGGCTGAGCGGAGTTTGCGTTCCAGGTGGCGCTCCAGGGATTGCAGCGTGAAGCGGCGCAGGTCCTGGGCACGGCGGCGGGGCCAGGGCTCGGCGGCAAAGGCTGCAACCGGCGCGCGCAACATTCGCTGCGCCAATTGCCAGGAGTCGGATGATAGTTCGCTGGCTGTGCCGTTGCGATGCAGCGGGCAGAACAATCCATCGCCATGGCTGTCGAACCAAATCTCCGCTGGATGCGATGCCTCCGCCGCACGGAGTGCTTCACCGCAGGCCGTGCAATGGACAACATCTGGCAACAGACCCAGCAGACGCGTCATCCACAACTGAAAATAAGTCAGCGGCATCCAAGGCTGGACGATATCGGGTTGGACGGCGTGGGTCTGGTCAAGGACGGCCAGCAGCAGCCGGAAGACCGTCTCCTGGGGATCGTGCTCGGGCAGCGCCTCGTCCAGCAGTTCGGCAAAGAAGCTGAGCACCGCCATGCGCGCGTGGTCGACGGGGGCCGAGAGCGGCGAGCGAAGGATCTCCAACTGATCCAGGCGAACCAGCTCCTGGCGCGGCCGTTCGGCAAACCATGCGCGGGCCAGGGTCATCGGCTCCAACGCCCCGCCAAAGCGCTTGCGGCTTTTGAGCGCCGATTTGGCTACGCCGCGCACCCGGCCATAGTCGCGCGTGAAAAAACTCACAATCAGGTCGGCCTCATGGACCGGCCAGGTGCGCAGAACCACGGCTTCGGAGGAGAGCACAATCATGCGTCTATTATCTTCGCATTGCCGCCTGTCACTTGCTGCGCCAGAGAGATTCCTTACCATAAAGCAAGGAACCTGTTGAAAAGTAAGGTAAAATGAATTTTGAAAGGAATTTCCATGCCCACAGCAACCATGACTTCCAAGGGCCAGATCACGATCCCCGTCAAGGTTCGGAAGGCGCTAGGGCTAAAGCCCGGGGTCCGGATCGATTTTTATGAGGTCGAAGATGGCGAGTACGCCTTTCGCCCCAAGACCGGCTCGATTATGGATATGGAAGGCTGCATTCCAAAGCCCGACCATACTATCTCCATCGAAGAGATGAATCAGGCAATTCTCGACCATGCCGCCGAAGTTGACGCCGCCACGCGTAGCGATGCTTACGGGAATATCTCTGAGGATGAGGCTGCGTGACAGGGTTGGACACAAACATTCTGGTCCGCTTCTTTGCCAAGGACGATCCATTGCAGACGCCCAAAGCCAGAGCCGTGTTGAGTGCGCTGACGACGGCCGAACCTGGATGGGTTGGGGTGGCGACGATTCTTGAGTTGGTGTGGGTGATGACCCGTTCGAATGGAGTTGGCCGCGATGCAGTTGTCCGGATTCTTGCGGATTTGCTGACGCGAGAGACGATTGTGGTGGAAGCTGCTGAGACCGTCGAGAAAGCCTTGCGACGATACCGAAATGGCAATGCAGACTTTGCGGATTGCCTGATTGCCTCCTCCGCCAAAGCCGCCGGATGCAATCGGACCATCACCTTCGACCGAATCGCCGCCCGGGATGCTGGGATGGAATTGATCGGATAGAATCCAGCGCAGACACAAACGCGCACCTCACAGGAGCGGGATGCGCGTTCCGTTTGGTAGCGCTTAGCGGCCGAAGTGCTTGGCGTTCTTTTCAGTGAAGCTGGCCCACTTCTCCGGCAGGTCGTCCTGAGCGAAGATGGCCGAAACCGGGCAGGCCGGGACGCATGCGCCGCAGTCGATGCACTCGACCGGGTCAATGAACAACTGGTCGATCTCGGCGTGGCCGTCTTCGTCCTTCTTGGGGTGGATGCAATCGACGGGACAGGCGTCTACACAGGCGGAGTCCTTGGTGCCGATACAGGGTTCTGCAATCACGTATGCCATTCTGACTTCTCCAGGGGAACTTTAACTTTGACGCTGATGGTAGCACAGCAGGCCAGCGGATGACTTCAACATCCCATCAGCATTCACGTTGCAATAATTGGATGCGGATTAATGATTTACCGATTCCAAAAGTGAACCGCGAGGCCACAGGATCTCAAAAAACTCTCAGCTCTTTCCCGCCGCCCGCGCTGCGCGACTTGCCGCAAACTCCCGCGGTGAAGGGATAGGCGAGAGATTGCGTCCGGCAAAGATCTCCTCAAAAAGGCCCACCAGTTCGGCATGGATCAGGCCGTTGGAGGCGAGAATCTCCCGGCTGTCGAGGCGGAAGTGCTGGGTGGAGAAGTCTGTGACCATTCCGCCGGCTTCCTCAACCAGCAAAATGCCAGCCGCCGTGTCCCAGGGATTCAGGTTGAACTCCCAGAAGGCATCCAGGCGTCCGGCGGCAACGTAGGCCAAGTCGAGCGCAGCCGAACCCGCCCGCCGAACTCCGTGGGAGCGTAGCGTGATCTCCTGATAGAAGTGAATGTTGGGATTCTGGTGGCGTTTGTGACTGGGAAAGCCTGTCGCGGAGAGCGCCTCGGCCAGCACCGGAATGCGCGAAATGTGCATCGGCTTGCCGTTCAGATAAGCGCCTCGTCCCCGCTCGGCAACGAAGAGTTCATCGCGCATGGGGTCGTAGATGATTGCCGCCGCCAGCATTCCGTCCTGCTCCGGGCGGAGTCCGGCGGGGCGCTGCTCCAATCCCAGCGAGACGCAGAATTGCGGAAAGCCGTGGGCAAAGTTGGTGGTTCCGTCCAGCGGATCCACGTACCAGCGGAATTCGCCGTCAAGCCGGTCCCGTGTGCCCTCTTCGCCATAGATTCCGTACTCGGGAAAGGCAGCGGCCAGCCGCTCGCGGATCAGCTTCTCCGAGGTGCGGTCAGCCACCGTCACCAGGTCCACATCGCCTTTGTACTCGGTGGCCACGCCGGCTGAAAAATACTCACGCAACCGCGCTCCGGCCTCGCGAGCAATGGCCGAGGCCTGGGGAACCCACATCCACTCCGATGCATTGGATGTCCCAGGTCTCGATTCTGAGAGCTGGGATGCTGAAGCCTGGGATTCCGGATTCAGGCCGCTCATGCGTTCGACCCGTTGTCAGAAAGGCCGTTTCCATCCGTGCTCGTCGCCTTGGCGCGGCGCGGAGCTTGCCTGCTTACCTCGGTAATGGTGCGGATCTGGTGCTTGTAGATGAAGAGATTGGGCTTGCCCTCGCGGGTCAGGCGCAGCATTCCATCGTCGAAGTACTCGATCCAGCCGCGCACCGTCTCGCCGTCGCGCAGCTTGACGGCAACGTTGACCTGGCGATCGCTGAGTGAACGCAGATAGAGCGCCTCCTGGCCGGTTTCGCCGGGGGGAGGCGTCTTGGATTGGCGGCGCGTGGACAAGGGAGGTGTCATGCAAACATTGTAGATGAAGCAGAAAAAAGCTCCTTGAGCCAGTCGTGATGAATCGTCTTTGCGTAATTCTGGCGCCCGCATCCGTATACACCTCGTATGCTCGAGTATGAGATGACATTGGCGGGGGATAGGAACAGCGATACCAGGCAAATTGCACGCGGTCTTCGCCAGGGAGACGTGGCTCTCCTGCAGGCTTTGGTCGAGCAATACCAGTACCGTCTTGTCCGCTACCTGATTTATCTGCTCGGGCGGCGCGATCTGGTTGACGATCTGGTGCAGGAGACCTGGCTGCGCGTTCTGGAGCGCGGCCGCAGTTACGATGGACGTTCGCGTTTTGAGCCGTGGCTCTTTACCATCGCGCGCAATCTCACCATCGATCAAATGCGCAAGCGGCGCGTCTTCAGTCTGGACACGAACGACGGCCCGGAAGAGGATGCCGCACCGCTGTCGCCTGTTTCAGACGCTCCTTCGCCGTTCGCGCTGGCGGCGCGCACGGAAGATGCTCAGCGGCTGGCTGTTGCTATGCAAACCTTGCCGCCCATCTATCGCGAAGCGCTCGTGCTTCGCTTCCAAGAAGATTTGTCTCTGCAAGAGATGGCCGCCGTTGTGGGAGCGCCAGTCACCACCGTTGCTTCAAGAATCTATCGCGCTCTGGAAGCGCTGCGGCCGCAGTTGGATGGAGAAAAACATGAGAATTGACTCTCACCAGATCTTTCAACAAATTATCGACAAGAGTTTGGCGGACGCGATTTCACCGCAGGAGGAAAAATCGCTGCGCGAACACCTCCTGAACTGTGTTCAATGCCAGGATTATCTCAGCTCCGGCGCACGCGTTATCGCCAGCCTCGGCGGGTTTTCCTTCGATGCAAATCCGGAACTCCAGGCGAAGGTTTGTGAGTCGCTCAAGGCGCGCGCGCAGCAGCTTGAAGCGCGGCAGTTCACCCAGAGTCGATGGACAAGAAGTTGCATCGCCGCACTGATGCTTACCGCCGCGGGCACCTTCGCCGATCTGCAATTCGGCAAGCTGGCCGCCGCTCTTCTTGGCATACAGCCCATGCTGGTGCGGCAAGACCTGTTCGCCTTCTGGGTCGTACCCTCTCTATGCCTCTTGCTGTTGTTTCCCATGCTGCCCGCCATATTGGCGGCGAACACGAATCGGAAAGGAAATCTCCTATGAAAATCTCTTCGTTTTTGAGTATTGTTCCCAAAGGCGCTAAGATTGCAGCTTGCATTCTGGCAGGATGTTTTGCGATTGGCCTTCTGGTCGCAGGGTACATCAACAGGGCACATCTGATCGTTGATCCAGGCTTCGCGTCGATAGGAACCAGTGCGGCATTGTTCGGCAGCATCGTGATAGCCATCTGGATTCTCTGTCTTGGATATGTCTATGGAGATGCCCGCAGACGCGCCATGCCGCCGATTCTCTGGACACTGGTCGCGATTCTGGTTCCCAATTTGCTGGGATTTCTTCTCTACTTTGTCTTGCGCCGTCCCATCACGGTAGCCTGCGCAAACTGCGGGCAGGCTACTTCGGTCGACCAGCGATTCTGCTCATGGTGCGGCAATCCTCGTCCCCCGGCTGCATCTGGAGGCACGCCGTCGGGGCCGGGTTTTTCAGGGCTGGACTCGATTATTTCGGCTTGAGCGCATACAGCGCATCAGAACGCGAATACGGATTGAATCAATGACAAGGGCGTTATCGGTACTGGTAACGCCCTTGTGTTATTATGGCTGGGTTTCTTAATAACGGGCCATTGCGCTGTTGAATTCGCTTGCGAAAGAGGTGACGTATGCGGAATGCCGTCAGCAGTAGACACATGGTGCTTGCGCTCTATGCGCTGGTCAGCGCTTGCATAGGAATCTCCCAACCCACTCCTCCTCCGTCGCCGGCAATCCTTATTGTTCTGGCCGACGGAAGCCAGCTTACCGGCACAGTTTTGAGCCAAAATCCGAATCAAGTAATGATCAGCACCAATAGCTTCCATGCTGTTGGCGCGCCTCCAATCTCCGTCCTGCTGGACGCCTCTAGCATTGCGTCCTGCTCCATGGTCAACCAGGGCGCCAGCTCTGTTACGATTGCCGGGCATCTTTGCGCCGGGGCGGTCTCGCTCATCCACTCCGGGTTCCAGTCGGCTACTCTTTCCGTGGGTTATATTGGTTCTGCGCAGCGGGACGAAAGCGCCAAGGGAACGATCACAGTTGCGGGCTACCAGGGCCTGACAACTGCGGAAAATTTTCGCGGAAAAACCTATTTCTTTCTCAACGGATCCTATGATGACAAGTGGAAGGCTACACGGTTTTCTTCCAATGTGACGCAAACCTATGAAGGGCTTTTGACGCAGAGCATCTTCAGCAAGCCGACACCCGCTGTCAAATGTTCTTCTGACGATTATCCCTTTGCTTACCTATTGACGGGGCACGCCTATCACAACAACAGCCAAGGCATTCAGGTTGATCAATCGTACAGTTTCGGTCTTTCGAAATACTTTGTGCTTGGGAATGCGGCGGGGCCGGTAACTCCAGGATGTTCGCGGGCCGCCAACCCATACTCTCAAAGAGTTCAGTTGAGTGCGGACCTCAGGTCGGTGAACTATATCCTTTATCCGCCCGGTAGCAGCGTTCATGGAGTGGGAACTCAACTGCAAATCGGATATTCGAGAGCATTACCCACGAAGACGATGCAATATGTCGCTATGACGATCGGCGGAGTTCCCGTATTCAATAATGCGAATATGTCGCAGGCATCGGGAGTTTTTTTGTATGAGCTCTCGTTCAATCCATCGTGGGCTGTGCAGTTTTCTGCCGCTGACAACTATTACGAGATAGCTCCGAAAACCTTTAACAAAAACTATGTCAATCTCTCTCTGGGAATTAAGTTCACACCTTCGAAAACCGTTGCACCTAAGTGAGGAGATGAAAAATGGCGCCTGATATCCAAAAGGTAACCCTTGACCACTGGCTGAAAACAATCAAGAGCAGCCACACGATGGCCCTTGCATCCTCGCCCACTCCATCGGGCTGTTGCCAAGTGCAGAATCAACAAACGGGAGGGGTATTCCAAATTCCCACAGATTTCGCCACGTGTCAGGCAATCGGTGGTGTCTTCACCCCTGGGCCATGTTAGAACAGAACCACGATTTCCATGACCATTCAAAGTTGATATAAGAAGTTGATTTCTTAAGGAAATCAACACTTCAAGACTTTGGCCCTCGGTGGTTTTGCTATAGCCTCGTAATCTGTGAGTTTGTACAGATGGTGATGCCGCACCAACGGCCTCTGGCCGAAGATAGGCCATTTCAGGATGAAGCTCTGTGGGGTTCTGTGGGGTTGGAAACCAAGGAAAACGATGTGAGTAATTGATTCTTTGGCTCCTCAGGTAGGACTCGAACCTACAACCCTTCGGTTAACAGCCGAATGCTCTGCCATTGAGCTACTGAGGAATCTGTGGGTAAATTGCCCACTTCCAAGGTAGCAGAGAGCGCCGAGCGCGTCAAAATCTTCTGCCCAATTCTCTCTGATCCAGCTTCCATTCTGGTCCTGCTTGCGCGCGCGAAACGGCAGATGGGAATTCTTCCGGAACGGTGCGTGGAAGCGGTGCATTCGATAGGATAGAAGCAGCAAAGAGGAGAACGAATGTCCCGGATTTTCCCGCTTGACCGCTGCCAAGGCGGTTCTGCCGCATGAAATTGAAACTACCCGCCGGCTCATTCCGAGCCTATCTGTTCGACTGCGACGGAACCATTGTGGATTCGATGCCGTTGCACTACATCGCCTGGAAGACGGCACTTGCGGAATGGAAGTGCACCTTCGACGAGAAGCTCTTTTATTCCTGGGGCGGCACGCCGACGGACGTGATCGTCACGGCGCTGAACCAGATCAACGGGCTGAATATGCCGGTCGAAGCCGTAGTCCGGCTCAAGGAAAGATTCTACTTCGATCTGCTTCCGGGGTTGAAGGCGATACCAGAAGTGATGGAACACATCGACGCTGAGCAGGGACGGATTCCCTTCGCCGTGGTCTCCGGCGGCCGGCTAAGCTCGGTGACTCGTTCGCTCTCGACGCTCGGTCTGCTGGACAGATTCGAGACCATCGTCGGAGCGGATGACTACACCCACGGCAAGCCGGCCCCGGATTGCTTTCTGCTGGCCGCCGAGCGGCTCGGCGTTGCACCCCAGGACTGCCTGGTCTTTGAGGACACTGACCTCGGCATTGAGGCTGCCACCGCAGCGGGCATGGCTTCCGTAAAGGTTCCACCGCCCTGGGAGAGAAGCTGAGGGAATCAGTAGAGCAGCACCGCCAAGCGATAGGTGGTGAACGAGTCTTGCTGCTCCTGCATCGGACAACTGCCTACCTCCGCCGAGCGATATTTTCCCGTGGCCAGTTGCTCTCGCAGCGGCTGAGGCAGTTGGCTTAGGTCAGCTTTCTGCCAGCGCATCACGAACCGGGGGCGCGCGCCGGATTTCGCGCGAGGAAACCCATTGTC
Source organism: Occallatibacter sp. (assembly GCA_050014135.1). GTDB lineage: Bacteria > Acidobacteriota > Terriglobia > Terriglobales > Acidobacteriaceae > Telmatobacter. The sequence continues at coordinate 12,055 of JBEKDX010000013.1, forward strand.
CATAGCGCAAGCCTCACGGGCGGCGTTGGCATCGGGCAGAATCGCGACTCCATGTACCAGCGCGGCAACCGCGACCTCCACCTGGGCCTGCGTCATCACCGGCACGGCGCGCTCGTAGTCGGCCACGGCATATAGACCAGCTCTGCCGGCCACAACGGCCACGCCCACTCGGTCCACATCAGGGTTCAACAGGTTGCTACGGTGGCCAGCCGAGTGCATCCAGGCGTCGTGAATCGCGGCCGGATCGGGAGCAATCGCCACGTTCTCTTCGATCAGGCTGAAGTGCGCCCCAGCCTGCTTGGCGCGCTCGCTGACCTCCGGCTCACCCGCATACTGGTGAGAGATCGGTCCCTCGGCGGCCATGCGCTGGCAATGCTGGCGGGCGGCCGTGGCCAGTGCCGCGTCCCACTGGAGTGGCGCCGCTCCGGCCTCCGCACGGGCCTGATTAGCCAGCGTGACAATCTGCCACGCCTCGGCCTGAATCGCATGAGAGCTTTGAATCTGCGCGAGCCGTGTAAGCGGCCTCTGCGCCAAAATGACGGGCGTAATCGCCGCCAGGCACACAAGCAAACCCTGCCGCATTGTCTTCATATTGGATTGAACCCCGAATTCCCGCCAATGTTGCTCGATTCCCGCTCCATCAATGCACTGTCAGCTTCTCAACTGTGCAAGTTGTATTCTGGCGTTCCCCCAGTGACCATGCCGCTGCTTTGCCGTCCGTGAATATACCAGCAGCACCAGTTGGTTAAATGAGGCTGGACATCGACGGGCGAAATCATATCCGCATAAAGAACCTGTCCGTAGAGAAAAATCTTTTCCTCCCAGGTTTCGATGCGCTTGAATCTCTCCTCGGAGTCGCAAAGCGCGCGCACATCACCCCGGCAGAAGGCCTTGATCTGCATTGATTCACCGGGCAGCAAGATGGTGGGGGCCAGCGGCGCGCCCGCCTTTCCATGCTTGTACTCGGGGGGACTGGGAAGGCGCTTTTCGTCGAGCGCGATCTTGATCTGTTCCGAGGTACTGATGATTCTGGCGGGAGTGCGGCCACGGTTGGTGGCCATGATGGAAAAGCCGTTCTCCGTGCTGCGCGACGTCTCGGAAGTTACCAAAATCCAAGGCCTTTCGGACTGGATAACAGCTTGCGCCGTCAACAAAGCGGCATGGGCGCTGGCGCCGGCTGCCTCGGCTGCGATTTCAGCGTAGCGCGTCTGACGTTCAATCTTTTTCAGCAGGGAACCGCCCATCCAGAAGGCCACGTACCCAAAAATGGCGAGCACCAAACTGACGGCCCAGGAAATCTTCTCGTGAAAGCTCCAATCCGAAACTGGCGGGGGCGGATTCGCGACGGTGATGTGCGACGGCTGGAGATCGTGAGCGGCGCTATCGGTTCCAGGAGTTGGACTCGCGGAGCTTTGCGGGGAAGCTGTCGAAGCGGGGCGGGCTGCATTGGCTTGACCGCTCGCGATGGCCATGGCCAAGGAAGGCAGCAAGGCAACCAACAGCACCGCGAACTTAGCTAAACCCTTGAGCCCCATGGCGCAAATGTATCACACGACACTCAGAAGCTCCCACGCTGGAGAACCGCTTGCATACCAGCTACGGCTCCACGTCTACGCCCCGCCAGAAGGCCACGTAGCCTTTGATCTTCCGCGCTACCGGCTTGGGGTCGGGATAGTACCAAGCTGCGTCCGGGTTGTCCTGCCCGTCCATCTGCAGATTCATGTAGCGCGCCTGCCCTTTGATGGGGCACGTCGAAGTGGTGGAACTGGGGAAAAAATACTCCCGCTTCAGGCTGCATTCAGGAAAGTAGGTGTTCCCATCTACCGTCTCTGTCTTATCGCTTTCGGCAATCACCTTGCCGTTCCAGATTGCTCTTGCCATGACTTACCCGGTCGTTTCCGCTCCAACTCCCTATCGGCACAAAAACGATTCCGATGAGGGTGACGGATACGACATTAGCAGAGATTCGCGCCTAGGTCGAGTCCGAGGTCCTTTCGGACCCCAAAAGCTCTACTTGGTCTCTGCGATGGCGTCGATGTGAACACTCTTCTTGCTCACATCGGCGGTGGCCGTAATGGTCACGTGGTCGCCGTAGAAGTTAGTCACCGCGTCGGGGTTGTCGATGCTCCAGACCGCCTTCTTGTCCTCGTCGACAAAGACCGCAGCGCTGCCGCCCTTGATGCATCTCTTCACGCAGGAGGCACCCGATCCGGCATGTTTGGCGCCGCACATCGAGTCGGAGATCCAGCCGTTGATTTTGGTTGAGCCAGCGGCGCCGGCCGCCAGCGCGGTCAGGCCAAAGGCAGCTATCAGGGTTACGACACGCTTCATAGGAAACCTCCAAGGGAGTTGGAAATCCTCGAATGCAATTATGATGCGCCTCAGCTCCGATTGTGTGCAAGAAAAAATTGCCTCAAGGCTTGGCGGGATAAGCATACCGGCCGTGCGCTTCTTGCCGGGCGGGAAGGCTGTTGCGGCGGGCTTCCACGTTCTTCAATACCGCCTCGTAACGCTGCGCACCTGCGGAAAACCGTTTCACCAGCTCTGAAGTTTTGATCAAAAATCCTGGATTCTTCTCCCGGATTGCATCCAAAACCGGCTCAAACTTTGCCAGTAGAAAGAAGCCCTCGCCGTTGCAATCCACAAACAGCTCGGCGGAAACGGCTCCATGCAGCACCATCGCCGCCGCCATTTCCCAGTAGGTTAAGACCTGCCGCAGCCAGGGGTTGTGCGGGTCATCTGGGTTTTCGGCCACGGCAAAGAACTCCTCTGCCGTCGCCGGCCAGAACTCGCCGGTCATCCAGGCGCGCGCCTTGCGCATCTCCGCCTCGGTGCGCAGTTCATAGAGCCTGAGAATGATTTCGGCGTCGGCTGGCGTAGCAAGCATTCGTTCCATGATGAGTCTCTCCGCTCACTCATAGTAACGGATTCAACCCGAGCACGCTGCCTGCGCGCTCCCTGCTTTGGTGTTTCAGCCCGCCGTACCGGTTTTTCTCAACGCATTCACCACAAACCGCACATTGGCTGGATTCTCGCCGATTCTCCGCACGGTATAGGGCCACCAGTCGGTCCCGAAAGGAAGATAAAGCCGCAGTTGGTAGCTCTCCGCTGTCAGTTTCTGTTGAAGAGCCGCGCCGACTCCGAGCAGCATCTCGAATTCGTATTCGTCTTTCGGCCGCTGGTTGCGCCGCGCAAGCTCATTGACCGCCGCAATCATCTCTTCATCGTGAGTTGCGAAGATCGGGTAAACGCAGCGGTTTTTGGCCTCTTGCGAAAGCAAATAGGCAGCCCTGGAAAGAAACTCCCGGTTGATATCCCTCCGGTTCGTCCAGGCGTGGTCGCTGCTCTCGGCAAAGGCGCCCTTTACCAGCCGAATCGCAACCGAGCCGCATTCCACCAGCTCGCGCACATCCTGTTCGCTGCGGTGCAGATACGCTTGAATCGTGATGCCGGTCGGATAGCCGGCCTCAGCCATGCGCGCCCGCAGATTCAGCGTCTTTTGGACAACCGAAAAATCCTCCATATCAAGCATTGCCAGCCTGCGCCGGCCGGCTGCCGGCTGTGCGGCAACCAGCTTGCCAAGCCGCAGCGCGTTCGCTTCACCGAGCGCATCGGAGTGGGCATAGCCAATCTGCGTCGGATCAATCGAGACGTGAACGTCGAGCTTCGTTTGGCCCAACTGCTCAATCGTCGCCGTAAGCTGCGCCACATTCTCTTCAATGGCTGCCGGTGACTCGACATACTCGCCCAGATAATAGAGTGATGTCGTTACAGTCCTGTCTTTCAACTCGGCCGATCTGCGCACCGCAGCCGAGGAGGAGTCGCCGCCGACAAAGCGCCCGGCAAGACCGCTCATCAGGCGATTGCCCTGCATCAACCAAGTTATAGACTTCGAACGGGCAAGCCTGATCATGGTGCTCTGCCAAAGCTTCATCGCTGCCTCCAACTAGAGGATAGCAAGGAATCCGCTTGCTACACCGGCTGCAAAACCTTCTTGCTACTCTTCTTTGCGGCCGTCTTGACCGCCGTCTTCGCGACCGCCTTGGCCGGTTCTTTCTCTGGCACGGGTCCATGCGTTTCAGCCGTGGGCAGCGGCGGCGCGTCGCCGATACGCTTCGAGTAACTGCACACGACGGCACTCTCGACAGGCGCAACGCCCTTCTTGGCCGCGCGCTTCTTGGGAGCGCCAATTTCCTCTTCGGCTGCCTTCTTCTTGTTCGGGCATTCGAGGAAGATGCCCGAGCGCAGAGTCTTCTCGACCAGGTACGGGCTGCCGCACTCCGGGCACTTCTTGGCCACCGGCTTCAGATTCGAGGTGAAGTCGCACTTGGGATAATTGGTGCAGCCCCAGAAGATATTGCCGCGTCGCGCCTTGCGTTCGGCCAGATCGCCCAAGCCGCACTTGGGGCATTTGAGTCCCTCGATAATATTCTGCTTCACGTACTTGCACTTGGGATAACCGGAGCAAGAGACAAACTCCCCATAACTCCCCTGGCGCAGGACTAGCGGTTTTCCGCACTGCGGGCAGGCTTCACCAGTGGGCTGCGGCGCGGCCACCTTCTGCTGCTGCTTGCTGCTCAGCTTGCGGAAGGTCTTGCAGGGCGGATCTTCGTTAAACCCTGGGCAGGACATGAACATTCCGAAGGGGCCGCGCCGGAGCACCATCACCCGTCCGCAGTTATCGCAATACTCCTCCTGCTCGACGGCCTCCTGCCCCTCGGGCGTATTCATATCCGGCTTGCCGGCGGTATTTTCCTTGGTAAACGTACAGCTCGATTTGTCCTTCTTGTTATACGCCGAGCAGGCATAGAAACTGCCGAATTTTCCCCACTTGAGAAGCAGCGGCGAACCGCATAAGTCGCACTTCTCGTCGGTCTTCTTCTCCATGCGCTTGATGTCTTCCATCTTGACGCCGGCGTCCTTCAACTCTTCGACGAAGTAGCCGTAAAAGCCGTTCAGCAGGTCGGTCCACTTCTCGTTGCCCTCTTCGATTTCGTCCAATTCCTCTTCCAGCTTGGCCGTGTAGGCGATGTCGAAGATATACGGGAAATTCTTGACCAATAAATCGCAGACCACCATTCCAATCTCGGTGGGGTAGAAGCGTCCGCTGATCTTGCTCACATATTCGCGATCCTGGATGGTGTTGATGATCGACGCATAAGTCGATGGGCGGCCGATGCCCTTCTCTTCCAGCACCTTCACCAGCGATGCTTCGTTATAGCGCGGAGGCGGCGAGGTGAAGTGCTGCTCGTCTTCCAGCTTGTCCAGTTCCAGCTTCTTCACTTGATCCAGATTGGGTAGCTTGTTGCTGGCCTCATCGTCGTCGTCCTTGTCGGCAATTTCGTAGACCTTCAAGAAACCGTCAAAGCGCACCACTGATCCGCTCAGCCGGAAATCATAAGTCTTGCCCGTCTTCGCCGAGAGCGCGGCAATCTTCGCCGTGGTCACATCAAAGACCGCCGGTGTCATCTGCGAGGCCACAAAACGCTGCCATATGAGCCGGTAGAGCTTGAGCTGCTCATCGGTCAGATAGCGCGCAATCGACTCGGGTGTCCGCGAGGCATCAGTGGGACGAATGGCTTCGTGCGCGTCTTGCGCCGCCTTCTTGCCCTTGTACACATTCTGCGAGGCGGGCAGATACTTCGCGCCCAACTGCTTGGCAATCCACTCGCGCGCCCCTTCAACCGCCTCCGGCGCCACGCGCGGCGAGTCCGTTCTCATGTAAGTGATAAGGCCGACCGCGCCCTCGGCGCCAATCTCGACGCCCTCATAGAGCCGCTGCGCGACGCCCATCGTCCGGCGCACATTGAAGCCCAGCTTGCTGGCCGCGTCGCGCTGCAACTGGCTGGTGATGAACGGCGCCAGCGGTTTGCGCTGCTTCTCAGTGGACTGCACGGAAACCAGCGACCACTGCGCATGATCGAGAGCCGCCAGCACCGCCTTCATCGACTTTTCATCGGGCAGCGCATTCGAGAGGAACTGCTCCTTGCCGTCCTTGTCTACTCCATTTTTGACGCGCGCCGGCTCGCCGTCGATGCCGATGAAGCGCGCCTTGAGCTTTGTCTCCGCCTGCTTTTCCGGATGAAGTTCGGCATCCAGCGTCCAGTACTCGACCGGCCCAAAGGCGCTGATCTCCCGCTCGCGCTCGACGATCAAGCGCACGGCCACCGTTTGCACGCGCCCCGCGGAAAGCCCACGCCGGACTTTATCCCAGAGCAGCGGAGAGATCTGATAGCCCACCAAACGGTCCAAGACGCGCCGTGTCTGCTGCGAGTCAACTAAATTCTGGTCCAGGTCTCGGGCGTGCTTGAAGGCCTCTTGCACGGCCTTCTTGGTGATCTCGTTGAAGGTGACGCGGCGAATCTTCTTCCGCTCCTTGGCCGAGGTTCCCAACTGCAGAGCCAGGTGATACGCAATCGCCTCGCCCTCGCGGTCCGGGTCAGGCGCCAGGAATATCTCGTCGGCCTTGGCCGCGGCCCGCTTCAATTGCGCAACAACCTTTTCTTTGCCCGGCGAGACAATCAGCGTCGGCTCGAAGGTGCGGTTTTCCAGCTCCACGCCAATCTCGTTCTTGGGCAGGTCCATAATGTGACCCACCGAGGCCAAAACCTCGAAGCCCGCGCCCAGATACTTCTCAATCGTCTTCGCCTTCGCGGGAGACTCGACGATCACCAGTGATTTGCTCATTTCCATCCTTATATACCATGACCACTCTATCCTGTCCTGCTTGTTCAGCCTGTTGGACACGGATTGCGGCCGTTGTGTTGCGCGCGCCGGCAGTCCAAATACTGCCCTTGCGCCGGCCGGTTTCCCCCACCGGGAAAAACCAACCGCAAAGGTTGCAAGCTACCACGGAACACCGTCTGGTTTCCACTCGCAGCAGAACTTTCTTTGCATTTCGTCCCATTCTGAAAGCGTGAAAATCGCGTCCAAAGCCGCAGAACTCCATTCGATGCTGTGCGTTGAAGGCCGGTCAAAAGAAAATATCCGTTGTGCCTCGGGCAAGCAGCAGCGTACCCAATTGAATGATGCTTGGCAAGGTGAGGAAAATTCGCAGCGGAGAGGGACGGTGGGAGCATCTCTCAGAAAAATACTGGATTGCAAAACCGACTTGTCTATAGTTCGTCCTTGCCGGGCCGCAGCATCAAAGCCTTGATCGCTTCGCGGGGGTCTTTGCCTTCGTCCAGAATCAGCTCCATCTGCTCGGTTATGGGCATTTCGATCTGGTGCCGGCGGGCGAGTCCAAGGGCGGCGCGGGTGGTCAAAACGCCCTCAGCCACTTTGCCGCCAAGACTTTCCAGAATCTCCGGCAGCTTGCGTCCCTGGCCAAGCGCCTGACCCACGGTGCGGTTGCGGGAGAGCGAGCCGGTGCAGGTCAGCACCAGATCCCCGACGCCGGAGAGCCCCGCCAGCGTCTCGCGCCGTCCGCCGCAGACTACCGCCAGCCTCGTAATCTCGGCGATGCCGCGGGTCATCAGCGCGGCGGCCGGATTATAGCCAAGGCCAACCCCTGCTGCCACACCGGCGGCAATCGCAATGACGTTCTTCAACGCACCGCCCAGTTCGACGCCGATCAAGTCAGTTGAGGTGTAGATGCGCAGTGTCTCTGAGGAAAATTCCTGCTGAATGCGCACGGCAATCGCTGCGTCTTCAAAGGCGACTGTGACGGCTGTGGGTTGTGCCTGGGCGACCTCAGGAGCGAAGCTCGGACCCGAAAGCGCTCCTATCGGCAGCTTGAGACCCGTTTCAGCCAAACTGGCCGCGATCACTTCGCTCATGCGCAGATAGCTGCGGTCTTCTACTCCCTTGCTGGCGCTGACGATGATCTGGCCGGAATGAAGATGGGGGCGCAGGCGGGCGAGCGTGGGGCGCAGAAACTCCGATGGGACGACGGAGACGATGATCTCCGCCTCGGAAACAGTCGTTTCGTCAGCTGTGACGGCAATCTCCGCCGGAATGGGATAGCCGGGCAAAAAGAGCGTATTCTCGCCTGCGTCGGCGATCAGTTTCGCCTCTCGCGGACTGTGCGACCAGAGAGTGATCTGGTGCCCGCCGCGGCGATGCAGCGAAAGGGCGATGGCGGTGCCCCAGCCTCCGTTACCTACTACGATGATGCGACTCATGCTGGTTTCTTGGCTCCAAGACGAGATTCCGTGCCGGCGATCAGGCGGCGGATATTTTGGTGGTGCTTGAGGATAATGATAAGCGCGACGGCGATTTCGACTGCGATGAAGAATGCCGGCCTGTCACCGCCTCCTTGAATCCGGTTCAGCAGCCAGGCAAAGGGCGGAAAGCTGGCCGCGCCCAGAATCGAAGCCAGCGAGACGTAGCGGCTGATTGCCAGCACGACAAAAAATACCGAGATCGCAGCCAGTGCGGCGAGAGGCGTGGCAGCCAGAAAGACGCCAAAGCCGGTGGCGACGCCCTTGCCGCCGCGAAAGCCGAGCCAGACCGGAAAGACGTGTCCGAGGACGGCAACCAGCGCGGCAAGGGCTTCGGCCTCGTACAACTTGTCCAGCGGGCACTGAGGAAGCAGCAGGCGCCCCAGCAGCGCTCCCAGCCAAACAGCCGAGCAGCCTTTGAGCATATCGAGCAGAAATGTGGCTGCGCCCAGCCCCTTGCCGCCGGAGCGTAAAACGTTGGTGGCGCCGATGTTGCCGCTGCCCGCCTGGCGAATGTCCTGATGGCGAAAGAGCCGGACCAGCAGGTAGCCGGTGGGAATGGAGCCGAGCAGGTATGAGGCGACCGTGATAAGCAGAGTTGCGAAGACCATATCGAGTGAGAGTTTAGCAGGTCGAGGCGGCTCGGTCGCGAGTTCTAGTCGCTGGAGAGCGCGCTGCGAGCGGAGCGGACCTCGGCGGCCAGCACTTCCAGCATCTTGAAGGCCAGCAATGAGTTCGTGTGCATCAGGCTGGTGAACTCGTCGCGCGGGACAAAGCTCAGACGAGCGCCGCTGCTGGCCACAGCCGAGAGCGTGTAGGGCGAGTCGCTGATCAGCCCGGAAAGCCCCAGCAGCGAGCCGGCCTGCACCTGGATCGACATGATCTGTTCGCCGCTGGGCGAGGTCATCGTGAGAGTGGTCTCGCCCTGATTGAGAATGTAGAGTCCAGCCGGGGAATCGCCCTGATGGAAGAGAACGCGATCTGCGCCGCAGGCGATTGCGGTGGATCGCTTCTCGAGCGCCTGGATCAACTCCGGAGCGGCGACAAACGCGGATGACTCCATCTTCATGGACAGCCTCCATGGTGGAAAGTGGGGATTAAGCTCATAACAGAACGCTTCAGACGACCAGTGAATGTATAGTGTCACCGCTGGAAGCTGATTTTATGTGATTGGGATCACATAATATTGGTCAAAACAACTTCGAGGAAGAGGCCACGGACCGGAATGAATCGGCATTCTGGAAGTGGGCAGCCAGCGAAAACCGGGACTGATTCTGATTAAAAAGTGGTTTTCGGGGAGTCAAAAGAAGCTGTTGAGTGCTGAAAAACTGCCCCTGAGTTTTCTGAAGGATGGGAACGTTCCCTTCCGTTGACAGCGTTATCATGCGTCTTCATGCCCAGGGTGATAGATTTGTTTGTTAGCAACTGGATGGGTAGACCGACTCGATGGAGACACTGATCGCCGAAGGAATCGGCAAAAGCTACAAGGGGCGGCAGGTGGTGCGCGGCGTCGATCTGCGGATCTCGCGCGGCGAGGTGGTGGGCCTGTTGGGGCCGAACGGAGCCGGAAAAACTACCTGTTTTTACATGATTGTGGGGCTGGTTTCGCCCGACTCCGGACGGGTGCTGGTTGACGAGACCGAGATCACGCAGACGCCTATGTACCTGCGGGCGCGCAACTTCGGTATCAGTTATCTGCCCCAGGAGCCATCGGTCTTCCGCAAGCTGACGGTGGAAGAGAATATCCAGGCGGTGCTGGAAGCTCAGCCGCTGGGCAACCGTGAGCGCCGTGCTCAGACCGAGCGGTTGATTAACCAGTTGAACCTGGGCCACATCCGGACGACCAGGGGCTACGCGCTCTCGGGCGGCGAGCGGAGGCGAGTCGAGATCGCGCGCTCGCTGTGCATCAAACCCAATTTCATCCTGCTTGACGAGCCGTTCAGCGGCATCGACCCCATTGCCGTGCTGGAGCTGCAAAAGATCATCTTCGATTTGAAGGCCGGCGGCATCGGGGTTCTGATCACCGACCACAACGTGCGCGAGACGTTGAGCGTAACCGACCGGGCTTATATCATCGCGGAAGGCAGGATCTTCCGCGCCGGAACGCCGCACGAACTGGGCAATGACGTCGAGGTGCGGCGGGTTTACCTGGGGGAGGGTTTCACGCTGGGATGATGAGGCAGGTAGGATTCCGTCAATCCCCGCAGAGACGAAAATCCCGATAGAATTCCAGAGAGAGATTCCCGGATTGAGTGCCGCCCAATCCGGGACTGCTGTTTCAGAACGCGGCATTTTACCCTTTAACCTTTTTCTCATCCAAGTACACTGACGGTAAGTCCAAACGGGAATCGAGTTCCATTTATGGCGCTATTGCAGCCCAAATTGAGCCTCAAGGTAGCACAACGCCAGATCCTGACTCCGGGCCTGATGCAAATGGTGAGCGTGCTTGCGCTCAACAAGTTGGAACTGAAGGAGATGATCGATGCGGAGATGGTCGAGAATCCTGTCCTGGAAGAGATTGACGAAACGGTTCCGATGCTGGATGAGGTTGCCGGCCGGCTGGAGCGCGACGAGAGAGCGGAGCGGCTGGAGCGGCTGGATCACGGGGTCGAGGAACCGGCGGCCCCGCCTAAAGACTCGTTCAATGAGATCGATTTTGGAACGTACTTCCAGGATTATCTCGACCCCGGTTATCGCACACAGCCGGAATTTGAAGAGAGCGAAAAACCCTCGTTCGAGAATTTTCTCTCCCAGCCTACAACTTTGGCCGATCACCTGGCGTGGCAGTTGGGAGCTCTGACGCTGGATGCCAACCTGCGCGAGGCGGCGGAGTTCGTGATTGGCAATCTGGACGGGGATGGGTACGTGGCCGGCAGTGAAGAGGAGCTGGCCGAGGCCTTCGCCACCGCCCAGAATGAAGAGGAAAAGGAATCGGTGATCGGGCTGTTGCGCCGCGGCATCGATATGGTGCAGCATCTTGACCCCGCCGGTGTGGGTGCGCGCGATCTGCGCGAATGCCTGCTGATTCAGATCTCCGCCCAGCAGCATGAATTTGCGCAATTGTTTGCCAAGCTGGCCGCCGAACCGGAAGAGGATGTGCATCGCAGCTTCCGCTCCGAGGCCGAGGCCCGCATCGAGGAGCGGCGGCGCGCGATGGAAGTGGCGGCGATGATTGTGGACCAGCATCTGCACCAGTTGCAGAAGCGGGACGTGAAGGAGTTGGCCAAGTCGATCCAGATCCATCCCGAGGAAGCTCATCTGGGTATCGAGTTCATCCGCACTCTCGACCCGCGGCCGGGACGCCAATACAACCGCGAGCAGACACGGCTTATCGAGCCGGACGTGGTCTTCATCAAGCGCGGCGACACCTGGGTGGTCTCGATGAACGAGGAAGACCTGCCCAGCCTGAGGCTCAGCCGGCGCTATCGCCAGATGCTGACCGCCGAAGGGACCGACAAAGAGGTCAAGGATTACGTTAAGGAGCGCTTCCGCTCGGCGCTGCAACTGATGCGCAACATTGCCCAGCGCAAGAGCACAATCTTGCGGACCTGCGAGGTGATTGTGCGCCGCCAGCAGGATTTTCTCGACCTGGGCATCGAGGCGCTGCGGCCGATGATGATCAAGGAAGTGGCCGAGGAGATCGGCGTTCATC
>JBEKDX010000014.1:0-23828 GCA_050014135.1 Occallatibacter sp.
ACGCGAAGATCCTGTAGCGCAGAGCGGTGATAGCAATCGTCCAGCCAAGAATTTGAAATGCAGCGAAGCCCGCATAGATGAGCGATCCGGTCGAAAGCACCAATGTGGAAGCAAGCAGAAGGACCATCAGGTAAGGCACCACCAGGCGCATGACCTTGTGCGAGACAAGCTGAAATAGAACTGGATTTCGCAGGGTCAGCGTCCACGGCGCAAGACGGAAGAGCTGAAAGTTTCCCGCCAGGGTGCGCACCTTGCGATGAAACTCCGCTTCAATTTGATTGGGCCATGTGTCGTAGACGTAGGCGTGCGAATCGAGAACTGACCGGTAACCCTGGCGAATGATCGAGAGCGGCTGGAACATATCATCTAGGATCATTCCGGCCGGCTGTGGCACGGCGAGTTCGCGGCGAATCGCATAGAAACCGCCATAAACGCCAACTGGTGAGCCGTAGATAGACTCGCAATTCCGAATCCACTTCTCATAGCGCCAATAGATTCCGCTCACTGCTGCGGAGGCGTCGTCGTGCGAGTCGTTGCGCAGTATCAGTTCGCCCGCCGCGCAGCCTACCCTTGGGTCGGCGAAGTTACTCACTAGTTGTTGAATCGCTCCCGAAGCTATCTCAGGCCGGATGTCTACAAAGAGGATCACATCCGCTGTGGCCTGCGCAACGCCGGCGTTCACGGCAACCGCCTTGCCGCTGTGCTCATTCAGGATGATGGTGGTGAGGCGTGGATTGTGCTGACGTGCGAGTAACTGCGCGGTGCCGTCGATTGAGCCGTCTGAGACGATAATAATTTCTTTGATGTTGGGATAGTCAAGCTCGAGTAGGTTTTTGATCTTACGCGGCAGCAGCGCCGCGCCGTTGTGCACAGCCAGCACGATACTTACGCTGGGAGTTATCGGCCTTTTTGCCCAAGGCCTTGGCCGCAGCAGCGCGAGCATCCACATGATCGCGGGGTAGCCCGTATAAGTGTAGAGAATGCCGATCAGCGACAGCCAAAAGATGATTCTCACTGCGCGCCCCTTCGCAGAATGATAGTTTTGATGGTCTCGAACATGATGAGCAAATCGAGACCAATCGACTGATGCTTCACGTAGTAGAGATCATATTCCAGCTTTCGCTTGGTCTGCTCCAAGCTCGCGCCGTATTGATAGCGCACCTGTGCCCAGCCGGTAATTCCCGGGCGAATCATGTGCCGAAGGTCATAAAAGGGAATCTCCTGGCTGAGCCACCGCTCGAACTCAGGCCGTTCCGGGCGTGGACCAACAAAGGCCATCTCGCCGCGCAAGACATTCCAGAGCTGCGGACTCTCGTCGAGCCGGGTGTTGCGCATAAATCTGCCAACCAGGGTTACGCGTGGGTCGTCCTGGGTTGCCCAGACCGCTCCTTCGGATTCAGCGTCTTGCCGCATGGTGCGGAACTTGTAAATAGTAAATAGCCGCCCGCCTTGTCCCACCCGTGTCTGGCTGAAAAAGATAGGACCCGGCGATGAGAGGCGCACGGCAAGAATAATGAACGGAATGAAGGGAAGGCAGATCGTCAGCGCAATAAAGGAAACCGTGAAAGAGAGCAAGCGCCGGAAAAGCTGCTGAGCCGTGCTCATTCGGAAGCCCTCGGTGAAGATGAGGTTGCTTGGATTGAGTCCGTCCAACGGCAATTTTCCTGTGAGACGTTCCAGCAGCGCGCTGGAATTCTCGATGACAACTCCACACAGGCGAAGGTCCAGTAGCTCTCGCACCGGCATCAAGGCGCGGCGGTCTTCCATGGCGACGATAACGTGGTCAATTCCCGGCTTCGGGCCGCGAAAGGCGCGAAGCTCCTCGGCGAAGCGATCAGTTTGTTCATGAAGGTCGCCTTCGTCTTTCCAGCCAACTACTTCCAAGCCGGAATCGCGGTTGGCTCGAAGTATCCCCACCACCGCGCGCGCCCGTTGCCCGCTGCCCAGTACATAGACCCGCTCGCGAAACATCGCAAGACCCATGATCCGCTCATAGGCCCAGCGCCAGAACACCAGACAGATCGAAAGCAAAGAGACGCCTGCAAGCGATACGTATGGTCCGATGTCCAAATCCGGAAAAAAGTATCCCTGCCCTGCAAGTGCAAATGACAGCACCCAGAGCACGAGCAGCAGGCGAAAGTAGATCTCCCAGCTCTTGGATGTGCGCAACGGTCCATACAGATCGAAGTAATAAGTAAGCAGCAAGGTGAAAACCGTGATGCCAGCGATCTTCAGCAGGCCATTGTCATAGATAAGAGCGATATAAACATCTGGCCCCATCAAATAAGTGGAGGCCAGCAGAAATGAGCCACTCACCAGGATGGCTTCGCAAAGAAGCAGCACCAGGGTTCGTGTTGGATAGTAAACATTGAATAATCTGATCATCTTTATCGCCGCTTATCCTTTCGCCACCGCGGACCGCCGACGGGTTCTCTTTCGCCATAGTAATAGTAAGCGGTGTTTCGCGGGGCGTATTTCACAGCATTCAGCACAAAGCCGAGCAGGCGTGTATTGCTGAAGGCCGTCTGCGCGCGCTGCGCCACATCGAAAGGCGTGGCGGCTCCGCGCGCCACCAGCAGCACGGCGTCGGCAGCGCGGGCAAGGTCGATGGCGTCGGCAAAAGCGAGGGCCGGCGGAGAGTCAATTAGTATCCAGTCGAAGTGCGGTGATAGGATCGTTATCAATTCTTCAAAACGATGATTGGCAATCAGCTCCAAGGAGTTATCGCCGCCCGTGCCAGCCGGAATGAAAGTTAGATTCGGAATGCTTGGCGCTTGACCGGCCTCATCATTGCCGGAATCGAAGTTGCGCTGCAGAATCTCTTGCGCCTCTGCCGAACCGTCCAGATACTCCGTCAGTCCTGGCCAGTTGGGAGCGCCCAGGATGGTATGCAGCGCGGGCCTGCGCAGGTCAGCGTCGATCAGCAGAATGCTGTTGTCCTTGTTGCGCGCAAGGCTCATGGCCAGGTTTGCCACGACAAAGGTCTTGCCTTCCGCCGGTATCCCGCTACTGACAAGAATCGTTTTCATCGGGGCTTGATCGCGAAACTTGTAGAGTTGCGAACGCAGCCCGCGAAACTGCTCGATGCCCGCGCCACGATCATCGAGCGTGGGAAGCGCGGCCAGGGATGGATTCCACGAATGCATCGCAACCTTCTCAAGCAGCAAGTCGGTCTGGACCGCTGGCATTTCCTCGCCGTCGAACACTGCGAACGATTCGGCCGTCTCCGTCCCATCCGCTTCATGCGCGGACCGCCGTTCCAGTTCCGCCCTTTGAAGTGCATCAAATATACGGCTCATATTTCACGTTCCTTCTCTACATCGGCGCTAACTGCCGCGGGCTTGATGATGTCCGGCGTCTGCGTTTGCAGGGCTGGTTCCGTAACTCCCGGCATAGCTATGGACGAGCCTCGAAAGGCATTCTGTACCAGACCGAGTTCGATCGCTGATGACTCTACGATGCGCGCGGGAATTGGCTTGACCTGTTCCGCATAGGCATTGATCAAAGCATGTTCGCACATGAGATTGATGAGGCGGGGAATGCCCTGCGAATAATGATAGATAACTTCCACCGCATCGGCAGTCAGCACTGGCTGGCTCGCTCCGGCGATGCGCAATCTTTCGGCAATGTACGCCTGTGTCTCCTCGCCAGTGAACGGCTGCGTTTTGCACCACAGCGAAACTCGCTGGCGAAGTTGGCGAACTCTGGGATGGTGTAGCTTTTCCTCCAGTTCCGGCTGGCCCGAAAGAACAATCTGCACCAGTTTCTCCGATGCTGTCTCAAGATTGGTCAGCAAGCGAATCTCTTCAAGAAGCTCCCAGGAAAGATCCTGTGCTTCATCAATCACGATGGCGCATAACTCATGCGCGCGATAGCGCTCAATCAGCCAGCGATTGAGTTGCATCAACATTCCTGACTTTGTCCGCGTCTTGGGAGGAACGCCAAAATCGGTTAGCACATATTCAAAGAAATCGAGCACATCCATGCATGGATTGAAAACGTATGCCGTCGAAATGCGTCCCTTGGCGAAGGTGTCCAGAACGGCCCTGAGCAGGGTAGTCTTTCCTGTTCCGACTTCTCCCGTCATCACTACAAAGCCCTTGCGCGCGGCAATCCCGTATTGCAGGCAGGCAAGCGCCTCTCTGATTTGCGGCCGGAGAAAGAGAAACCGCGGGTCGGGACTGGCTCCGAAGGGAAGGGCGCGAAGACCGAAATAGGATTTGTACATGGCTATCTGCGGACACTTTCTTTGGATTTGGCTATGAATGATGCGAGTTTCCCGCGCGCGGATGCCGCACTCAGGTGATCGAGACCGTCAATATAGGAAACGACAGCCAGCGTCGGAAGTTTGGTGAAGGCCCAGATGTCGCTCTCGTTGCGCAGGGAACGATCGCGATACTCCAGCAGCAAGGCAATCAGCAACCCCAGCCCCAGACCGGCCGCAAGACCACCGGCGGCAAATTTCGTATGACTCGGGAAGGTGGGCGTATCCGGAAGGTTGGGCGCATCCATCACGTGAAACTGTTCGCCCTGCTGGCGATGTTCAAGCGCCGTCGCCATCGATGAATCGTTCATCTTGGCAAGCAAGGTGTGATAGAACTGCAATGCCGTTTCATGGTCGCGAGTTACTTGTTTGTACTCCTCTTCGATCAACGGGCTTGCCTCAATCCGGGCCTCGTACGCACGGACCTGCTTCTCCAGGCGAGCCTGCTCCAGCCGGGCGGCTTCAAGCGATTGCTTCTGCGTGCGAAGCTGAGTCTTGAGCTGGCGAAGCTGCGGCGAGTCGTGAGAGTTAGTCGCCGACTGATCGGTCTTTGTGGGCTCGACATTCGCTGACTCGGCCTGGTCGCGCGCAATCTCCGCCCGCAGATTGGCAACCCGCCGCTTGATCTTGATGATGTCCGGATGGTCGGGCGTGTAGAGAGCCTCCAGCTCTTTCTGCTTGTTGATCGCATCCTTGAGTTGAGTGTCGAGCGAGTCCTCTGATGTCCCTTTGGCCGGATCGGCTTGAGTCGACTCCGGGGCCTGCTGGGCGACCATCGCCTCCAGCATGGTCTCATCCTGCTGCATTCGATTCACGGACTGCGTCGTAGCGTCAAGCTGATTCGAGAGCGCCTGAAGTGTGTTCAGATTCCCTGCTTCCTGGTCGGGCAGCTTGCCGATATTCTTGCGCTCAAAATCCGCCAGCTTGGCCTCCTGCTCGTCCAAGTCGCGTTTCGAGTCGGCCAGTTGCTGTTTAAGAAATTCGGTTGTCCCTTCGGCTGATTCCTCGCGCGCGCTGAGATTCGCGCTGATGAAAAGTGAAGTGATCTCACCGCAAACCTGCTGGGCGGTGTGCGCGTCCCGCGCCTTGAATGTGATGTTGAAACCCGGCATACCCCGCGACGACGGGCCGGCGGGAATCGGATCAATCCCAATTGCTTTCCGAGTCATATCCACACGGTCGTCCATCGTGTACTTGTTGCCGCCATACAGATCGAAGCGTTCGATGATAGGCTCGATGCGCGACCGGCTCAGTATCTGCTCCCGCATCGAGGCCAGCCGTGCCCCCAGGTCTTCATTCACTACCGGCTTCACATAGTCTTCTGACACCTTCTGCTGCTCGATCAGCACAAACGTTTTTGAAACATACTCCGGCGGCAGCGTGTAGCTGATTCCGAGGCCAATTCCCAGCAAGATCACCGCGGAAGTCAAAACCAGCACCAAGCGCCGCTTCAACATCTCCACGTAGTCCTGCATTGTCAGTTCACGATGCCCAAGCATAAGCCTCCATCTTCCATTACTTGCCGAAGCGCCTGTCCCTCGGCGAATACCCGATGCCGAAGCTGATCACCTGGTACACTCCGTTGAGAACAGTCGAATTGTAATTCAGCAGCGATATCTGCACATTGGATGATTGGGAAATTGCCGTATAATCTGCAAAGACATTCATATAATGGCCCAATCGTCTGGTGGCCTGCCCGCCGACAAACTTTGCGTTAGTAACTCCCGTAATCTTGAATGGCCCGAGAGCGCTGAGCGAGGCAGTGCGCATATACGCTCCGGTCACTTCTGTGGTCAGCTTCTTGCCAAAATTCCGCGAATAATTCGCGCTGACGTTATCGATCTTCGACCCGAGGAAATATCCAGAACCCCCGGTGGTTCCATGGGTATAACTCACACTGGCCGACCCGCGCCGCAGCACGTAATTGGCCGATGCGTCCAAGGATAGCATCGTTGAATCGGGCGCTGGTGCGATTCCCGCACCAGGTGTTCCCGAGCTGGAGATCCACATCGGCCCCGCGGAAACAGCGGTGGAGAATTGCCGGTTCCACTGGCGGGAATAGCCGAATTGCAAGGTATTAGTCTGCGCGGTATAGCTGATGCCGCTATAACTGTATTGGAGAAATGAATACTGCCCGGAGATCGAGTTGCGAGCATCCAGGCGGCGCGTAATCCCTCCCATCGCCATCTGCGTGTTCGTATCCTCGCCATTGCCATCGATAAAGCGCAATTGTCCCCAGGAACCACCAGCATTCAGGCTCACTGCATGATTGAGCCGGTCTGTGAAGCTGACCGTCGTCGTGTTATCAACCGTGCGGCTATTCAGCGACAGAATCGTCTGATCGGGCGAACCGGAACCGCTGAGCGATCCTCCAGTACCAGGCACTCCTGAGAAACCAGTAGTCGGAGTCTCGAAGGAATAACTCACATTCTCACTGGCCGCCAGCTTCCACGCGTGGCCGATTACACCTTGCGACAGCGCCAGGTGCTGAAAGACATTTCCCGTAGACGGCTGCCCGCCCCACGACCAGCTATAGCCGCCGCCATACTGCATACTGAACGGTAGACGTTTGCTGATATTCGCATAACTCGCATCCCCGGAGGCAAATATCACCTCCACGCCTCCCTCGTTGTTCCCCAACTGCGTCGCTTGCGAATAGCGCAGATCGTAGTGCAGCGTGCCGCTGACCGGCTGACCCGCCTGGGCAGGCGCGCCGGTCGTTGCGGTTGCATCTTGCGCTCTTGTCGCGGCGCTGGCGGTCAGGACAACCGCCAGCAGCGTGTAGCTCAGCTTCATGTGGGGTGCCCTAAGGAACGACAATCGTGTCGCCCGGGATCAGTACCAGATTGAGCGAGCCGTCGCCCTTCAATGCCGGCTTATACTGCACGGGAATCTTCTCCACCTTGCCGCTCACGTTGCGCAAGATGTAAATCTTCTTCTTATTGGCGAACTCGGTCAATCCGCCAGAGCTGGCGATGGCCTGCAGCAGGGTCATGCCGGGAGACATCAACAGCGGACCGGTATGCCCGACCTCGCCGATCAGGTAGACCCTTTTGCTATTCATCTGATCAAGCGAGACGGTGACCGTGGGATCCTGGACGTACTTCTTGAGCCTCTCCGTAATCTCTGCCGCCAACTGCATCGGTGTCTTGCCGGAGGCTTTTATATCGCCCAGGAGCTGCACTGAGATCATGCCGTCAGGCCGGACAAAAACACCCTTGGTCGCGAGATCCTGCTCCTTCCAGACATAGATGCTGATCATGTCAGTGGCTTCAATCACATAACTCTCAGTCATCGCTGGCTTGACCGGCTCCGGCGCTGCCGGCTGATTCGACGGCGCTGTCTCTTGAGCGGGGCAGAGATACGCCAACGCCAGAATTGCCGCAATAAGCAACCTCCCAGCTTTCATAGCACAACTCCATTCTTGTTGGTCGCAGATTGGTTCTCCGCTTCCATCTGCTTGAGTTTGTATAGCAACGCCTTGTAGCTGATCCCCAGCCCCGCAGCAGCCCGCTTCCGGTTACCCCCGGTCGAAGCCAGCACCTCGCCGATCAACTGCCGCTCGATCTGGATCGAGGAGGCGCGTGTAGCCTCCTTCAGCAGGTGGGGCCGGTGATTCCCATTTGCCTGCCCTGCGGCCGAAGCTGCCCTGATCGCCGCCAGCGAAATTGCCTGGTCGCCAATCGCGACAAAGGTCTTGATCGCGGTCTCAAGCTCCGGCAGATTGCCGGGCCAGTTGTGCTCAAGCAGGTGTCCGACAATCTCCGGGCAGAGCACCGGCTTGGGACGGTCAAACTGCTTCGCGTACTGCGCCAAAAGCCCATCGGCAATCGACAGAATCTCCGGCTTCCGGAAGCGTAGCGGAGGCGTCCGCAGAGTTACGGCTGAAACCAGGTGATAAAAATCCTCGCGCATTCGCCACGACTTGACCTCTTCCAGAAGATCGCGGCTCGATCCGCACAGTAGGCGGCAGCCTTCCGCCAGTTGGGCGCGAAAATAGTGATGCACGATCAGCTCTTGCAGAGAAAGGCTAAGATCTGTTATCTCAACCAGATAGACAGTTCCCTTAGTGGGAAGAGCGGCCAATAGTGACGCCGCGTCACACCCGCTACAACGGATCTCCTGGAACGCCCAGCGGGAGCGGCTCGACTGCGCGTGAACCTGCGCGGCAATTGTTCGCTTCCCGGTGCCATGCTCGCCCAGGATCAGAACCGGGCAATCGCTCTCAGCAATCCGGACAATCGCCCGCTGTATCCGTGCTTCAATCGGCGGGATAGGCCGTGTCTGCCGTTTCCCATTTTGAATCATTGCAATGGTTGCCATCGGTATGCCAAACTTCATTCCTTTTATTGCAATACGGCTTCCAAACCGTAAGCGCAGGCCGGAAAAAGTAGTTTCTCAGCCGGATCGGAGCTTGCAGCCCGCTTCTTTAACAAACATAGAAGAAAAGGCAAATATATTTCCATCGCACAGGAAATACTTTGCCGTCATCTTTCTGGAAAAGTGGAAGTATCTTTCCACTCGAATCGGAAATCTTCTTCCCTCATAGAGGGTAATACATGGGGAACTCCCCTGCATCAAAGGTTTCCCTTTCGGCTCCCCAATTGCTAGTGTAAAGTGGTAAAGATCGCTAGCGGCGACCTTTCCTGCACGGTGAAAATGGCTCACGACATACCGAATCCAGCACTTCCCATGGGTCCATGGACCTCCCGATCCACTCAATTTGCATTGGGTTCGCTGGTGATCTGCTTGCTGGTGGCCGCGGTTTACTACCACGTGCTGGTTAAACTGGTTACCGATTGGTGGATGATTCCTGATTTCTCCCACGGCTTCCTGGTGCCGGTCTTTGCAGCCTATCTGGTCTGGGAAAAGAGGAGTGTCCTTCGCGCCACGCAAATTGCTCCTGCGTGGAGCGGAATTGCCGTCATCGCACTAGGGCTGGCCGTTTTGCTGCTGGGGATCTACGGGTCAGAACTCTTTCTCTCACGAGTCTCGCTGTTGATTCTGCTCACTGGACTGGTGCTCAGCTTTGGCGGCTGGCCTCTCCTGAAGGAGTTGCGCTTTGCCCTGCTGGTCCTCTTGCTGGCCATCCCGCTTCCCGCCATCCTATATAACCAGATCACCTTTCCGTTGCAGATTCTGGCTTCCAAGCTGGCCAGCGGCCTGCTCCCGCTCTTCGGCGTGCCGGTCCTGCGCGAGGGAAACGTCATCGAACTGCCCTTGATGAAGCTCGAGGTGGCCGAGGCCTGCAGCGGCATCCGTTCCCTGATGAGCCTTTTCACGCTTGCGGTTTTTTATGGATACTTCATGGACAGGTCCGTCGCTCGCCGGACTGCGCTGGTTCTGGCCAGCATTCCCATCGCCATCGCGGCCAATGCGGTACGCATCCTCGGCACCGGGTTGTGCGTCCAATACTGGGACCCAGACAAGGCTTTGGGGTTTTTTCACGAGTTTTCCGGCTGGGTCATTTTTTTGATTTCTCTCGTGTGCCTGTATTGTGTCCATCGGATATTGCTTTTCTTTCCTCCCAAAGGGCGGCAGACATGAAGAACCTTCGTTTCTGGACTGTGGTTCTGCTGCTGGCGGGAACTCTGCTGCTGCTGCTTACCCGTCCCAGTACTGATCGCAATCCCCCCAGCGAACCTTTGTCGCAGTTTCCCACCGTCCTCGCAGGATGGACGGGAACCGACCAGTTGATCGACCGAGAGACACTCGATGTCCTTGGATCGGGAGATTTCCTTTCGCGCATCTATTCCCAGGGTCCGCAGACGGCACCGATCAGTCTCTTCATCGGCTATTTCCCCACCCAGAGAACAGGCCAGACCATTCACTCCCCCAAGCATTGCCTGCCGGGAGCGGGTTGGACTTTTGAATCATCGAGTTACGTCGATTTGATGGGTGCCAATCGCAAACCGTACCGGGTCGGCGAATACGTGATTGTAAGCGGCGAATCAAGGCAATTCGTCATCTACTGGTACCAGGCGCATGGACGAAGCGTGGCCAATGAATACATGGCCAAGATTTACATGGTTGCCGATGCAATCCGGCTCAATCGCACGGATGGGGCGCTGGTCCGGGTGATCACGCCGATCGAGCCCAACGAAGAAGAATCGACCGCAAGAATCCGCGCCGAGGAATTCGCCATGCGGCTAGCGCCCTGGCTGCCGCGATTTGTTCCGAATTAATCGCAATGGAAGCTGGACGAAGCCCGGCCTATGACTTCGGGCTGCAAGCCCTTCGATAGACAGTTTGAAAGGATGGAAGAAAGTGGATAGCAGAATCAAAGCATTTCAATCCGGCTTCGCTGATTTGTGGAGCGCTCGGCCTCGCCGCGCCGCTCTGGGGGTCGTTGCGCTCCTTCTATCGCTCGCTCTTTTGTCAGGCTGCCATCGTGATCCTAACGTGCGCAAGCAAAAGTATCTCGAGAGCGGCCAGCGCTTCAGCGCTCAGGGCAAGGACAGGGAAGCCGCGATCCAGTTTGCCAACGCCCTCAAGATCGACAAGAACTTCGCCGACGCCCATTATGCCCTGGCGCAGACCTATCTCCACATGGGTGCTTGGAGTACCGCTTTCGGAGAACTACAGCGTACCGTCAACCTGCAACCGGACAACTACAAAGCGCGCGTCGATCTGGGAAACTTCCTTCTGGCAGGAAACCGGATTGACGAGGCCCAGGCGCAAGCCAATGCGGTCATGGCGGCTCAGCCCAATAACGCCGATGCTCATGCTTTGCTCTCCCGTATCGCCGCCAAGCGGGGAAAGAAGGACATTGCACTGGCCGAGATTCATCGCGCGCTGGAGCTGGCTCCGAATGATGCCACGCTGCACGAGACCCTCGCCCTGCTCGAACTCGGCGATCCCGCGCAGAGCTCCGCCGTCGAAGATGAATTCAAGAAGTCGGTCGCGCTCAATCCCAAATCCGTCAACGCCAAGCTGCTGCTCGCCAGCTTCTATCTCCGCAACAACCGCTTGCAGGATGCCGAGCAGGCTTGCTGGAGCGCCGTTGCCACCGATCCCAAGAGTCTCAGCGCTCGGGAAAGCCTCTCTCAGATCATTCTGAAAGAAAGCGATCAGCCGAGGGCCGAACAAGTGCTTCGCCAGGCTTCCATCGAGCTGGCTGACAGCCCACAGGGTGTGCGCATGCTGGCTGATTACTACGTCGGCTCCGGTCAGATCGAAAAGGCCCGAGCGGAGTTTGCCAGCCTGGCGCAAAAATATCCCAAGAACGTTTCCGTGCGTGAGGGATACGTGCGGGTCCTTCTCGAGGTCAAGGACTTTGCCACCGCCCAGGCCGTGGTTACCGATCTGATGAAGAGCAATGGCAAGGACCCCAAGGTCGCGGTGCTGAACGGAATTGTATTGCTCAACAATGGCAAGCCGGGTGACGCAGTCAATGCCCTGCAAACCGCGGCCGGCAATGACCCGAAGGATGCTTTCATTCAGTACTGGCTGGGCAGGGCCGCGCAGACCAAGGGCGATAGCACGCTTGCCGAGAAGAGTTTCCGTCAAGCCGCGCAACTGAATCCCCGCGACCTGCAGGCGCAACAGGAACTGGCGCGTATTGCCGGTCAGCGCGGCGACATGAGTATGCTCTCCGATGTGGCGGACAAGACCATTGCCGCCGCTCCGCACCTGCCCAGCGGCTATCTCTGGCGGGCGGTCGTCGAACTGGCTCATCACTCGACTGATCAGGCCGAAACCGACATGAAGACCGCCATGGGCGTCGCCCCGCGCAGCGCCCAGGCTTATCTCATGCTCGGCGAACTTCGCTTCTCGCAGAAGCGCTACCCAGACGGAGTGGCGCAGTTGCAGCAGGCCTTGCAGTTGGACCCCAACTCCGTTGCCGCCATGCGCCTGCTGATCGGTTACGATCTCGTCCAGAAACAGCCCACCCGCGCCGTGGGTCGCCTCAACTCACAAATCGCCAAGACTCCGAAAAACAGCGGCTTCTACGATCTGCTCGCCCAATTGCAAATCCAGAACAAGAACCTCGACCAGGCTGCCGCTACCGCTCAGAAAGCCATCGAAGTGAATCCCGATGATGGCGAGGCGGTTGCTCTCTACTCGCAGCTTCAGGTGCAGCGCGGGCAGGCGGCCAATGCCATCGGCGCATGGGAGCAATGGTCCAAGGATCATCCCGGCAATGCCGGCGCTTTTGCCATTCTCGGAATGCTGGAAGAGTCGAGCGGAAACAACCAGAAGGCTGCGGATTACTACAAGAAAGCTTTGCAAATCCAGCCCGCGCAGGCTCTCGCCGCCAACAATCTTGCTTACATGATGCTGCAGAATGGCGAGAACGTGGATGTAGCTTTGACGCTGGCGCAGACCGCGCGCCGCGGCATGCCCAACTCGCCTACCAGCGCCGACACCCTGGCCTGGGCCTACTACTATAAGGGCACTTACTCCTTCGCCCGCGACCTGCTCGAAGAGGCACTCAAGACCGATCCCAACAGCGCTACGAAGCAGTATCACCTGGGAATGGTCTACAGCAAACTCGGCGATAGAAATAACGCCGTGGACCATCTGAAGAAAGCCATCTCACTTAAGCCGGACTCGCCCGACGCCAAGGCCGCCCAGAAGGCGCTGCAAGGATTGGGTTAAAGTTTTTCGGATGTTCGATTACTTACGCTTTTTCAGACTGGGTGCCCAGCTCCCGTTTTTGGGACCTGGGAAACGTGAACTTGTCATTCAAATCTCGCCGTCAATAGTGTGCCCATACTGTTTTGGAGCAGAGTTCATTTCAATATGACAAACACCAAAACCATCGCCCGTAATTCCGGCTGGTTAAGCATCGATACCATTATTAGCGCCCTAGTCGGACTTATTTCTTCGATTGCGATTAACCGCTATCTGGGACCGCATAAGAACGGCTATCTCATCTATATCTCCTATATCGCCACGCTAGTCAGCAGCCTGGGCAGCATGGGCATTCCCGCAACCACCCGGAAATACATGGCCGAGTTTATCGGCATGGGCGACCGCGGCACCGCGCGCTATATTTATCTCCGCACCTTGATGCTACAGATTGCTCTGGCCACTGCGGCCACTGGAGTCTTTCTTTGCTGGGTTTTGGGGGACGCAAGCTCGGATTACAAGCTAGCCGCCGCCCTGCTAGTGCTCAGCTTCTGGCCCTCGATGGTCAACTCTATCTCGGCGCAGGCCAATACCGCCGCTGAGGATTTAGTGAAGAATCTGCCGGGTTCCCTCGCTGGAGCCTTTACTTACATTAGCGCGATTACGGCAACCGTGGTCTTTCATTGGGGCGTGGTCGGCGTCGGCGCGGCGCTGCTCACCATGCGTAGCGTCGATTTTCTCGTGCGCTTCTTTCCCACATTCAAGCGTGTGATGGCGTGGGAGAAATCCCATCTTCATCCGG
The DNA here is from genome assembly GCA_050014135.1 of Occallatibacter sp. Taxonomy (GTDB): domain Bacteria; phylum Acidobacteriota; class Terriglobia; order Terriglobales; family Acidobacteriaceae; genus Telmatobacter. Next base: position 13,641 of record JBEKDX010000014.1, read on the forward strand.
CGGGTTTGCGCAAGCGGATGATGCCCTTCGCCTTGCAGGCCGTTGGCAGTATGTTTGTGGCGCAGATCGTCTGGGGCCGCTCCGAGGTCATTCTGCTCAAGCACCTCTACGCCGATATCAGCCAGGTGTCGTACTATTCCGTGGCGTTCACCATGGCCGAACAGTTGCTGCTGGCTGCCATCATCTTCGGAACAGCGGCTGGCGCCACTATCTTTGCGCAATACGGGAGGGACAAGTCCAGGCTGCCTGAACTTGCCGCTACTACCTTCCGCTATATCGCCATGATGTCGATTCCGCTGCATTTCATCGCGGCGTCGCTCACGGTTCCGGCCTTGCTGCTTTTTTACGGCCACAAGTTCGAGGGCGCGGCAATGGTTGTCGCACTGGCGCCGCTGCTGTGTATCTTCAAAGCCTTTCTTGCGCCGGCGCAAAACCTGCTGGAGAGTTCTGAGAAACAGCGTTATGTGATCATAGCCACGGTGATCGCGGGGATCGTCGATATTAGCGTTGCGTGGTACTTCATCCCCGCGCACGGCGCAGTGGGCGCCTGCTTCGGCAATGGCGCGGCGCAATTGGTCGCCGTCGTAGTCATGTGGGCAATGGCTATCTATCTATATAAAGTGAAGCTCCCCTGGCTGCAGGTTGCAAAAATAGCCTTCATCAGCGCCCTGGCATCTTTGACCGCTCATTATTTTGCCGTTAGGCTGGCCCCGCTGTGGGCAATCCTGTGCGGCGGCTGCGCTGCCCTGGCCGTTCTCTTCACTCTGTTTTATTGGATGCGCGTACTCGAGCCGGAAGATCACGACCGTTTCAAAATTCTGTCCGGCATACTCCCCAAGTTGATCGCCGGGCCGGTAGGCGAGTTTCTGCCGTTGCTGATCCGCGCGGAATCCGTCCGTTCTGCGGCTACTAGTAAGTACATTTCGCCTCGGCAGGAAAGCAGACTTTTCTCCGCGGTTGTTAATGTGTACCGCAAGATCTTATCAAGCTCGGTACGCCAACGAGTCTTGCGGATAAGAAAGAACAGCAAGGGAATCGCCCTGAAACTGAAGCTGTCGCCCATCCCGGTCGAGGCTTGTCTTCAAGGTGGCGACAACGGCATCCCCGCGGCAACATTTGCGCGAATGGTTGGCGACATTCGCCGCGCTTCCCGCCCCATCTCTGAATGGCCGCAGGTCAAGCTGCTGCGCCAGTATGACGCCATCGGCGAGCAAATTTGGGAACGCGATATCTTCCAGAATTCGGCTTACTATCAAAACGCTGTTCTCAATATCGAAATCTTCGGCAGATACTTTGACGCCATTGATTCCAGCCAGATCGAGTGGGGAGCTCGCCGCTTCGTCAATGCTTATCGCGGCGAAGACACAAGTAGTCTCTCCCAGGAGATTCCAAGCTACGACAGGGATCCTTATGAATTTGTCGCTGTACAGCCAATCAAGGATTCATCTTGTTACCAGGTAAGTGAAGGCCATCACCGGCTGGCGATTGCCTATGTGAAAGGCATTCCGACGGTTTCAAGTCTCATCCTTCGGCCTCCCGTCACAACACCAATTCAGGAGATGTTACTCGATGTCTTATGGCTGAGAGGGAGCAGGCAGTTATGTCAGCCCATTGATTCGCCAGAGGTGGTGGGATGGGTTCTGCTACGCCGCTGCTCCGACCGCCTGGCAAAGATGACCGCGTTTCTGCGCGCCGAGGGTTTGATGCCGCCGGCTTGTGTCAGTTATCTCGATGTCGCTTCGAGTTATGGGTGGTTTGTCGCTGAAATGACAAAGTCTGGATTTCAGGCTGAGGGAGTCGAGCGCGATCCGACAGCAATTTCCGTCGGCCAGGCAATATATGGCCTGATGCCGGAGCAAGTGCATCGCTCCGATGCTGTCAATTATCTCCGCTCACTGCAAAAAAGTTATGACGTCACTTCCTGCCTCGGTCTTGCGCACCTTTATATCTTGAATCGCCTCAATGCAAGTCCCGAAGAGCTGCTTCATCTGATGGATGCAGCCACGCGCCGGGTGATGTTCTTTGAAATGGCCCAGGGCCATGAGTACCCAGAGGGAAGCCTGGCAGGCTGGAACCCGGACCACATTCACCGCTGGCTCGAAGCCAACACCACCTTCAAGCGAATTGTACGCCTAGGAGTGGATGAGGATGCCTGTCCGCCAAAGCGGCACAGCTTTGGCCGTATGTTATTTGCCTGCGTCCGCTAGACCGGATCCAGAATTGGTTTCCCCGAGGTTCTTGCACTCATGTTGACGCGAGCAACTGGGAGCGCCAACCTTCCACGAATCTCAATCGTGCACAGCTATTCTGTTTCCGCATCCAGAAGCGGATGCATAACTTACTTCATCCCGCGATGTGCCACCCGCGAGCGAGCCACAAACTCCCGTACTTTGGCTGCATCCTTGCGCCCCGGCGCGGCTTCCACGCCTGAGACCGTATCCACGCCCCAGGGGCGCAGCACCGCAATAGCCTCGGCTACGTTCTCCGCATTCAGCCCGCCCGCGGCGATCAGCCGCTTCCGCGCTTCCACTTTTTGGAATAGAGTCGTGCGCGCAACCGTCCAGTCGAAGGCCATGCCAGTGCCGCCGGCCGCCTTGGCAGTTTGTGAATCCACCAGCAGCGCGTCCACGTGCGTGTCCCGGTCGTACTCGCCGATCCCCGCTGCTCTCTCCGCTCCAAAGTGCATCACCCGAATGATGCGCAATTCTGCTCCCAGCCGCTCGTGCAGCTCTGCCGGCAGCTCGCGCGCCGCGTCAAAGTGCAGTTGCACGCCTGTCAGCCCACTGGCCTGAACTGTCGAGACGATCTCCTCCAGCGCGGCATCCACAAAGACGCCGATCTTCTCGACAGCAGCCGGCAGCTTCGCCGTGATTGCAGCGACTTCTGACGCCGTAACCCGCCGCGGACTGGACGCAAAGACGAAGCCCACCGCGTCCGCCCCGGCCTCTGCGGCCACCAGCGCGTCTTCCAGCGAAGTGTTCGCACAGATTTTGATCCATAAGCTCATTGCGTCTCAACTCCAGCCAGCAACGCCTTGAGTGCCGTTCCGGGATCGGCCTGCCGCATCAGGCTTTCGCCAATCAAAAACGCGTCATAGCCCGCTGCGCGCAGCCGCGACAACTCATCCGGCGTCGCAATGCCGCTCTCCGCCACGCGCACCACCGTCTGCGGAATTCGCTCAATTAATTCGAGCGAGGTTTCCAGCCGCACCTCAAAGCTCTTCAGATTGCGATTATTTACGCCAATGGCATCCGCGCCACTCTCACCCAGCGTCGCCAGCACACGATCCAGCTCCTCCGCCGTATGCACCTCGACCAGCACATCGAGCGCCAGCACACGCGCTGCCTCGGCAAAGCGCGTCAGTTCGCCGTCCGTCAGTGCAGCGGCGATCAGCAGTATCGCGTCTCCGCAGTGCGCGCGCGCCTCTGCGAGCTGGTACTCGTCTACGATGAAGTCCTTGCGCAAACAAGGCAGCGGCCCCGCCGCTGAAGCCAGCTCCAGATTGCGCAAGCTACCCTGAAAGAATGGCTCATCAGTCAACACCGAAAGCGCCGACGCACCCCCTGCAAAATAACTCTCCGCCAACCGCGACACGTCAAACTCCGCGCGAATCAGCCCCTTCGACGGCGATGCCTTTTTGATCTCCGCAATCACCGCCGGACCTGCAGCAGCCCGCGTGCGCAAAGCCCGCGCCCATCCGCGCGGCTGATGCAGAGCAGCCATTCGCTCCAGCTCTGCAACAGAAACGCGCTCCTTCGCCACAGCCACCGTAGCCCGCGTCGTCGCCAGAATTTTTTCGAGGTGTGTAGACATACGCTGATTCGAGTATACGAAACGCTCGTTGAACCCCACCCTGCGAGCAATTATTGTTTTGAGACATTGTATCCCGCTTCAGCTCTCCCCTTCCTCGATGTTCCCATGCGCAAGGTGGTCAGATGTTTTTCTTGCTGTCTCAGAAACCAGCGCAATCGCCTGAAGAACCAACTGCCCATTTCTATTCGATACGCCGAGAATCGCGACAGCCAGCCCGCCGGTCCACAAGATCATCCCTATAAACGTTGCGATGTACAGCATTTTCAAGTCTTGCAGGTAGATCATGGCGAGCGCCATATTCCCGCCGCCCAAAGCAATGAATACGACCGCGGTAATCTTCATCCACTTCTGCCTGCGATCCACAGAGTCCAGCGACTTGCGGAGAACACTTTCATAGTTTTCCACCATGGAAATCACCTTTTCCCTTCGGTTGCGCTGCGTAAACATTTCAATCCGTATGCGAGCCGCGACTTGACCGTGCCCGCGCTTAATTGCAGAATGTCGGCTATCTCTTGAATCGTAAAATCTTCCAGATAATGCAAATCAAGAACCGCCCGGCTCGCGGGAGAAACTTGGTCCAGAAGGGAATGAAGTTCGGCCACTAAGATCGCCGCATCCTTCTCGTCGCTACCAGGGAGATCGTCAACTTCGATGCCGTCCTCATGCCTGTCTTCCCATAGGTGTCTTTGCCGGAGAAACGCGAACGAAGCGCGCGTCGAAATGCGATAGGCCCAAGCGCGAAAGAATCTCGGCTCTTGCAGTGATCGGAGTTTGCGGCAAATCTGCAAGAACACTTCCTGCAACACATCGCCCGCCCCTTGCACTCCTACTAGGCAGCGGATGTACGGCAACAAGATCGTCTGCGTACCGCGCAGCAAATCTTCGAGCGCATCCCTGTCGCCACATTGGGAACGGAGAACCAGAAACGTCTCATGTGTGCGGTTCTCCAAAATTTCCCTCCACTAGTTAAGAGGCGGCCAAGGTCCAAGATGTTCGATAGGGAAATTCGCAATCTACTTATTCGTTAAGACTATGCGACTGCCATGGCAACCGCCTCCACCGCATTCCCCGCCACGCGCAGCAATTCGCGGTTTTTCTGCTTCAGAAATCCCGCCGCAACCGCGCTATCGAGAAAGCACAGCAGCCCGTCCCAATAACCTGCCGTATTGATCAGAATCACCGGCTTCGAGTGCAGTCCAAGCTGCCCCCAGGTGACCGCTTCCAATAACTCCTCAAGCGTCCCGTAGCCGCCGGGCAGCACCAGAAACACGTCAGCCAGCTCACTCATGCGCGCCTTGCGCTTATGCATCGTCGGAACCCGTTCCAGCGTGGTCAGCCCCTCGTGGGCAATCTCGCGCCCCGCCAGCACTGCGGGCAGCACGCCGATCACCTCCGCGCCGCCGTGGAGCGCCGCATCGGCCACCGCGCCCATCAGCCCCACATTCGCCCCGCCATAGACCAGCCCCAGCCCGGCCGAGGCAATCGCCGCGCCCAGCGCCCGCGCCTCGGCCAGATAGGCGGGATCGTTTCCCTCCGCCGATCCGCAATACACAGCCACGCGGAGCAGTGGTTTTTTGGGCAATCTCATAGCCTTTTCAGGATAACTTGCCGGCGCGAACTACTCTTGTTCCAGGTACTCGGCGGGCGTAAGAATCGCAATCCCGCGGAAGGGATGGAGCGCCAGCAGGTCGGCGTCGCCGGTAAGAATCAGATCGGAGCGTCCATGTACGGCCACTTCGAGAAACTTGTCGTCGCGTGGATCGCGGCAGGCGCGGATGGGCGTGTGAATCTGGATAAAAGTTGCGTAGGCCCGAATTTTTTCAAGGTATGGTCCGAGTGTTCCGGGCTGAATATAGCGAGCAAATTTAGTGCGTCTCAGCACACTCTGTAATTCCAACCAAGTAGCATTTGATAGAAGGGTCTTGCCCTCCAGCCACACTTTGTCCACTGCTCTTCCCGGAATTGAGCCGATACGCAATGCGCGACTCACATATACATTGGAGTCGATCACAATTCGCTGTCTCATTCGTCCTCTGCCAGGAGTTGCTCAAGCAGTTCGTCGGTCATTCCTTGCGACTCAGCGTAACGCCCCATCTCATCGGATAAGCGAATAAGCTCCTGCGCCCGCAGCAGTTGGACGTTCTCATACTCAGTTGCAGACATTACCACGGCAATCTCCCGATCATGGCGCTGAATCTGCACCGGCTCCCGCTGAGAGAGGTCAAGGATGGCGGCGAAGTTTTGTTTGGCGTAGGTGGCGGAGACGGTCTGCATGGAATGATTCTACCAAAAAATGCACATTATGTCTAAAATGGCCAATATAAACAACGGCCTCCCCTAAAATACTGATCGTAAGAAGGATCGAAATCCCCTATAGTCCGACCGGCTGTCTCTATGTTGTTTACCTTGTTATAAATTCCGACTTGGCGACCAACCTATCCTAACTGTCCTTGCAGAGGAAAGCCCGATCCTTTATCCTGCCCGCATGAGTCATAGAGTACGCAAGATCGCTGGTACACTGGCAGCCATTGCCTTTGTCCTAGTACTGATACCCGTGTCAAGCATTTTGGTGACCAGTTGGTACAGCCGTTGGGAGGCTTCCCGACTGCTTGCCGCCGCGCGTACGATCCGGCCAGGTATTTCGACTGAGGCGGAAACCCGGCAGACGCTTTCTCAGTTCGAGAGGTATGTCTCCCATGGGCACGAAGAAATCTCTTTCCACTCTAGGTACTCGATTAATGCGCGGGACAGCTATGACGTCCCTAACTACCCGGATTGGGTCTCACACGTAGCGCCGCATCTTCCCGATTGGATAAACGAGCACATCTGGTTTCTTCCGTACACAAGTTTTTCCGTTTCACCGTGGTTCAAGAATGGTCAGCTCATAGTGCTTGAGTTCCGCGAGATGCAGCCCCGCAGAGATGGCATTCACCCCTACGCAGCCATCGTAAGAGTATTTTCCACGAGTACTGAGATGGATGTGCCGGAATTGCCAGGCGACTTCACTGGCTTCCACGTCTCCCACATCCAAGAGGTACAAGTCGACGAAAACGGAAAACATATTGGCTCAGCTTGGATGAGCCGCCAGTATATATCACTTGATGAGCGCGCATCGCCCGAACAATTCGCCCGGTCATTCAACTTTAATCTAAGCTGCCTCACGTCTCTGCTCGGTTGTGACGACGCTAGGAAGATTCTTGCAGACACCGAATAAGGCTAGGAGGCACATATCTTCATAACCAGTGGGGTCATCAAGCCCGAGTAACCGGCCACTCGGCAGTTACTTTCTCGTCAACAGTTGACATAACAGGAAACAGCCGGCACGAACGACGGGCACTGTTGGGCGAGCACCCAACTCTCTTTGCCCCCAGCCGGTACACTAGACTCAGGACTCTTCCCCTCCGGACGCCGCCTTGCAACAGCTCGTAGACAAATTGAATCCTGAACAGCGCGCCGCCGTGGAGGCCACCGAGGGTCCTCTGCTGATCCTGGCCGGGGCCGGCTCGGGAAAAACTCGCGTCATCACCAGCCGCATTGCCTGGCTGATTCGCGAGAAAAACGTCGCTCCCGAATCTATTCTCGCCGTTACCTTTACCAACAAGGCCGCCAGCGAGATGGGCGAGCGCGTAGACCGTCTGCTTGATCACTCTTCGCTGACGAAGCCCTTGCTGTGCACCTTTCACTCCCTCTGCGTTCGACTCCTGCGCCGCGACATCGAAGCTCTGAAAATCGGCAACGACGGCCTAACCCGCTCCTTCGCCATCTACGACGAGAACGACCAGCAGGCCGTCGTCAAGCAGATCATGAAGCGCATGGGGCTGGACACCAAGCAGCTCACCCCGCGCACCGTCCTCGGCAAGATCAGTTGGGCGAAGAACCACATGGTCGATCCGCAGGAGTATTACCTCAGCTCCAAGGATCCCAACAACGAGCGCATCGCCCACATCTTCAAGGGCTATCAGGCCGAGTTGCGCAAGTGTAACGCTCTCGACTTTGACGATCTGCTGCTCGAGGCCGTCCGCCTGCTCAAGGTCTCCAGCGAGGCGCGCGAGCGCTATCAGCGCCGTTACCGCTATCTGCTCGTCGATGAGTATCAGGACACCAACCGCCCGCAGTACGAGCTGATGAAGTTGCTGGCCGGCGAGCGCAAGAACGTCTGCGCGGTGGGCGACGAGGACCAGAGCATCTATTCCTGGCGCGGCGCCGACATCCGCAACATTCTCGAATTCGAAAGGGATTTTCCCAACGCCCGCATCGTCCGCCTCGAGCAGAACTACCGCTCCACTCAGATCATTCTCGAAGCTGCCGGAGCCGTAGTCGCCAACAACCTCCAGCGCAAAGGCAAGAAGCTCTGGACAGACCGCAAGGGCGGCTCGCTGATCGGCTACTACGAGGCGCCCGACGGCGAAAACGAAGCTCTTTTCATCGCCGACCGCATTCAGACCTTTCTTCGGCAGACAAGCTCGTCCGAAATACAAGAGCCCGGAAGGGCGGCCGTCCTCTACCGCACCAACGCCCAGTCGCGCCTGGTCGAAGAGTCGCTGCGCCGCTACAACATCCGCTACACCATGGTCGGCGGCTTCAGCTTTTACGAGCGCGCCGAAATCAAGGACCTGCTCGCTTATCTTCGACTGATCCGCAACCCCCACGACTCGATGGCCTTGCAGCGAGTTATCAATACCCCCGTCCGCGGAATCGGCAAAACCACCCTCGAAACCCTCGAGCGGCTGGCTCTCGAAACCGGCCAATCCACCTGGGAGGCGCTCGCCGCCGCCATCCAAAATCGTCTCATCCCCGCCCGCGCCCTGATGGCCATCGACTCCTTCCGCCAGTTGATTCTCGACGCCCAGGCAATGATGGACCCCGACTTTGCCGGCAAGCTCTCCGCCGATGTAGCCGCCAGCGCTGAGTCCTCCGACGACGCCGACACCGGCTTCGAGTTTGGGGCTTCGAGCGAGACACAGACGCAACTCACTTTCCACGATCAGATGCCCCAACTCCTCCGGGTGGCCCAGGTCTCGACTTTGGGACCTGGGAATGAAGGAACTCCCACCCCCGATTTCGACTCCGATGCCACCGAACTTGCAGAAGACAAAACCGACGATGCTCTTGCCTTCCGCGCCCCCGGCGACGCCGCCACCCTCCCCGAGCTGATCCGCTTTCTCCTCGACCGCACCGGCTACATCAAAGCTCTAGAGACCGAAGGCTCACCCGAATCCTTCAGCCGCATTGAAAACCTCAAGGAGCTGGCCAACGCCGCACACGATGCCGAAGCCCGCGGCGAAACCCTGGCGGAATTCCTCGACCACGCCGCTCTGGCCTCGGACACTGATCAGTTCGACCCCGACGCCCGCGTCACGCTGATGACCCTGCACGCCGCCAAGGGCCTCGAATTCCCGCTCGTCTTTCTCGCCGGCCTCGAAGAGGGGCTTTTTCCCCACTCCCGCACCCTCAACAACCCCGACGAGCTGGAAGAGGAGCGCCGCCTCTGCTACGTCGGCATGACCCGCGCAATGAACACCCTCGTCCTGACCCGCGCCATTTATCGAAGAAGATATGGCAACGACGCGCCGGAGATGAGCATTCCCTCCCGCTTCCTCGAAGAAGTTCCCAACCAGTTGATCGAAAACCTCGGCGGCCGTTCTCCGTCTTGGTCCACTCCCGCCTACTCCGCTCCAGGCTCCCGCTTCGCCGCCTCCCGCCGCCCCGGCAACACCGCTGATTTCGCCGACCGCCACTTCAACTACGAGGACGAAAGCCAGGAAGCGCCGCGCGCACCCGCTCAGGCCTTGGCGGCCAACGGAAAGCAACGCTATGGCGCGAACGCAAGCAACTCTTCCTCCAAGCCCTTTGTCGCCTCCTGGATGACCCCCAAGACCAAGACCACCCCAACCAGCACCGCATCCAGTTCAAAAAGTGAGAGTGCGCCAGTGCCCGAAACGCCAAACTCCATCGACAACATCGCCCGTTTCTTCAGCGGCAAATCGAGTCACGGTAAGCCCGGAGCTCTCGTTCAGCCTGTCATCCTGAGCGACCGAAGCATAGCGCAGGGAGTCGAAGGACCTGCGGTTCCGTCGCACCGCATCGATCTGCCCCCGTCCACCGGAGCCACAAACCTCAAAAAAGGCCAGCGCGTCCGCCACTCCAAGTACGGCGAAGGCACTGTCCTGATGCGTGAGGGAGACGGTGAAGACGCCAAACTCACCGTCCTGTTCTCCCAACACGGCATGAAGAAGCTGATGGAAAAGTTCGCCAACCTGAAAAAGATGTAGTACCGTGACCGCGTTCTTTTGTGATGGCTGGATTGTAGCGTCGGTCTCCAGATCGGCTGTCGTGCGTGCGTCCTCGCCCGCATTTATGTTGTTCTTCGTCATG
>JBEKDX010000015.1:0-23418 GCA_050014135.1 Occallatibacter sp.
AAAGGGGGTTCCGGATTCTCGGTCGGCAATGCGCTTGACCGGAAGTTGCAGCGCAGACGAGACTCCTTCCAGGTGGATCGATCCCACCCGCACCGGCGGCGCGGTGATGGCAAAGCTCATGGCAGTAACTTTGTGCTGATTATGATCCGTGTAAGGCGCAGCCGCTATGGCAGCTTTGATGCCCTCGGCCTCAAGCATCTCCTCCAGAGCGCCGCGCACGTCTTCCAACAGCCCATTCTCGGATGGAACTTTGCCGTGATAGAGCGGAAAGCGATCATTCAGCTTGGTGTCCAGCTCCTTGCCCGGCGTCAGTGGCAAATTCTCCAGGTGCACGTCATAGAGAATGGTGGAGGGAGCCAGCTTGAAGACCAGATCCACTCCGTCGAAGGTGAAGCTGACAGTGTCGAACACGCCGCTGTCCATCAGCCGCTTCGAGTGGTCTCTCATCTCGGAATAGTTCAGCACCGTGCCCTTTTTCACTCCCGAGGCGGCCAGCAGTTCCTGGTCGGAGTACTCCGGCGCGCCTTTGAACTGGATGGTCTTGGGCAGAAATTTCTGTGCGGCGGCAGACTGGCTGAATGCAAAAAGGACGACGGCTGTCAGGAGCAGGAAGAACGTGCGCTTCATGATAGGGAAAGAGTAGCAAAGCGCTGGCGTGCGAGGAAAGAAAAAAACGTTACGCCGCAAAGAATCTATGCGCCGCCCATCACTTTGCTTTTGAAAAACGCCAGAGATTTTTGCAGACCTTCAATGAGCGTGATTCGCGGCTCCCAGCCGAGCAACTCGCGCGCCTTCGAGATATCCGGGCAGCGCCGCGTGGGGTCGTCCTCCGGCAAATCTCCAAAGCGCAACTCGCTCTTCGATCCGGTAACCTCCAACACCGCCTGGGCGCATTCCAAAATCGTGAATTCGACGGGATTACCTATGTTGACCGGCATATGTTCCTCCGAACGCGAGAGGCGCAGAATCCCTTCGATAAGATCGTCTACATAACAAAAACTTCTCGTCTGGCTGCCGTCTCCGTAGATGCTCAGCGGCTCGCCGCGCAGTGCCTGCATGATGAAGTTGGAGATAACTCGGCCGTCGCTGGGGTGCAGGCGCGGACCATAAGTATTGAAGATGCGAACCAAATGCGTATTGACGCCGCGCGAACGCTGCCAAGCCATCACCAGCGCCTCGGCAAAGCGCTTGGCCTCGTCGTAAACCGAGCGCGGCCCCACCGGGTTCACATGGCCCCAGTAACTCTCCTGCTGCGGATGCTCCAGCGGATCGCCGTAACACTCCGAAGTCGAGGCATGCAGATAGCCGGCGTTGTACTTGGCGGCGATTTCCAGCGTGTTATCGACGCCGATGGAGCCAACCCGCAGCGTTTCGATTCCCAGGCGAAGATACTCCGGCGGGCTGGCCGGCGAGGCTAAGTTGAAGACGTAGTCCACCGGCCCTGAATCAAATGAATGGCAGATGTCGCGCTCTTCAAACTCAAAGCGTGGCTCGTTGCGCAGATGAGCGATGTTATCCCGGTTGCCGGTCGAGAGGTTATCGACGCCGATTACTCTGTGGCCCTCGCCCAGCAGGCGATCGGTGAGGTGAGAACCAAGAAATCCGGCAGCGCCGGTAACTAGAATACGCATGGTCAAAGGTCTTGCTCCAGGATAACTTGAAAACTTGCTGACTCGCTAACTTGCCGACTCGCTGACTGCTCCTACATCACCAGGTTGCGCGGCTTGCCCTGCTGCGCCTGGTAACTTGCCGGGCGGCCCACGCTCACATACGTGAAGCCGTGATCCAGCATCTCTTGCGGCTTGTATAGATTGCGGCCGTCAATCACGATGGGGAAGCGGACCGTCTGGTTGAGGCGTACCAGATCTATCTCGGAAAACTCCTTCCAGTCGGTCAGAATCAACACTGCGTCGGCATCCTTTGCCGCCTCGTAGAGATTCGCCGCGTAGTGGAGATTCTCCGCCGGCGGCAGTACATCTTGGGCTCGCTCCATCGCCGCCGGGTCATAGGCTGTGATCAAGGCGCCAGCCTCCAGCAGCTTCCCAATCACGTCGATGGCCGGCGACTCGCGTATGTCGTCCGTGTCGCCCTTGAAGGCCAGACCCAGCGCCGCCAGCCGCTTGCCGCGCAGCGTCCACAGAGCCGCGCGCACCTTGTTGAAGAAGACGCTCCGCTGCATATCGTTGACCTTGCGAATCTCCTGCAGTAGTTGGAAGTCCACCCCCTGCTGTTGCGCCACCCAGTGAAAGGCGGCCACATCCTTGGGAAAGCAAGACCCGCCGTAACCCAGCCCCGCCGAGAGAAACCGCGGACCGATGCGGCTGTCCATGCCGATGCCCGCGGCGATGTCTTCTATGTCCGCGTCTACCGTCTCGGCCAGGTTGGCAACCGCATTGATGAAGGAGATTTTCAAGGCCAGAAAGGCATTCGAGGCATGTTTGATGATCTCCGCGCTCTGCGCCGATGTGACTAGCAATTTTGCTGGAAGTTGCGCGCTGCAGACTCCCGGCAGCGCATCCGGCTGCGCATAGTAGCCGCCGCCGGTCAGTGGCTCGTAAATCCGCTTTAACACCTCGGCGGAGCGTTCCGTGTTGGCGCCTACCACGATGCGGTCGGGATGCAGAAAGTCCAGCACGGCCGTGCCTTCCCGCAGGAACTCGGGGTTCGAAACCACATCGAAGCTCTGCGGGGTCACGCCGTGACGGTGCAGCACGCGCCGTATCCATTCGTTGGTGTACACCGGAACCGTGCTCTTTTCCACGATCACCTTGTAGCTGTTGATCGAGCGGGCAATCTCCGAGACCACCGCCTCGACGTAGGAGAGATCCGCCGCACCGGTATTGCCCTGCGGCGTACCCACGGCGATGAAGATCGCCTCGCTCCGTTCCACCGACGCGCCCAGATCGGTGGTGAAGCAGACCCCGCGCCCCTGGTGCTTGCTCAATAGCTCAGGCAAATAGCGCTCGAAGATCGGCACCCGCCCCTCGCGCAGGGTATTCACCTTGGCTTCGTCATTATCCACGCAGGTGACCTGGTGTCCGATCTCCGCAAAGCAGACAGCCGCGACGAGTCCAACATAGCCAGACCCGATGACACAAATGGAAACTGGTTTTGCCATGAGCCTAGGTTATTCTCCCCAGGCGGAATGGAGCAAACCGGCCCCCCGGGTTCTCTGCTAAAGTTAGAGTGCAACCGAGCTTCGGCGCCGTCCGGAATACGGCTTGCATATGCGTTCTCTCCCCCGGAAAGATGGGCAGTTTTCATGGCTACTTCTAAGAAATCGACCCCTCCCAAATGGGCGCCCTTTCGCATCGCCCCCTGGTTTTCCGAGCGGCCTTGGGGCAATCCAGACCTTCGTCCCTGGTATGACCTGGCTCCCGATGGGAAATTGATTGGCGAGGCCTGGCTCAACGGAGACGAATGCGTGATAGCCAGCGGCCCTCACTCCGGCCAGACCATGGGATCACTCTTTGCCGGGAACCCCGAAGCTCTGCTCGGTAAGGCTGCCCAACTCGATGGTGGATCGCCGCTGCTGATCAAGGTCATCTTCGCCAAAGAAAAACTCAGCGTGCAGGTGCATCCCGACGACGCAATGGCGCAAAAATATGGCGATCCGCGCGGCAAGACGGAGTGCTGGTATGTACTGGCCACCGAACCCGGAGCGAAGGTAGCCTGCGGGCTGAAGCCGGGTATCTCGCAAAACGACGTGATGGCCGGCATCGAGGCCGACACGCTGGAACAAAGCCTGAATATGCTCGATGTAGCTCCCGGTGAGGTCGTCTTTGTGGATGCGGGAACGGTTCACGCCATCTGGCCGGGTACGATTCTGCTCGAAACCCAGCAGTACTGCGACCTGACCTACCGGATGTACGACTACGGACGCGGGCGTGAGCTGAACATCAAAAAATCCTTGGAAGCTGTGCGGCTGGTTACGCAAGCCGGCAAAGTCTCCCCCCAGAAGCTGGCCGGACGGACCATGCTGATGGATGGAGATTATTTTCGCGTCGAGCGCCTCGACCTCACCGGCAGCCGGGAGAGCAGCAGCTTGCCCGGCGAAGACGAGCCGGTTGCCGGGCTCCAGTACCTGTTTGTGGCCGCCGGAGCAGCCAAAATTGCCGGTTCAGGCTTCGATGCGGTTGAACTTCCCATGGGCGGTTTGGCAGCCGTTCCCGCCGCCTCTCCGGCGTTTGTGGTAGAAGATAGAGGTGGGCTGAATTTAATGCGCATTACGCCCAGATGGCCGGGAGTGGATCGATGACGGACGCCAGTTGGAAAGCGTATTCTGGCAGATGCGCCGACCCCGGATCACTGCCGCGATTACCCGCCAGGATGAGCATTTCACAGAAGTTAACTGCGTCTCGCTCCGCGAGGCTCCGGTTGTCACATAAGTGTACGCGGATGATTATTGGGGGCATCCGCACGGATGGGAAAGTACCTTTCCGGCATCGCCCACCCACCACCAGTAACGTTCGCGAAATCTTTGCCTTGCTTTTTTTTCATGCGGATGTACACTCTAGCGAAGGGGAACGCCTCGGGGGAGGGTGTCCGGCAACCCTAAAAGGAGACGCAAAATGCGTGTGAAGCCGTACCTTGGGCTGATCCTCGCAGTACTTTTTGTTTGCGCGGCATACTCCGCTCTTGCACAAACTGCACCGGCAGCCACGGAGAGCAGATTTCCGTTGGCCATTGGAGCCGGACTTTCGGACTATAACACCGCTTTAGATGGGCAGAACTACCGGCTGCTCGGCGGCACACTCTGGATCGACTATTCTCTGATCCATGTGCCGTCGTTTCTGCGCGGTATCGGCATCGAGGCCGAGGCTCGAGACCTCAACCTCGACCATAAGAACAAAACGCAGCCAAATTTGCGGCAAGACACTGCCGAGGGCGGGCTGATCTACGCTTGGCCTCACTTCCGCAACCTCCATCCTTACGGTAAGTTCTTTGCCGGATACGGCAACCTGGACTACAACGGGAGGCCGAACGAAGTCTACCTCAACCATGACAGCACCAACTTTCTCGCCGCTGGCGGGGGGCTAGACTACCGGGTCGTTGGCGGATTGTGGGTGCGAGCCGACTATGAATACCAGTCATGGCCCAATATGCCCCGCAACACCGGGAAAACTGGGCTTAAAAAAACCAATTATCCGCAGGGCTTCACCATCGGCGCGTTATACCATTTCGGCCCTCATCCCTCCCGTTGAGGGCTAGCTGCCCGTGGTGAAAGTCGGGCTTTGATAGGGCACGACTTTAGTCGTGCCGTAAGACGTTGGAAATAATAGGTGGACTTTGGCTCCCGAAGAGAGTTTCTCAGAGACTCGGACTTTCACCAAGGGCTGCTAGGGCGCATCAGCCTGTGCAATGGCTTGTTTCAAGGCTGGACGAGCCCCCGGAAGCAGCATTCATGCAAGGTTCGTCGGCATTCTGGCGGGTCGGCATTCTGGCGGGTCGGCGGAGCTGGTTTCGATTCTTCTCGCCTGCCAGGATGGCGTCTCTTCGACCGTCCTTCCGAACCAGGCTTTTGATATTGTCCTGAGAGAGCCTCAACCGTGACTGCCACCGCCGAGCCGCAAAATCTCATCGTTACCCGCTCCATCCTTGGAGTCAACGTTGCCGCCAGCAGTTGCGATGAAGTAGTTCAACTGAGTCTTCGTTGGGCCGGGGAGCGCCAATCCCGCGCGCTCTTTTTCGCCAGTGTTCACATGATTATGGAAGCCGTTGACGATCCGGCTTACCGGAGCCGGCTCAATGCCGCCGATATGGTCTTCCCCGACGGTGTCCCGCTCGTCTGGGCGCTCCGTGCGCTCCGTGAGAGAGGCGCTGAGCGGGTCTGCGGACCGGACTCGACGGCCGCACTGCTGGCGGCGGCAGAAACCAACAGTATCCCAATAGGCTTCTACGGCGGAAGCCCTGCCGTTCTCGAGGCTCTCCTCGGCGCCGCGCGTTTGCGCCACCCGAATCTCATCGTGGCCTTTCAGGAAAGCCCACCCTTTCGGGCGCTTACGCCGGAAGAAGACCGGGCCGTGGTTGATCGCATCAATGCCTCTGGAGCGCGCTTGCTCTTCGTTGGCCTCGGCTGCCCCAAGCAGGAAAACTGGATTATCGAGCATATGGGCCGGGTGCCCGCCGTGATGTTTGCCATCGGCGCGGCCTTCGATTTCATCGCCGGCAGCAAGCGCCGCGCTCCCCGATGGATGCAGCGCTCCGGGCTGGAATGGGTCTTTCGTTTCGTAACCGAGCCGCGCCGTCTGGCCCTCCGTTACCTCAAACACAACCCACGCTTCATCCTCAAATTCCTTCACCAACTCCTCGCCGAATCTACCTGACACACATAGAGCCTGTCCGTGAATTGCGTATTTGTGGCTCCGCTCTCCAGATGCGATGTGTGCGGGTCTGGAGATCAGCGCTACTATTTGCGGACAAACTCTCAGGCGTCCAACTATGTTACTGAAATAACTGCTGAACCCCGTTGAATGAATATGTCATCAGTGACCGGTGATATTCTTGTTCGTATTGGTTTTCGCAATTTTCGTCCTGCCGAAAGTGCATTGAACGGCTCTGCATAATCGCTCGCCCGAGGAGACTATTGATTCATGGCACAGAAAACAGCTTTGGTGTGCGGTGCAGGCGGCTTTATCGGCAGCCACATGGCTGGCCGTTTGGTGGCCGAGGGCTATTGGGTGCGCGGAGTGGACCTCAAGGCGCCCGAATTCGCTCCCAGCAAGGCGCATGATTTTGTCATCGCCGATCTTCGCAACCCGAGGAGTTGGGAAGCGGTTCTCGATGATTATGTCGATGAGGTCTACCAGTTTGCGGCTGACATGGGCGGCGCAGGGTACGTGTTTTCCGGCGACAACGACGCCCACATTATGCATAACTCCGCCATGATCAACCTGCACATGGCGGACTTTGCCGTGAAACGCAAGACCAAGAAGATCTTTTACTCTTCGTCGGCATGTATGTATCCAGCTTACAACCAGGAAGATGCAGGTAACCCCAAGTGCGGCGAAGAGACTGCCTATCCAGCCGCGCCTGACAGCGAATACGGATGGGAGAAGCTTTTCAGCGAGCGTCTCTATCTTGCCTTTGCCCGGAATTACGGGCTCGATGTCCATATCGCCCGATTCCACAATATCTTTGGCGTGGAGGGAACCTGGCAGGGTGGAAAGGAGAAAGCTCCCGCGGCCCTCTGCCGGAAAGTGGCCGAAGTTGCAGACGGCGGCGAAATCGAAATCTGGGGCGACGGAGAACAGACTCGCTCCTTTCTCTACATCGACGAGTGCATCGAAGCCGTGCGCCGGCTCATGCAATCTTCCTTCAAGGGACCGGTCAACATCGGCTCCGAAGAGATGGTCACCATCAATGGAATGGCCCGAATGATCATGAAGATTGCCGGAAAAAATCTCTCCATCAAGCACATTGCTGGTCCACTCGGCGTGCGCGGTAGAAACTCCGACAACCAGCTGATCCGAGAGAAACTGAGCTGGGCGCCCAGCCAGAGCCTTTCTGACGGCCTCACAAAAACCTATCCTTGGATCGTCAGCCAAATGGCGGCCCAAAGGGATGGAAACAAATAGTAGCGGCGGAAGGAGCAGTGGGCGTGGGCTTCCCTGAATTGGGCGAAAAACGGAGCGGGACTGGGGTTTAACCACAGTGCGAAACCAATTGAATCTACGATGGTTTTAGTCGCGGAAAAGAGCTTTTCTCCAACAATTCCTGACAAACAGAATCTTTCCGCAGCCGGTTTGGATCCCACCCTATCGTCGCAGATTCCTCGGCTCCACAGGTGGAGAATTCCCGCGGGTTTCCGAAATCCGGTTCTTTAACGCACAATTGAAAACGATATCAGCATTCGATTCGCGCTACCTCCCGATCTTCGCGGCGTCGTAAACACGGCTGCCGCCGACTAGATCTCCAACAACAATTATTCTTCCCGCAACTCCTGCGGCAATCGCTACACGGTACAGTTAGAATTCTTTCCCGGTAGAATGTTGCACAGTACCTGTTTCAAGATTGGTGATGGTTAGCGAGTGAGTGGTAATGCTTCGGCCATAGCACTGAAATTGAGATCCGAATATCAGTTGCCCAAAGTTATCCCGCAACTGGATCGGCTTCGCGGTCTTGCAATCTTGATGGTGCTGATTTGTCACGTTAGAGGCGTGATTCCGCACGCGGTCAATGAGATTGCTGAACAGGGATGGGTAGGCGTTGACCTTTTCTTTGTTCTATCAGGTTTTTTGATCACCGGCATTCTGTGGGAGGCGCGTGAGAGCAAAGTATACTTCCTACGCTTCTACGAACGCCGCGTTCTACGCATCTGGCCTGCATATCTGCTCTTACTCTTGTTTGCCTTCTGCATACTTCCTGTTCTCCGGCGATTCCTGGGCGGACTCATACTGAGTGTTCCCAGTGAATCCCTTGGACTTTGGGCTTATCTGTTAATGATCCAAAATCTATTTGCCAGTCAGTTTATTCTCTCTCATATTCTTCCGGCAACCTGGTCTCTGGCGATCGAAGAACAATTCTATCTCGTATGGCCCGCGGTAATTCGGCGAGCCTCTCTGCGAGTGGTTCTGCCATGCCTCTTTGCCGGCTTTCTCGTGGCGCCTTTCCTTCGCTTATGGGCAGCTTATCAAGGCTTTTCGCGAATTTCCGTTTACTATAACACTCTGACTCACTACGACGGGCTTCTCTGCGGAGCAATCGTAGCCATCTGGCTGCGCTCGGCAAGACCGAAACGAAGCACCTTGCTGATAGCAGGAGTGGTTCTTTTCTTTGCCGGATTTGCGCTCTTTCTTCCTATTCATCCCTCCGCAGCCGCCGGACAAGACTGGTCTCCTCTGGTGGTTACCTCTGTCGCTCTGCTTTCTACAGGCCTACTTCTGGCCGCATTGGTCTCGGAGAACCTGGGAAGTTTTCTGCACCGTTTCTTTTTTATGAATCGAACTCTGTCTTTTTTGGGATTTATCAGTTACAGCCTCTATCTCTACCACTTTCCCATCCTTCAATTCACCATGAGCGCTCGGTTAGTCGCCAGGCTTGACTGGTGGCATCACACGAGCCTTACCAGATACCTCCTCGTCATTTGTGGGGTTGGCCTCAGCGTCTTGATGGCTTGGATTTCGCGGGTAACACTTGAGCGCGCCGCTCTTTCGAAAAAAGGCATCTTTGGCTAGATGCCCGTTCCGGTAGGTGCGACTTTGCAAGAAGAGATGAATAGCCTAAAATCGACGCATGAAATGATTGATTTGTCGGGCAATTTTCCAGAACCCGGCTCTTTGATGCACAATTAAAACGATATGAGTATTCGATTCGCATTACCCCCCGATCTTCGCGACGCCGTCAATACGGCTGCCGCCGACTGGACCTCCAACAACAAAGTCGCCCGCTTCTGGCAGAAAGACCCCACGCTCTGGACCAGCGATGGCGAAGAGAAGTGGCTGGGCTGGATCGACATCATCGAGCGCCAGCAGAAGGAGCTACCCACCTATGCCGAGCTGGGCGCAGAGATCGAGACCGCCGACTTCGAGACGATCCTGCTGCTCGGTATGGGGGGCTCCAGCCTCTGCCCCGAGGTTCTCAGCGTCACCTTTGGACAGCAGCCCAACTTCCCCGCCCTCCGCATCGTCGATTCCACCGATCCCGAGCAGATCTTTACCGTCCGCAACGAAATCAACTTGGCCGATACCTTGGTCGTCGTGGCCAGCAAATCCGGCTCCACGCTTGAACCCAACGTCCTCAAGCAATATTTCTTCCATGAGATGAAAGAGGCCGTCGGGCCGGAAAATGCCGGCAGCCACTTCATCGCCATCACCGATCCAGGCTCCAAGATGGAGCAGGTCGCCAAGGACGACGGCTTCCGCTATATCTTCTATGGCGACCCCACCATCGGCGGGCGCTTCTCCGCGCTCTCGCCCTTTGGAGTCGTCGCGGCCACGCTAGCCGGGTTGAACACTGAGAAGCTGCTCTCTGAGGCAGCCAAAGCCGTGGCATCGGCCAAGCTTGCCCCCGCCGAAAATCCCGCCGTCGAGCTGGGCCTGACGCTGGGCGCGGCCGCTAACACCGGGTGCGACAAGCTCACCATCTTCACCTCGCCCGAGATCTACGACCTGGGAGCATGGCTCGAACAATTGATCGCCGAATCCACCGGCAAGCTCGGCAAAGGCATTACGCCCGTCGATCGCGAAACCATCGCCGAGCCAGAGACCTACGGCAGCGACCGCCTCTTCGTCTACATTCGTTACGCGAAGACTACCGACAGCTCTCAGGACGCCAAGGTCAAAGCCATCGAAGCTGCCGGACATCCGGTCGTTTATATCGAAATCTCCGACCTCTACGAGATCTTCGGCCAGTTCTTCACCTGGGAGGTTGCCACCAGCGTCGCCGGTTCGGTGATGGGTATCAATCCCTTCAATCAGCCCGATGTCGAGTCAGCCAAAATCGAAACCCGCGCCCTCACCGCGGCCTACGAGCAGACCGGCAAACTCCCCGTTCGCAAGCCAGTGTTGGTCGGCGCTCAAGACGAGGTAAACTTCCAGCTTTACGCTACCGATGCCTATGCGGCCACGCTCAAGGCTGCCGGAGCAGGCCAGACGCTCGCCAGCTATCTGCGCGCCCATCTCGCCCAGATTCACCCGGGCGATTACTTTGCCACGCTGGCCTTCCTCCCCATGTTCCCCGAGCACGAGGCGGCGATTCAGGCTCTGCGCCACAAGGTGCGCGACTGCAAGCGCGTAGCCACCTGCCTCGGCTTTGGCCCGCGTTTCCTTCACTCCACCGGCCAGGACTACAAAGGCGGTCCGAACTCTGGAGTCTTTTTGCAGATCACCGCCGATCACTCCGGCGATCTCGAGATTCCCGGCCAGAAGCTCAGCTTTGGCGTGGTGATCGACGCCCAGGCCGCCGGCGATCTGGCGGTGCTCGAGTCGCGCGGTCGCCGCGCCCTGCGGGTCCACCTGGGAGCCGAGCTTGAAATCGGTTTGCAGGCGCTCGCCGAGGCTGTCAACGAGGCCCTGGCGTAAGGTAACATCGGGTACCCCACCCTTGCTGTCATCCTGAGCGGAGCGAAGCCGCAGGATCTGCGTCTTGCAATCCTGCGGCTAGGGTGGGATACCACGAACCCATGGCGCACAAGCGCGGCTGGCCCCACCGCAGCTGATTACAAGTCCTTTTCCGTAGTTGCCGCCAGAATTAGGATACTTTCCATAAAGATCGTAATATCAACAATATATACAATCATGCTGCACCCAGTCCGGCAAGCCGTGCTGCAATCAATCAGTGAAATTTTGATGTAGCCGATATACTAGTGTGGGATCAAGATCATGCGGCTCTCTGTCAGGAATTTTCCGGCGTTGCTGGCTCCATCGCTGCTGTTAGCGGCGGGTTGCGGCAGCGGTATGGTCGCGGCAAATTCCTCAGATGCAGCTCTTTCCCTCTCTCCAGGCACAAGCTCCATCGACACCACTTGCACCGGCTGCAACGCAACCAGCGCGCAAGGCGGCGCGATGCATCAATTTGTGGCCACGCTCTCCGGCGGCGGCGCCGCTGAGGTCACCTGGTCGCTCTCCGGCGGTGACGCGGTTAGCGGGCCAGGCAGCATCAACGCCAGCGGCCAATACACGCCACCGAGTTACCTCACCGCCGACCGCGCCGAGGTGGTGGTTACCGCTACTCTCGAGTCGAATCCCGCTGTCCGCGCGAACGCCCTGCTCACGGTGACCCCCGGCTTTCTCCAGCCCCTGACGCCCGAGAACGCCGCTCTGGGCGCCAATGGCAGCGTCAATATCTCCGGCATTCTCGCCGAGGCGGGCGGCGCCGCCGGCATTCACTTTTCGATGGCAGGCTCGGCAGACGGATTCAGTGGCGGACAAGGCTCACTCAGCGCCGTCAGTTGCCAGCGCGACAGCCAGAGCTTTACCTCTTGCGTGGTTACTTACAGTGCGCCGGCATCAGTGCAGGCCACTGGCGCAACTTATGTCGTAGCCACAATCGACGGAGCGCCCTCCAGAATTACCTCCGTGGTGCTGGTGAACACGGCGGGGGTCTCGAGCAATCCAGCCACCCATCAGGGCCAGTTGACCGCCTCGGTGCAGATGGGCAGCTCCGGCGGCAACAACACCAACTACGACTCGCAGGGCACCCAGATTATCGACTGTTGCAGCGGCACGCTGGGCGCGCTCGTCGAAGATGCCGGCAAGCGCCAGTACCTGCTGAGCAACAACCACGTCCTGGCCAAGAGCGACCACGCCAGCGCCGGCGACACCATCGTCCAACCTGGGCTGATCGACAACAACTGTTCGCCTCTGGGAGATGGTGCCGGCGTGGCTCCGGTAGCTTCTCTGACCGGCTGGCTGGCGCTCGACTCGAAGGGTACCAACGCCGACGCCGCCATCGCCCAGGTCGCCTCTCGCACCGTAGACCCGAGCGGCAGCATTCTCGAACTGGGTGGCCGTCAGGCGGACGGCACACTGGCCGCCGCGCCTCCCGGCATCAGCTCCTCCGGTGGCAAGGGCGAGGCTGCCTCGCTTGATCTGCGCGTGGCCAAGAGCGGGCGGACAACCGGACTGACCTGCGGCGGCATCTCGGCCCTCGATCTCGACGTGAAGGTCGATTACTACCTCGACTGCGCCGAAACGCGCGCTTATCTGACTAAGACCTTCACGCATCAATTGGGAGTGAGCGGAAACCAGTTCAGCGATGCGGGTGACTCCGGCGCGCTGGTGGTCGATGCCGCAAACGCTGAGCCGGTCGGCCTCTTCTTTGCCGGCGGAACAGACCTCTCCGGCGTCAGCCAGGGCGTTGCCAATCCGGCAGCCGACGTACTCAGCGAGTTAGGCGCGCAGTTAGGCGGGAGTTATACCTTTGTCGGCGCGGCCGACCATGCCGTCAGTTGCCTGAGTTACGGAGACAACACCATCGCCCAGGCGCAGAACCGAGCGCTCAGCGAGACGGAGACGGCGCGCGCCCAGCAGGCTCTCGGGCAGGCTCGTATGCTGGTGAGCTCGGCAACCGGAGTTTTGGGCGTAGCTACAGGCAAGAGCAGCGATTATTCTGGCCAGGCCGCGGTGATTTTCTACACCGACGAGAACAGGACGGTCAGCGTGCCGGCCACCGTGGACGGCGTGCGTACCTTGGCGATTCCCGCGTCGGCCCGCGCCGTGGCCTACGGCTCAGCGCCGCAGACTGCGCTTGATTCAGCCGCAGTCGCCTTGCCTTACTCGGCGCTCACGCAGGCCGAGGCCATCAAGAACCAGGTTGCCGCTGGCCTGATGCGGCAGAATCCAGCCTTCTTTGGCGTGGGCGTCGGCCAGAGCTTGGACAATCCCCGCGAGGCGGCGCTGGTCATCTACGTCGACCGCAATCGCCTCCCCGCTCAACTGCCCGCAACTGTAGACGGCCTGCGCACCCGATACATAGTGATGGACCGGCTCCATGTCACCCGCTCCTACGCGTCCCCGCTGCCATCAAAGCTGCACTGCAAGCCGCACACGCCGACGATCTTCGACCCGCTCGCCCTGCGCAGCTTGAATCTTAACTGAGCCTAGCTTCACTTGCCAGCCAGCGCCGCCGCAATCTGACGTCCGTGGTGGCGCCCATTCTCGATGAAGATATCATTGGTGCGCGCCCCGGCAACAATCACACCGGCAAGATAAATCCCCGCAACATTGCTCTCCAGCGTCTCCAGGTTGCAGACCGGCAGCCGATCCTCGCCCTCGAGTATTACGCCCAGGCTCTCCAGAAAATCGAAGTCCGGATGGTAGCCGGTCATCGCAAAGACAAAGTCGTTCTTGAGGGTCACGCGGCCCTGCGGTGTCTCGATGATCACGCTGTCTGGCGCAATTTCGACCGCCTGCGCGTTGAAATATGCTTTAATCTCGCGGTTCTTGATGCGGTTTTCGAGGTCCGGCTTGATCCAGTACTTCACGTGCTCGGTAATCTCCGGCCCGCGGTGCACCAGCGTTACGCGCGCGCCGCTGCGCCACAGCTCCAGCGCCGCAATCGCCGCCGAGTTCTTGCCACCGATCACCAGCACGTCCATCCCGAAGTAGGGATGCGGATCGAAGTAGTAGTGATGCACCTTGCTCAGGCTCTCGCCGGGAATGTGCAGGTTGTTCGGCCGGTCGTAGTAGCCGCTGGCAACTACCAGCTTCCGCGCCTGAATCCTGCCTCCGCGGCCAAAACGGTCCACCGTGTGCGCCGTGAAGCCGCCGTCCGCGCCCGTCACCCGCTCCACGCGATGATATTGGCGAATATCCAGCCGGTAGTGCGCCGCGACCAGGCGGTAATACTGAAGCGCCTCGTTGCGTTTGGGTTTGGCATTGGGGCTGGGAAAAGGAATGTCGCCAATCTCCAGCAGCTCCGGCGTGGTGAAAAACGTCATGTGCGACGGATAGTGAAAGAGCGAGTTGCAGACGCAGCCCTTCTCGACTGTCACGACGCGCAAGCCGGCCTTCTGTGCTTCAATCGCGCAGGCCAACCCCGTTGGTCCCGCGCCCACCACCAATAAATCAAAGATTCCGTCCTGCGTTGCCGCCGCCTTCAGCGTCGAGTCGCTCATGACTCTAGCTTAGGGCATTAGGGGTATTCTCCGCACCGCGAGCCAGCACTTTCCGGTTTTGTAGAGCTTCATGGTAGAATGGTGGAAATAAATGGTGGAAAGGTGGAATTCTATGGCGGTCAATATCAAAAACCAAGAAGTTGAGATGCGCATTCGGGAACTCGCGACGATGCGAGGGGTGAGCCTTGTGACCGCAATAACTGTGGCTGTGGAGCGCGAGATCGAGCGTGAAAAGCGAAACCAGCGCCTCAACAAGCTCATGGCGGATTGGCTCATGGATGTCAGCCGGGAAACCGGGCCGAGGATGAACGACGGCAAAACCTCCAAGGAGCTGATGGATGAGCTTTACGATCCGGAAACAGGGCTGCCGGTATGATCGTCGACACCTCAGCCTTGATCGCAATTCTCAAAAATGAACCGGAAGCGCAGGCCTTCTCCGATGCGATTGAGGCGGCGAAAGTGGTTCGCCTCTCCGCTGCATCCTACCTTGAGTCGCGGATTGTTGTGGGCCGGTACAAGGACCCGATTCTCATGGCCCGGCTGGAAGAAATACTTGAAAATCCCGGACTCCAAATCGAACCGGTAACCGCGGCGCAGGCAAAAATTGCATGGCAGGCCTACCGCGACTACGGCAAAGGCAGCGGCCACCCGGCCAACCTCAACTTCGGCGACTGCTTCACCTACGCGCTGGCCCGCGAGAAGCGCGACCCCGTGCTCTGGAAGGGCGATGATTTTGGGCATACGGATTTGCGTCCGGCGGTGTGAGGCAGTGTTCTTTGTTTGACGCCCTGCCGGAGGCGTCTGCCCCACCGCAGGCGGTGGTCAGCCCCAGACCCGCGCCATTTTGAGCCGGAAGCCTTCGACAGGGC
Source organism: Occallatibacter sp. (assembly GCA_050014135.1). GTDB lineage: Bacteria > Acidobacteriota > Terriglobia > Terriglobales > Acidobacteriaceae > Telmatobacter. Next base: position 15,427 of record JBEKDX010000015.1, read on the forward strand.
CTGTTCCTTCGACCACTTCCGGGCGACTGAGCACCACGGGCGCCGCCCCCGCCGCGTAAATGGCCACCGTTCCGCCGAAGGGATCGATGCGCCAAGCCAGGCGGACGCCATTGGCGATCCACTGTTCCATTTTGGCGTCCAACTCGGAAAGCAAGTCCGAAGGCGAGAGAATCTCGATGAGAAAATCGGGTGCAAAGGGCAGAAATCGCTCCTGTTCGCGCTTGCTCAACGCCGCCACGCGGCTCGACTCTACCCATCCCCCATCGGGAGAAAGCGTGGAGCCGTCGGGCAGATTGAAGCCGGCGTTCGAGCTGAATGTCTCGCCGCGCCCATCCGCCACGGCCCACGCGAAGAGCTCGTGGACCACATAGGCTTCACGAAGGTTGTTCTTGTAACCGCTCGGAGTCATCACCAGAATCTCTCCTGAAGCCAGCCGCTCGACCTTACATGGCTTGTTGGCCTCGGAAAAGGCCATCAACTCCTCATCCGTTAAAGGCGCAGGGGGACGCAGACGCGCGGGCAAGGAAACGTCTCGAAGAGCTACCTGCATGGATTCGTCCTCCTCTCTCGATTGGGCATCCGGCCCGCCGTCGTTCTTCTATATTCAGTGTAGACCTGCTCTTGCATCAGTGCCAGCGGCGCTGCCTGACTTCGGTGACAGCTTCACCTACGCCCTGGCTCGCGAGAAACGAGAGCCGGTGCTCTGGAAGGGCGAGGATTTCGGGCATACGGATTTGCGGGCGTCTTAACGTAACTTAGAACGGAATATCGTCGTCGGAAATCTCTGTTTGCTGAGCGTATTCATCGGCTTTGTCTCGTACCTCCCTTGTTATCCAATCATCATTCCAGCGGATCGCCCCTTGCGGTTGAATTCTTCCATCTTTAGTAAATAGTTCGTCCCTAACATTCAAGTACGCAACCTTGTTCTTAATCTCGCGGGTCCAGATTGAAAACTCAGGATCGCCCGATAAAACATCTTCTGTGTATCCGAAAGCCACAAGCAGCTTATCGAGTTCATCGCGCGTCTCAAAAAAAGCACGGAAAGAGATACCCATAACCTTGGCTAAACGACGAAAAGCTGGATGATTTGAAAGTACAATCTGCCCAAGAGCGTCTGACTGTGTCTCGTTTTGTTCACTTAGATATTGAACGAGTCGATCCAAAGTTGATGCTGTCTGATCCAGCCTGAGAATAAGGGAAATCTCACGGGTTCTGTCTTGTTCTTGAAGGAATCTTTGAAACATCCCGGCCCATTGTTCGCGCAGAAATTCTGTTATGTCTTCAGCAGTTTCAAATGGATGAACCGGATTATTCCTCGGAAGGCCGAGAATTTCTTCGATAAAGCCATATATCTCAGTTCGATCTACATAGTGGTATTTTGTTCCTTCATTATTCTTGTTCTTCAAATACGTTTGATACTCTGTATAGACCCCCTTTTCAATAAAGATAAAAAGACTCTTTTCCCGATTAACCGCAGTCCGTATCTCAGACTGCGAAACGCTATATGCGGATTGTTGAGATTGTGATCCGAATCTTCCACCAATGACGGCAACAACAATGTCACAAGTTTCGATCTCGCGATAGCAATACTCTTCCGGCTTCTGCTCCTTTCCGTATGGAATCTTCCCACTCTCATTTCTCACAGGATCATATCCCATCCGCCGAATGAAGGAATCCAGATCAGCGCGAATTTGCCGCAGGTCGTAGAACGTCGAACTGATGAATACTCTCGGTCGAGCCATGATCGCATTCTCCTTATTCTGTGATAGGTCAGTTGCGGGAATTGTACCAGTTTTCTCTGAGATTGTTTTGCCCATCATGTGCAACTCAATCGATTAGCCTAAACTGTTTACGAGGGAGCCACCATGACCACCATCCGGCAGGACGATTTTATCTCGAGCGTTGCCGCCGAGTTGCAGTACATCAGCTACTACCACCCGGTGGATTTCATCACCAGCCTGACCCGTGCTTATGAGCGCGAGGAGTCGCCGGCGGCGCGCGATGCGATTGCGCAGTTGCTCATCAATAGCCGTATGTGTGCCGAGGGGCACAGGCCCATCTGCCAGGACACGGGGATTGTCTCTGCATTTATCAAAGTCGGCATGGACGCGCGCTTTGAGCCTGCTCCCGGCGAGGAGCGCAAGGACATTCAGCAGATGGTGGATGAGGGCGTGCGCCGTGCGTATCTCGATCCGGACAACAAGCTGCGGGCTTCGATACTGGCCGATCCGGCGGGGGCGCGCAAGAACACCAAGGACAACACGCCGGCTGTTGTGAGTGTTGAATTGGTCAAGGGCGCGGCTGTTGAGGTTATAGTGGCGGCCAAGGGCGGAGGGTCAGAGGCCAAGGCCAAATTTATCATGCTGAATCCCAGCGATTCGATTGTAGATTGGGTACTGAAGACGGTGCCGACGATGGGCGCTGGATGGTGTCCGCCGGGGATGCTGGGCATTGGCATTGGCGGCACTGCGGAGAAGGCGATGCTATTGGCCAAAGAGTCGCTGATGGACCCAATCGATATTCAAGACCTCAAAGCGCGCGGTGCGAAGAACCGCGCCGAGGAGTTACGGCTCGAGTTATACGACAAGGTGAACCGGCTGGGCATTGGCGCACAGGGACTGGGCGGGCTGACCACTGTTCTTGATGTGAAGGTACGCGACTATCCAACACACGCCGCGAATTTGCCTGTTGCAATGATTCCCAACTGCGCCGCCACGCGCCACGCGCACTTTGTTCTGGATGGCTCAGGGCCGGTCTATCTCGATCCGCCAAATCTGGATCTTTGGCCGAAGCTGAGTTATGACGTATCAGCTGCGCGGCGTGTGAATCTGGATACGGTGACGCGCGAGCAGGCATCGACGTGGAAGCCCGGCGAGGTGCTGCTGCTGACGGGCAAGCTGCTGACGGGCCGCGATGCCGCGCATCAGAGATTGACGGCCATGCTCGACCGGGGCGAGAAGCTGCCGGTGGATTTCCGTGGGCGATTTATCTACTACGTGGGTCCGGTGGACCCGGTGCGCGACGAGGTGATGGGGCCGGCGGGTCCGACGACGGCCACGCGCATGGACAAGTACACGCGGCAGATGCTGGCCGAGACTGGCTTGCTCGGCATGGTGGGCAAGAGCGAGCGTGGAGCCGCGGCGATTGATGCGATCCGCGAGTTCAGCGCGGTTTATCTGATGGCGGTCGGCGGCGCGGCTTATCTGGTCTCCAAGGCGATTCACGGCGCGCGCGTGCTGGCCTTTGCCGATCTCGGCATGGAGGCGATTTACGAATTTGATGTGCGCGATATGCCGGTGACGGTGGCCGTGGATTCGCAGGGCGCCAGCGTTCATCAGACCGGCCCGGCGGAATGGCAGCAGCGTATCGCCGGGATTCCGATACTACAGTGAACCGTGATCAGCGGTTGGCGAAGTCCAGTCCCTCGGGAGCGGATGCGAAGCGCGACAGTTGATGATAACTGCCAAGGTCGATTCCATCCCGCATCGATACCAGCGCCATGTGCATTGCCCGCTCGTACTCATCTTCAGGATTGGAGATGGCGCGAGCGCGTTCTGCGGCGTGACAAAGAGCGGCTCGTTGCTGCTCGTTGCTGGTATCGGGAAACATCATGTCAGCCATCCACCTTGTATTGATGGTCAACCCATAAGTCACCGGGCGCAAGATTACAATAGTCTGGAGTTATCCTTTGCTCCGAGCAAAACTAGGGATATTTTGGCCTGATTCGTTACATGAAAAGTATTGCTAGAGCCTCTAGCTTGTTTCGTGCATGAGCCAATGTTCTGCCAGCGACGCCGCACAGTCCAATTACGCACAAGCTTAAAGCTAGTAGTTAGTAGCTGGAAGCTGTCTTCTCACCAAACCCGGCAGGGCTTGGCGCTCACCATTGCCGCTGTCTTCTTGCAACTGAAGCTCTTGGCAAACTCCGGCAAATCCTGTAACACTGAATTCGTCCTGTACTCGTCGGGAGCGTGCGGATCGCCCTCGGCCTGCGTGCGCAGTTGCTCGGTACGTGTCTGCGTGCACCATTGCTGAGCGTAGGCAACCCAGAAGCGTTGCTCAGGCGTGTAGCCATCGCTCGTCGCATTCATTTCGAGATGCACGGCCTGCGCCTTGTCCAGCCAGGCCAGCCAGGCCAGCCACAGCCCGCCCAGATCGGCCAGGTTCTCGCCCAGCGTGAGCTTGCCGTTCAGGTGAACGCCGGGGACTGCCTCGATTGCGTCATACTGTTTCACCATGCAATCGGCGCGCTGGTTAAAGTTCTGCTCGTCTTCCTTGCTCCACCAGTTGCGCAGGTTTCCATCCTTGTCAAACTGCCGTCCCTCATCGTCGAAGCCGTGTGTCAGCTCGTGGCCAATGGTCGAGCCCATGTCGCCGTAGTTGGCCGCGTCGTCTTCCTTGCCGCTGAAAAACGGAGGCTGCAAGTAGCCGGCGGGGAAGTTCACGTTGTTCATCTGCGGATCGTAGTAAGCATTCACCGTGGGCGGCGTCATCTGCCACTCGCCCTTGTCCACTGGCTTGCCGATCTTGGCAAGGTCGCGCGCCTGATCGAATAGATGTGCGCGCATCTGGTTGCCCAGCGCGTCACCGCGCAAAATCGTGAGCGTCGAGTAGTCGCGCCACTTATCCGGATATCCAATCTTGTTCATCACCGCGTGCAGCTTTTCCTTGGCCTTTACCTTTGTCGCGGAGCTCATCCAATCCAGCGCTTCGAAGTCCTTGTCCATCGCTTCTTCGATGGCCAGTGTCATATCGAGTGTTCTCTGCTTCTCTCCCGGCGGAAAGTAGCGCGCCACGTAGACCTGGCCCAGCGCCTCACCCAGTTCCTCATCCACGCGGATGGTGCAGCGCTTCCAGCGCTCCTGCTGCGTCTCCGCGCCGTTCAGCGTGTGCTCATAGAAGTTCCAATTCTCCTGGTCGAAGCTCTCCGGCAAGCTGGTTCCCGCATAAGCGTGCAGCAAGTGCCAGCGCAGATAGCTTCTGATCTGCTCGACGGGCGTATCGGCAACCAGCGCGTTGAACTCGGCGAAGAACTTCGGCTCCATCTCATTCGCCTTGCCTGCAGCCGGAGCTTGTGTCGCTGCGACATAATTGGTCAGCGAAAAGTGCGTCAGTTCCTTTGAGAATTTCTTTACATCTGTGGGATGATTCAGATTCTGCGGGTCGCGCTGTTCGGTGATGGTGAGCGAGGCCTTGGCCAGCCGCGTCTCGATGGCCAGCACAGTCTCTGCGTCGTTGGCTGCCTGCGGCTCCGGCTCTCCGGCTAGCACGAAGATATTCTTCACATGGGCAACATATTGCTGCCGCGTCTCGACGGATTTGGCATCCGTGCGTGTGTAGTAATCGCGCTCTGGCAAGCCCAGTCCGCCTGCGCCATAGTAACTGATCACCGCGCTCGAATCGTCATAATCCTGGCTCGATCCCATGGCGAAGAATGCGTTCACGCCGATTGAATGCAGATGCGCCAGCAGCGCCGGCAGCTTCTTGCGCGACTTGAGCGCGGCTATGCGCTCCAGCTCCGGTTGCAGCGGCGTCAGGCCCAGCTTGTTCACAGTAGCCGTGTCCATGCAGCTTGCGTATTCGTCGCCGATCTTTTGTTCGTTGGCGCTGCGCGTGCCTGCGGGTGCGGCGCTGGCCTCGAGAATCTCTTTCAGATGCAGCCGGTTCAGCTCCGCCAACTCGGTAAAGCGTCCATACGAGGTCTGGTCGGCGGGCAGCGGATTGCGCTGGAACCAGCCGTTGCAGCTATACCGATAAAAGTTTTCGCAGGGGTCGATTGTCTTGTCCACGAGCGACGGATCGAAGACCTTCAACTCGGCTGCCGGCGCGGAAAAGTTTGACGGCGCGTTTTGGCAAAGCGCGGGAACGGCTATCAATCCGGCGGCGGCAACAGCGACAAGCAGGAGCGACGAGCGGCAGTGTGAAACGTTGAAGCGCAGCATCCAAAAACTCTACCAGATTCGCCCCTGTAAGTGGCAGTCTTACTTACCACCACGGCAATTACAATAAGAGACGCAGACACCCCCATCGAGGAGATGACTTTCGTGGCGCAACGCACCTTCAGCATCATCAAGCCGGACGCGGTCCGCAAAGGATTCACCGGAGCAATTCTGGCCGAAATCGCGAAGGCCGGCTTTCAGATCGTAGCCATCAAGCGCCAAGCGATCTCCAGAGAACAGGCCAAAGGCTTTTATGCCGTTCACGCCGGCAAGCCGTTTTTCGACGGACTCTGCGAATTTATGTCATCCGGCCCGCTGGTCTTGCTGGTGCTCGAAAAGGAGAACGCGATTGCCGATCTGCGCAAGCTGATGGGCGCGACCAATCCCGCCAACGCCGACCCAGGAACCATCCGCAAAAAGTTCGCAAGCTCGATGACAGAGAACGCGATTCACGGCTCCGATGCCGAAGAGACCGCTGCCTTTGAAATCGGCTATTGGTTCGCGGGTTACGAACTGATCTGATCTAGTTCTGCGGTTTCCGGATGCCTCTTCCCGCATAAACAGATGTCGGATTAATTGCCTGCAAGCATCTGCGGTGCGGCCAACTGGCGCTTGCGCGCCATAGGGTTCGAGGTTTCCCACTCTTGGATCCCAATACGATTCGAGGATGGGCTTCGGAGATTCTGCTCAATCTACTTCACGCCCGGAGGCTGGGCGGTCAGCGCCTTCAGATCGCTGACCAGCTTGGCGATTGCATCGTCGAATGCTTTGTCGCGGTTCTTTTCACGAATCATGCCCATGCTTGGCCTATCCACCAGGAATTCGTCCATCACCCACAAAGCGATATTCGTCTTCGGGTCCAGCACCGCCAGCCGGAAACTGGGAAACGGTGTAACATCGGCGCCGATCTGTCGCGGAATATAGATAATGCTGATCTGGAGAACCAGATCGGCCTCGGCGGGCGAGCCAACCAGTTGGTAGTTCCCCCAGTTCTGAATTGCCGCGTAAAACTGGTTATAGTCGCGCTTGGAGTCGCCACTGACCGTATTGAGATCGAGAAGTCCGCCGGCGTTGGAGATGAAGACCTTCTTCGCGGTGAGGATTTGCGAGGGTATTGGCGCGGTAGGCGCCGCTTGAGTCTGCGCCTGCATAACTGCCGATGAGACCATTGCCAATCCAAGAGACGCTACAGCTAACCTGACTTTCAACATGGGGATTACCTTTCTCTCTTTCTTGAACACGGGATAAACAAATTCCACTCGGAAGAAATACATCCCAACCCAATTAATCTCCGAAGAGATCGTCAATCTTCAGGCGCAACGCGGTGATCTCCTGGCGCAACTGCGCGACGGTAGCTTCCAACTGCGCGATGCGTTCTTCGTGGCCTGCGTCCTGGCCGGCCTCGTGGCGCGTGAATGCCTGCTCGGGCGCTGCAATCAGCATTGCATCCACGCCGCCGGAGAGCAGATGCGCGTAGCGCGACTCCTTGGTTCCTGGCTGGCGGGGCAAGACAGCGACCAGCGACGGTGAGCGCTCCATCAGCTTTTGCAAGCCAGCCAGCACCTCGCCAATCTCGTCGAAGCGATGCAGCCGCTCCGTTCTGCCGCGCAACTCGCCGGGTGTCTGCGGGCCGCGCAAGAGCAGCACGCAGATCAGAGCAGTTTCCGCGCGGCTGAAGTTGAATGCCTCGCCCAGCCAGTGCTCGTACTTGGTGACGCGGCCGTCATTGGAGCGCGCGCGGCCGGCCAAGTGCAGGTCCTCCAGGCCATGCAGCGCCTGACGCACCTCCTGCTCGTCGAGCGTCATCACCGGCTCGCGGTTGGAGCGCTGGTTGCAGGCGTTGACGAGCGCGTTGAGCGAGAGCGGATAATACTCCGGCGTGGTCACTTCTTTTTCCACCAACGCGCCCAGGACGCGCGCCTCGGCGGGGGTGAGAAAGATTGGTGTGGTGGGCTCGATGGGCGACATAGTTATATTTTGCCACTAAGGCGGGGCTTTGACTGTGCAGATTGAGGTTCGTGGCGCCCCATCCTTTCGCCAAAATGCGGCGAAA
>JBEKDX010000016.1:0-23256 GCA_050014135.1 Occallatibacter sp.
CGGCGGCTATTTCATCCTTAAGTATCTGGACGTCCGGATAACGATCAGTGTAGCGGGGACTAAGACTGGCGAGCTTTGTTTTTAACCCATCAAGCTCCTGATCAATGGGCGATGTAACTGGCGGAGCACCACCGTTCGAGCCCTGCGCTGTATGAAGAGTACGGGATTGGTCGAGCAGTGTCTGAGTGACAACTCGCCGCTGCTTAGCGCTATTCAAAGCATCCTGCTCATTTTGTAACTGCGCTTGCAGCCCGCTCAGGGATTGCAGATTCCTAGCCTGATCAGAGGGCAACTCGCCTCCGTGTACTTGCTCAAACTTTTGAACTTGCGCTTCCTGCTCCGCGAGACTCGTTCGCGCGTTTTCCAACCGGCCCTCGATGAATTGGGTGACTTCTTCGGATTCTCGCTGGCGCACTTCTAGATTGTCGCTGATGAACAGATTAGTCAATTCACTGGTCACCTGCTGGGCAACATGGGGATCATGCGCTGAATATGTAATCTGAAACGCGGTAATCTCATTTCTTTGTGGATCATGCACTAGCTCGATGTTAATGTCCTTGCGCATGAGATTGACCTTATCGTCGATTGAAATCGGATGGCGTTTCTCGTCATAAAGATGCAGCTTGTCGATAATCAGAAGTAGCCGTGTACGACTTAGTATTTGCTGTGTTATGCTTTGCAGTCTACCTTGCAAATCATCGCTCACATTCGGAACGACATAGTCCTTCGGCATCGTGGGCTGCTCGACTAGAATCAGCGTTCCCGACTTGTAACGCGCCGGCAATACCCAACTTATCCCCCAGACTACTAGCCAGACAAAGAACACCGGCAATAGGAAATGAAGATGGCGTCGACGGATTATGTCAAGATAGCGACGTAAGTCGATCCCTTCGGACTTCTCTTCTTCGATGAACTCTGTCATGATTACCTTCCCAGGGGCCTGGTGAGTTGATAGGAAAGAGAGAAATACACACGATCACTGTCTGGATCTGCAGCTATAATTGCAATGCCGCTATAGCTCTGGTGCAAATGTGCATACCCGAGTTCCGCTCTGTAGTGCTTGCCTATTAGGTGCTGAAGCGTGACGGATCCCGCAATTGTGTGTCCACCGGGAATTGAAGTGGGGAGAAGTGGAGATACATTCTTGTTTACCGCATAACTCACGGCTGTTCCAACTATCCAGGTCCGCGTCACCTGCCATCGGGCAAGTGTATTTGCATTGTTCGACTCGAACGCTCCAGACACGCCGATACCGCCTGTGACAGTCCGTATGTAGTTGGCCGAACAGGCTGTACGGCTTCCTTGCCAGCCTATGCTCGCAATTGCTGCCGGTGTCCAGGATCGGACTGGTTGTGAGAGGGACGAAGCAACATCGAAATACTGGGGACCAGCAGCCATGGATACGGAAAGCGCTCGGTTTAAATAGTTCGTGTAAAAAGGATAATAGCTTTGCGTTTTGGTATTAATCCCGAGATTCGCCGGATTGGTCTGTGCGACCACGGGATTGGCTTGAGTCCACAAGTACTGGTAAGTCACACCTATATATTGAGTACTCGATCGGCGATTGCTGTAGAACGCGGACCCTCCACGTGAGTCGGAATTGTAGAAGTTGGAAGCCTCGGCCGAGTTTGGGTAATTTAGCTCGGAAGCAATTCCTCCGGCGCCAATCATTTGATTTCTATTGAACTGGTAGCTCAGCGCCATGTCTGTAGTGTTACTAATTCTTTCCGCGAACGGAGCAATGACTTGTTCCGGAGGCGACTGCGTTGATCCCGACAAAGATACTCCCGAGAGAGGATCGGGCTGGTTGAATACATTTGAGCTCTTTTGCAAGGAATCTCTGACTATGAATTCCGCGTACGCACTTGGCTGGTACTGGAATTCAACCGATGCATCTTGATCCACTTCATCGAGTGCGCTAGTTGGCTGGTAGAACGTGAAACCTGGACTATACGTGAACGTTGTATGCTGCCGCGTAGTCACGCGGTCGAGAGTTACTGTCGGCCAGATTATGTAACTTACTTCGCTTGCCGGCTTGGCATTAGCCCCGCCAACTACATTGTTGTCGTACGCGGTGCTAAGAATTAGTCCAGTTGCAAAATAGTCTGACCTTTGCTCAGATCTGCCCATGGTCGGATATGTTTCAGCACTCACAGTGGCTGGCGTCCGCATTCGCAGGTCTGTATCGGAAGAAACCGTCGCACTTGGCTCTGCCTGAGGCCAGACTGGCATCGCGATTAGCAGCGTAACACTTAGCGAGAGCCGGGTTAGCATAATCCGCCTTCAAGGTACTACTATGGTGTCGTGAGGTTCGAGTTTTATGTTTTGCTGGACGTTCTTGCCCTTGATATATTCCTTGTAGTTGAAGGCAATGCGAGTCTCTTTCGCGCTCGGAGCCTGACGAAGAACGTAAACATTCTTTTGCTTCGCGAAATCTCGAAATCCTCCGGCAGTCGCAATTGCATCCATAACAGTTGTCGCCTGCATAAGTGGATAGGATCCCGGTTTCGCCACCTGGCCGAGAATGTTGAACTTCTCACTATTGATTTGCTCGACAATAATTGTTACTTCCGGCTCGGTAATGTAGTTCCGCAACTTGCGAGCGATATCTTGCTCGAGCTGCAAGGGAGTAAGGCCGGCCGCCTTTACTTCGCCCACCAGAGGCAACGATATCTCCCCATCGGATCTCACAGGTATTGATCTCGAGAGTTCCGGTTCTTTCCAGACACTGATAGCAAGAAGATCGCCTTCACCAATTACGAAGCGATCTTCGTTCGACCCGCTATAAGTCTGAGTCAGAGGTTGCGCGGATAAATCTGTCGCTGCAACCAAGCCGTGATCAGTGCGCGCGGGAGTAACCGCCTGCGCCGAAAGAATGCCGGCAAAAAGAAGTACAAGCCCTCCTATTGAGTAATTGTCGATGATTCTCATAAAGACTCCCACTGGCGAACCCGGCCTTTTCTGCATTTGGTCGAAAGATATTGCTCTTGAGTTACTACTGAGCCATTGCAATTTGCCGATCATCTAGTCGAATTGCTTCAGAAATGATCCCAGATCCAGCAGATTGCGCTTCTATCGTCATGCCTGGCCGGGGCATCGGTTCCACATCGGAAGCGTCAATCTCAACAGCCACCGACTGTGCCAGCATGGCCACGGATAGAACAAGCCTATAATGGTTTTTCTTTCGAACCAGAATCCCTTCAACTCCTTCCATGGCTCCACGTGTCACTCGAACACGCTCGCCGCATTTAAGAAATGGATGCGGTTCTACCCGCATTGGACCGTCAACTGTCTTCCGGATAGCCTGAATCTCATCTTCCGGGATGATCGCGACACGTTCCCCGTAGTAGAGAATCATGTGGACACCAGGAGTCGATACAACCTGCAACCGGCGATCGAGGCCTCCCTTTACAAACACGTAACAAGGAAACAATGGGAGCGATAGAATCTTGTTTCTGTCCTTCCACCGCCGCGTGGACTCATAGAGTGGAAGAAACACCTCAAAGCCCTTGGCCGACAGCATATCCGCCACCGATTTCTCGTGCTGGTGACGGGTGTAGAGCGCCCACCAGGGAGATTCAGCGCTGATTCCGATATCATTGCCCGGCGAGGTCAGCATATTGCTTTTTCTCCTTTGAGTATGCAATTCTCTCAGTTTGTCGCCAGGTAGATATAGCTTCGCCCTGTGAGCTACAGCCCATGTTTTTCCTATATTACTCAGACTTCAAATGTGTTTCCTCGGAGGTATGTTCCGAGCAATAACTTCAATTCGCCAGAACAAGGCCCACCCGGCGTTTTATCGCTGCCAGCATTCACCTTTTAGGAGGTAAGTCCCTACGGCTTTTGCGCTGCCTCGGTTCGGCCACGTCTTGCAACTTGTCCAGCAATGACCGATAGCTGATGTTGAGTTCCTCGGCAGTTTTTCGCCGGTTCCAGTGGTTGGCTTGCAGAACCTTGAGGATGACTTCGCGAGCTGCCGCCGACGCGGCATGACGAGACACTTCTTGGAGGTGGCCGATTCGGGGCTGCAGGCTGCTGATTGCGTTTGCTACCGTCATCTGGCGGCTCAGTTCCTCAGTAAGTGCTTCCTCACCTCCGAGGATGACGTTCCGCTCCATCCAACTTTCCAGCTCCCGCAGGTTGCCCGGCCAATTCCATTGCTTCAACAAGCTCACGGCGGCTGAAGTCAGTTGCGGCGTAGGCTTGCTGTATCGCTTGGCTAGCCGTTGTAAGAAGTAATCGCAGAGCTGGGGAATGTCCTCTATCCGTTCGCGAAGAGGCACAAGTTGTATGCGAATTACATCAATTCGATAGAAGAGGTCCTGTCGAAAGGCACGGGATTCAACGGCCGCTTCAAGGTCAATATTAGTGGAGCAGATGACCCGAATGTTTGCCTGTAACTCTTCGCGCCCTCCAATTCGAGCATACCGACCATCCTGCAACAGATGAAGTAACTTGGTTTGCAGCGCCCAGTCCATGTCACCGATTTCGTCAAGGAAAAGCGTGCCGCCTTCAGCGATCTCAATCAAACCCAGCCTGGTCTCGCTTGCTCCGCTAAAGGAGCCTTTCTCGTACCCCAGTAGCTCGCTTTCCAGCAAGCCTACCGGAACGGCTGCGCAATTGACCTTGACAAAGGGCGCATCGCGCCGGTCAGAGCGAGTATGCAGATACTTTGCGGTCACTTCTTTGCCCGTCCCGCTCTCCCCGCGAATGAGCACTGGCAGGTCGTTATTTAGAACACGTTCAATTGTTGCCTGAACCTCTCGCATCGCCGCGGTGCGGCCAAAGATGACAGCTTCGCCGGGTAGTTCGGCCGGATCGATGCGATGGCTTTGTTCCAAGGTTGAAGGCATGAATCTCCGTTGAACAGCTTCTGTTCTCGCACTGTATACTGCACGATGATTGCCAAAGTGCGGATGAGCGGCAAATTACAAACTACTTTGTATTTATTGGGGGTTCTGCGAAGGTGACCGAAAAGGCAAGATTCAGATATTCCCCGAGCATCACACAGTTTGCATGAATTTGCATACTCCGTACAATTTCTTTGCATACACTTCAGCAGTCTGCAAGCCATGAGTGCAATATTCATTGGTCCTCAAAGAAGTTTCAATATCGCGACTATCCCGGGAGTTTATTCGAACAACTCCTGGAATTGTCTGCGATGTATACGTTATGGAGGGACGTATCTGTGAGTTTCCGCCACCAATAAGGCAGCTCAACGCGGCGGGCCCGCCGAAGCGGCCCCGCTGCGCGACTCACAATATATAGCTATAGGGCATCGCTCGTAACAGAATGGCTCGCCGGCATTGCCGCATTGTGATCCTTTGGCAGCTTTGGTGTAAGCCGGTGCTGCTGGATCTTGTAAAGCAACCCGCGATAACTGATGTTGAGATGTTGCGCTGCCCGGCGGCGATTCCAACCGTATAACTCAAGCGCATCTTGTATCATCCGCACTTCCGTTCGATCTTTGGCATCACGCACCTGAGATCTAAGCGCAGCACGGTGAGATGCTGCGCTGCCGGAACGCTCTAAATGAGCAGCGCGGTTTGGCGCTGCTATCTTGGTCTCCAGCTCACGGATTGCGCTGTCAGTGTCCCCCATGACGAGGGTGCGAGTGACAAAGTTGCGCAGCTCTCGAAGATTCCCTCGCCAGTCGTAGACAACCGCTGCGTCCATCAACCGGGTGCAGAAGCGGCATTCCTTGCAGTTTTTGGATTCTCCCGGTGTGCGGCGAATGATCTCCTCAATCAGGCAGGGGATCTCCTCTCGCCGCTCGCGCAACGGTGGAAGATGGATGGTGAATGTATTGAGGCGGTAATACAGATCTTCACGGAAGGTCCTCTCTTGCAGCGCGCTCTCAATCTTGATATTCGTGGCGGCAAGAATGCGAACATCTACCTTCGTGGAATCCTGCGCGCCGAGACGGGTGAACGCACCGTCCTGAAGTACGTGAAGGAGTTTGGCCTGCATCTGTACGCTGATTTCACCGATCTCATCCAGCAGTAGCGTGCCGCGATTCGCCTGTTCAAACTTACCCTGCCGATCCCTGAGTGCTCCCGTGAAGGCGCCCTGGCAATGGCCGAAGAGTTCACTCTCCAGCAGCTCCGACGGCAAAGCCGCGCAATTCACTTTCAGGAATTTCTCTTTGTTCCGCCGTGAATACTTGTGAATCAGCTGCGCTATCACTTCCTTGCCCGTGCCGCTCTCGCCCAGAATCAGCACCGGGACATCGACCTCGGCAAGCAACTTCACCTGGCGATGAATCTCCAGCATTTTAGGTGAGGCGGCCAGAAAAAACCGGTTCTCTCCCAGCTCTTCCAAATGCAGTCCCCGCGGTGCTTCTGCGGGGACGCTTGTTCTGTGCGAAGTGCACTTTGCAGAGCGGCAAGCGGTGCCCCCAATCACCACCGGAGATTGAAAATGATTCATCTGGTCGATCATGGATTCGAGATCGCCGCGCGTCGCAGGCATACTCAAAAAATGCATGATTCCCAGATCGGAAGCTTCCTTGCGCAAGCCTTGCTCCGCCATTCCAAGGATGAGGCAGACCTTTTCCTTCGGCGCGTCGCGCAAGAATCTAAGGTATTGCTCTTTTTCAGTTGTATCCGCCGATGCAGAATCAATCAGCAGGTGGTCGGGATCAAGCCCATTGGCAAGCAGTGACTCGGCTTGCGGAAAATCGCTCGACTCGATCAATCGATGGCCTGCACCCTCCAGAACCATTCGCGTTAAAGACCGTGTCTCTGCATTCCGAATAACTGTCAAAACAAGCAGAAGTGGTTTCACAAGGCACCTTTCGGGAAATTGTACAGTTCGTTCGAAGTCGATCAATGACCGTGCTTACTCCCCGTTGTCTCAGGCAATCTTGAACGCCTGAACGGCTTTCGTCGGGGCAATTCGCAGTACGCTTCCATGACTGGCACATGAAACAACAATCGCCTGGTTACGCCGCTTCCGGTCGATTACAGGAACGATTCCATGCAAACACCGTGCTCGCAATACCGATTCGCCAGTAAGGACGAGCCTTCGCGCATCCACATACTGATAGATGCGCGACCCCGCCTCGTGGGGAATACAAATTCGCACACAAATTGTCGGCCTGTGACGTTACAGTGGCGACGAGAACAGTGCGGCATCGAATCCGATGTCGTCATCACCAACGACCGGTTAGAAGGGGATCTTCCGGTTACGTCTACCTCCGGCAAACAGACGGTTCTCCACCGTCATTCATTCAATTCCGTGTGGTCTGTGAATGATCCATTCAACCAGGGGAAGTAGGGCTATCCTTGCAGTCTGCCCAGCCGAACCCAAAAAAGGCTATCTTGCACTAGTTCAACTGAAAGCTCTTGTTGGCGAGCCGCCCCAAATCAAGCACGGGACAAAGGGGACGTTCGAACGTCGTGTAGCATTACGTCCTCTGCGTGATTGTGGCGCACGTCACATTTCGAGTCAATCAATCAATAGTAACCAATCAAACCTCGAATAGGTAATGGTTACGATCGTTGCCGTGACTAGATTGAAGTTTGGCTTCGGATCAAATCGGTCTGGGCATTCTCAATCACTGCACGCTCAAGACGATGCAATCAAGTTCAGCCCGGAAGAACCCAGTCCCGATGCCGTGTATCCGGATCCGGCCGGAGGCTGAGGATTGCCGCCGCAACGAGCAGAATCGCTACAGCCACGTGTCTTCTCCACGTGGGATTCCATATGCCGCTGAATATCCTGATTCCATTCAGGCTTCGGCTCCATCGCTATCGACTGTCGAAATATAAATGGAGCCAAATCATGAGTTCCGCAGCCCCAGCCAAAGACAAGCAGTATCTCCCGTATCTCCATACTCATAACGCGGCAAGAATATCAGTTCAGGGTCTGGCTGCGCTCTACAATGAAACGGTATGCCTACCGCCGTTAGATCGCACGCAAAGATCAACCTTGGCCTGTACATTGGCGCGCCGCGCCCAGAGGCGAATCCGGCCGGTTTTCATCGGCTGGCTACTGTTTACCAGACTCTGGAACTCTATGATCTGGTTACGGTTACTGCTCGCCAGGCTGCCGCAACAACCTTGCGGCTGACCTCCAACGATGTGCGTGTCCCGTCCGACGAGCGCAACACCGCCTGGAAGATGGTCGCACTGGCGCTGGAGGCGCTGGGGGTTACGGCTGAGGTCGAGATACATATCGACAAGTGCCTACCGGTGCAGGGTGGGCTGGGCGCTGGCTCGGCAAATGCCGTGGCCGCGCTGGTGGGGCTGGAAGTTGAGTTGGGGATAGCGAGCCAGCAAGTCAGCAAGCTGCCGGGATGGCCTGCTCGCCGACTGAAAATCGCCGCCCTTGTTGGCTCAGATGTCCCTTTGTTTCTGATAGGTGGAGCGATTCTGGGGCGTGATCGCGGGCAGTTGGTCGAGCCGCTGCCGGATTTTGAACCCGTCTGGTGCGTGGTGGCTACGCCCGAGGTGGGTGTCTCCACACCGCAGGCCTTTCGCGATTGGGATGCCCTCTGTGCTGAAGAGGGTTTGACCTCAGAGGCAAGTACAGATAGACTAGACAAGTTGAGCCGTGCCTATGTCAGCGCCTTCGCCGGAGCGATCCCAGAGGAATCTGGATCGATCTCGGAAGGACGGCAGGGAGCAGGCTCCTCCGGTGTTCTCCTCAATGAGGGGAACCTGGCCGGACCAATAGAGTCCGCGCTTGTCCGCACCGGGATCACGAACTGGATCGAAAACGACTTTGAACGCGTCGTCTTTCCCCAGCATCCTTCCCTGAGCGAAATCAAGCGTATCTTATCTGGTACCGGCACTCTGGAGGCAGCCTCTCATGCTTCGCTGTCTGGCTCCGGTTCAGCCCTCTACGGGTTGTACCAGACCCGCGGAGATGCGGAAGCGGCGCACGAGCGTTTGCGTACGGCTGGCGTGAAGAGTCTTTTGACTCGCACCCTGCCGCGCGACAAGTACTGGCGAGAGATGCTGCTGCCGTGAGCAAGTTGACACTCGCCGTTGAGCGGGAGAAGCTCGGCAACGGCAAGTTGGGCGATCGTCTAATGGTAGGACAATGCCCTTTGGAGGCATTTGTCTAGGTTCGAATCCTAGTCGCCCAGCCAAAGAACAGGGAACAGGGATCAGGGAATAGGGAATAGCTAGTGCATTTGCTGATCACTGTTCACTGACAACTGCACAAGTACAGCCAAAGCCAACCAGCTTGGAGGTAGTTCGAAAGATGGAAGCGGAAGCACGGACAGTGATGACGGAAGAGAAGAATCAAGACGGTGGGCAAGCGGCGGCAAAGGAAGCCGCGCAGTTAGCCGCCGTCGAAGCCGCCAAGGCGAAGGAGGTCAAACCGACCGTCGAGCGCAAGCGGAGCCGCAATCTGAGCGAGGACAAGCGATTCAAGCTCATCAGCGGCACGGCCAATCAGCCGCTGGCTGAGGAGATCGGCCGCCACATTGGCGTCTCGGTGGGCGAGTCCAAGCTACAGCGCTTTGCCGATGGCGAGGTCTACTTCCAATTGCTGGAGAATGTGCGCGGGATGGATGTTTTTGTTGTCCAGCCCACCTGCTATCCGGTTGATCAGCATCTGGTCGAGCTATTGGTCATGATTGATGCGCTCAAGAGGGCTTCGGCGGCTCGCATCACGGTGGTGGTGCCCTACTACGGCTACGCCAGACAGGATCGAAAGGACCGTCCGCGCGTGGCCATCAGCGCCCGGCTCATCGCCGATCTGCTGACCACGGCCGGGGCCAATCGTGGCCTCTTCGTAGATCTGCACGCTGCGCAAATTCAGGGCTTCTTCAACATTCCCGTCGATCATCTCTTCGCCAGCCCCGTGCTCGTGAGCTACTTCCGCGAGTTGGCGCTGCCCAATCTGACAGTGGTTTCGCCCGATGCAGGCGGCGTCGAGCGCGCCCGCTTCTTCGCGCAAAAGATCGGAGCGCCCCTGGCCATCGTGGACAAGCGCCGCACCGACATGAATGTCACTGAAGTGATGCACGTCATCGGCGATGTGAAAGGCAGAACCTGCCTGATTCTCGATGACATCATCGATACCGCCGGCACGCTCGTCAAAACCGTCGATGCTCTTTACAGTGCGGGCGCAGCCTCGGTTTACGCCGCCGCCAGCCACGCCGTGCTTTCCGGTCCGGCCATCGACCGCCTTGCCGCATCGCGCCTGGAGCAGGTGGTCGTCACCAACACCATTCCGTTGCGCGAGGCGGCGCAGAAGTTGCCCAAGATCAAAGTGCTCTCCATCGCCGGCTTGCTCGGAGCGGCCATCGAGAACATTCACATGGAGACCAGCGTGAGTACGCTGTTCTCCTAAGTGATCAGTGATCAGTGATCAGTGATCAGTACCGTTAACCATCAGCCTGTCGTCAGCAACTGGTTTTCCGTGATCAGCGGGCATTTTTTTCTGACCACTGACCACTGTTCACTGACCACTGGCTTCACAAAGGGAGCGGAGCCATTCAGTTTCTAGCGGCATGAACAAACTAGGAGCTAGAAGCTAGCAGCTAAAGGCTGTACTTCCGTGCCCGATACCAGGAAACGAGAGAGCGAATGCCTGAAGTCGTCGTAGCCAAGCCCCGTGAGGGCAAGTTCAACAAGAATGCCGCCCGCCGCGTGCGTTTCGCGGGCAAGATTCCCGCTGTGCTGTATGGTCCGGGTCACGAACCAGTGGCCGTCGAGGTGGACCCCAAGCAGATCTCCCGGATTCTCTTCTCCGAAACCGGCCACAACACCATCTTCGACGTCGAAGTCGCAGGCCAGAAAGCGGCCAAGGCGATGATCGTCGACTGGCAGCGTGAGCCGATCAACGACAACTTGATCCACATCGACCTGAAGCGCATTGCCATGGACAAGGCCCTGCGAGTCAGCGTGCGCGTCAAGCTGCTGGGAATTCCCCTTGGCGTCAAAACCGCCGGCGGCATTCTGGATCACGTCATGCGCGAGGTCGAGATCGAGTGCTTGCCATCCGACATTCCCAGCCACATTGATGTGGATGTCAGCCATCTGGAGTTGCACGGCGTGCTGCGTGTCAGCGGCCTGCCCCACTCGGAGAAGATCAAGTACCTCAACCCCGAGGATGCGACCGTGGCTCACGTCGTCACCATTCGCGAAGAGGCGCCCACTCCTGCCGAAGTCGAGGCAGCAGCCGCGGCGGAAGCAGCGGCAGCGACAGCAGCCGAGCCGGAGGTTGCCAAGAAGGGCGGCAAGCCGGAAGATGCGGCCAAGAAGCCCGAAGCGGCAGCCGCGGCAAAGAAGCCCGAGGCGAAGAAGTAACCCTTGGCTGAGGCTGCAGAATCCGGTGTGCGTTCCGGTCCCTTCCCCAGACCGTTTCTGGTGGTGGGGCTGGGCAATCCCGGCGTGGAGTATCTGTGGACCCCGCACAACGCCGGGTTCATGGCCATCGACCGCATCGCCCAGCAAGAGGGCGTTGTGGTTGGCAATCGGCGATGCAAGGCCGCTACCGCAACCTGCCGAATGGCTGGGCGCGAGGTGGTTTTAGCCAAGCCGGAGACGTTTATGAACCTGAGTGGGCTGGCAGTCGCCGCTTTGGTTGAGGAGTTTGAGGCTGATCCAGCGCGAGACCTGCTCGTCATTCACGACGAATTGGACCTCACACTGGGTAGCTTCAAGATCAGGGAGCGCGGTTCGCCAGCCGGCCACAACGGAGCTCGCAGCGTAACCGGCGCCTTGGGTTCTCAGGAGTGGTTGCGGCTGCGCATCGGCGTCGGATTGGATCTGCCACCGGAGGCCATTTCGGCCGGCGGCAGGCGTCCGGGCAGGGATTACCTGCTCTCGCCCATGCGCCAGAAGGACCTGACGGTGCTCGACGAGGTGCTGGATCAGGTGGCAACCGCTACCCGGCGCATCCTCTCCGAAGGCCCGGCAGCCGCGATGAACGAGTTCAACCGCCGTGAGCGAAACGGCCCGGCGGAGGAGTAACCAAGCCGCCAAGGCGTTTAAGCGGCGGGCAAGACCAGAGCGCAAGGCTGGAAACCGGAGATGCACTTCGGCATTCCAGCAGAAAAGGAAACCGGATGTCCCGTGTATATGAGGTTATGTTCATTGTTCGGCCCGATGCGGCCGAAGAAGATATCGACAAGCTGATCGCCGGCTTCTCGGAAAACGTCACCAAGGGTGGCGGAGTGGTCAAGACGGTCGAGAAGATGGGCCGGCGCAAGCTCGCCTACATGGTGCGCAAGTTCAACGACGGCAACTACGTTCTGCTGACCATCGAAGCCAACGGCGCGGTGGTGCTGGAACTCGAGCGCCGTCTGCGCGTCACCGAGCCGGTGATCAAGTTCATCACTGTGCGCATCGACGAAGAAGAGAAGCGTCTGGCCAAGGTGAAAGCCCTGCGCGGTGTTCGCCGCAGCTCGGTCCCGGCGCCAGTCGCCCCGCCTGCTCCTGTTGCTGCCCCTGCCGCGGTTGCTGAGACTGCGCCGGAGCTTGCTCCCGTAGCGGCAGAAGCCGCTGAACCGACCGCTGTTTAGCTGAAAGCTATCCACTGTTCAAAAGAGAGTAAAGAGGAATCAATATGTCTGAAGAGACTCAAGCAAAGGCGCACGAGACAAGCGCGCCCGTTTCACTCCAAGCCGCATCCGGCTCGGAATCAACTAGCCCGGATTCGGGTTCGGCTCCAGCCTCCGGCTCTGGTTCGAGCTACGGCTCCGGTCCCCGCTCCGGTGGTGGACGGCCCGGCGGGCGGCCTGCTGGCGGACCTGGCGCTCCTGGCGGACGCCCCTCTGGCGGTCCCGGCGGACGTGGCAAGTTCTTCCGCCGCAAGAAGGTCTGCAAGTTCTGCACCGAGAAGATCGACGCGATCCCCTACCGGGATGTCCGGCTGCTGCAAGGCTTTGTCGCCGAGCGCGGCAAGATCGTGCCTCGTCGGCTCACCGGCGTTTGCACGACGCACCAGCGCCGCCTCACCCGCGCCATCAAGCAGGCCCGGAATATCGCCCTGCTGCCCTTCGCCACGCGGCACTAACCATCGGCTGCTCTTCCGCCAGATTGGGTGCCCCACCCTCGCCGCGTTTTTGTTTTTGCGGCTAGGGTGGGATACACAGAATCAGGCTGGAAGGCAATTTTGTGGATGCCGAACAACAGCGGTTCTCCAATCGCAGTACACCGAAACCATACCGCCGAGTGGCTTTTTCCTCAAGAAAATGCCACCTTCGACAAGGATGGTTAGGACATATGTATTGGAGAACCGCTCTAGAACCGGTGCAGCCTGTCGTAACTGGGGTACCTGTCAAGAAGGACAAGAACACCTACGCCGGCGGCCGTACCATTGGAGAGTTTCCCATGGAAGTTATTCTGAAGGATGATGTAATCAATCTAGGCCACCGCGGCGATCTGGTTAAAGTCGCCGACGGCTACGCCCGCAACTTTCTGCTGCCCCGCAAGCTGGCGCTGCAGGCTACCCTGGCCAACAAGGCCGTCGTCGAGCAGATGAAGAATGCCGCCGCCCGCCGCTTCGCCACCGAGAAGGCGCTGGCCGAGGAACTGGCCGTCAAGCTCGCGCCGGTCGAGCTCGAATTCACCCGCAAGTCAGGCGACGCCGGCCATCTCTTCGGCTCCGTCACCTCGGCTGACATCGCCGCCGCCCTCGACGCCAAGGGCTTCGAGGTTGATCGCCGCAAGATTCACCTGGAAGAGCCTCTCAAGACCGTGGGCGACTTCAGTGTGGCCATCAAGCTGCACCGCGAAGTCACCGCTCAAGTGAAGGTCAAGGTTCTGGCCGAAGCCACGGAAGAAGCGCCCGCCGCCGAAGCGGTTGCGGAAGCCAAAGCCACCGAGTAAAGAACCCCTCCCATACACACTCCGCCTTCCGGTTCGCCCGGGGGGCGGACTACTTTTTTGCCGAGCCGGATTTGCCCTTGGCGTCCGGAAAGAGTTCTTTCTCTTCCGCGCCGCCAGAGAGGATAATCAGCTTCTTCACTGCCTTGGCCATCTTGGCCTGGAAGCCGGGAACCTGCTCCGATTTTGCCAGCGAAAACAGCAGCCGCATCCGGTTTGTGGATGTGCCTTCCTCGGGCTGGCCCTGCTTATCAAAGCACGCGCGCGCCGTTTTGCCGCTCACCGATGTGACCGTGAGCCGCAATAACTCCTCGCGGGAAATATGCGCATCGCTGGGATCGAAGATCTCCCACGAGAAGTTGTTGGTGTCCAGCGCGCTAAAAAAATGATCGCAATGGTTGTCAGGTTGGAATACCGTCAATACGCTGGTTGCGGAATTGAAGCTGACTTCAATATTGTCGTTGACTCCGTCACTGGGACTGAGCGCCAGCAGCTTGCCGCGCAGGTACTCGGCCAGTTCCTGCTGGGTTGGCTCGGGTTCAGGCTCCGCTTTTTTTCCGTGGATCACGGGCTTTGTGGCCTTGGTCTCCACAGCGGGCGTCGAGGATTCCGCGGACTGATCGGAGCGCGCCGTCAGCTTGTCCAGCGCATGGCGAACATCCTGCCGGGAACACCCACACACGCTTATCATAAGCGCCGCTACGCAGATGCACACCGCGCGCCTCATCATTGGATTTCTTCCTGCTCTCGCCAGCTCATTCATCGTTTTCTTGGCTCTACTCTACGCCAACATGACACAGTTAGCCAAGTCTATTCAAATCGAATCGATCTCGCATATAGCTCGAATACGAATGGATAATCCTCAAGCGTGCCTGTTGAAAATAGCCGGACTTGTACACAGGTTCCCTGTTAAATGCCCCCCGCACACAAACGCCCAGATCTCGATTGAGACCTGGGCGCGATTGAGATTCGCGAGTAGGTCTTCCGGCTACTTCCACACGAAGGTAGCGACGGAGCCAGGAGGAATCGAAGCGGATACTGTCTTGCCGTGGAAGGCGATGCGGAAGTCCTGGCGGGCGGTTCCACCATTGAGAGCGTAGAGCACGATCGTGCCATCGAGGTTGCGAAAGGCCACGTCCTTCAACGAGGTTCCGGATGGCTCGTCGGAGGCAATGCGCACCGCGCCGGGCAGCAGGAACTTGCTGGCATGGCCGAGCACGTAGTAGTCCGCCTCGGGCTTGACGACGGGCTTGGCCGGATCGGTCAGATCGATGGTGACCAGCCCGCGGCACATTTTGCATCCGCCCACATAGGGGCCGTATTTCTGGTCGGTGGCCAGCGCCCAGAGGACGTAGCTCTTGGACCAGTTGCGGGTGACGGCGATCAGCTCATAGGCTTCTTCGGCAAGGATATTGCCATGCTGCCATGTGCCGCCGCTGGACTCGGTGACCCACTGATCCTTTTGCGGAAACTCTTCGTGGTTCTTGGTCATCACGGCGGGGTTTCCGTCGTAGTGGTGCCATGCGGTTCCGGCGGTAAAGGCGGCTGCCTTGGAGTCCTTGAGAACGGTTTCCGGATAATCGGGTTTGTCCCAGTTGTGGTCGTAGGCCATGAGCTTGGTCTTCAGTTGGGCAGAAGTGAGCGCCGGACCAAGGTTGTTGGCGATAAAGGTGGTCTGCTCGGTGGCCGTCATCAACATTCCGCTGTAGTCATCCGGCGCGTTGAGCGGTTCGTTCTCGACGCTGAATGCGTAGACGGGCACGCCGGCGGCCTGGTAGCCCTGAATGGTCTTGACGAGATATTGGGCAAAGGCCGGATAGAACTCTGGACGAAGGCTTGATGGCTTCTTGGTTGCGGCGTCCAACCCCAGCATCGAGCCGGAGGTCTTCATCCAGCCTGGCGGGCTCCACGGAGTGAGCATCACGTGAATGCCGGGATTGATGGCCAGCGCCTTATCGAGCAGCGGCAGAATGTACTGCTGGTCGTGGGCGAGCGAGTAATGGTCGAGGTTGGGGTCGGCGACCCCAGCGGGGGTGGTGCAGGCCTTGTCCGTCTGCTGGCAGAGATCGTCGTAGGAGTAGAAGGTCACCGCAAGATCCGATGAGCCGATGGGCTGGCGAAGAAAATTCACTGCGATGCCGCCATCGCGGCTGAAGAGGGTCTTGAAGGTCGCGTCGGTCTGCGCGGGGGTGAGCTTTTTGGCGAAGAGCCATGCGGCCGCGTCGGTAAGCGATGCGCCGAAGCCGTCAATCACCTGGAATTGCTGGCTATCGTCCACGGTGACGATGGGTAGGACCATGCTCGGCGGCGCGTTTTCGATGAAAAGCAGCGCTGGCTTCTGGGTGAGGGCTTCATGCAGGTCCGGAGTGGTCTGGTAAACCGAGACAGACTGGGCGCCGGCTGTGGCAAAAGCTGTGAGAGCAAGACAAGCGACGAAGAGGGTGGATCGCGACATGAAGCCTCCTTCAGGCGGAATGAAAATCATAGTCCATTTGCGTTAGTTCTGGATACGTCACATAAATACCATGGACGGCTGCCATGGCCGATCAGTGAAGCCTCCAGTAAAGAAGGTAGATAGCGGTCACAATCATTCCGTCGCCCAGGTTATGCGCAAGGATCGGATTGAGCAGGCTGCCGGTGCGATGGCGGACGACGCTATAGTAAATGCCCAGCCCAAAACAGAAGAGTTGCTGAGGAAAGTTGATATGCGGGTGAAGCGGATCGATGTGGGCAAGGCAGAAGAGCACGGTGGTCACTAGGCCGGAGGCGGGAATCTCCAGCCGCCCAATCCGCGCGACTCCTGTCCAGCTTTGCGCAAGAGTCGTCTGAATCACGCCCCGAAACATGATCTCTTCCGCGAAGCCGACAAAGAGCCACTCGAAGGAGAGCCAGCCCGCCACGTTCATCCAAGTCAGCGGCCCAAAGCTGCCGAGATTGATCTTGTGGCTCTGCAAAGTTGGAATCACCGTCCATGCCACGGTGATCAGGGCAAAAATGATGGTGAACTTCCACAGGATTCGCCAGGAAAGCGCCGCGTTCTTCAGATTGATGCCCCAGTCTGAATAAGCCCCTTTTTCTGCAAAACGGATGAAGGCGAGGGCAAAAGCCAGCTCCCAGATGTGGCCTTCGTAGGCGCCAATCCAGGCGTGGCTGCTGAGCGTCTCCGCAGAGAAGATAAGCCGCGGCAGGTGCAGGAGGGTCATGCCTTGACTGCTCCAAAAGAAGAGGAACATCAGCGCCGCCTCTGTCAGTTTCCGCTGCAACGGTATGGGAGCGGCAGGAATTATATTCTCTCCGTTCATTCTTCTCCTACTGCGTGAGGGAAGCTCTGAGTAACTCCCACTTTGTGTCAAAGCACGACTGTCAGTCAGGACTGTAAATGCTGAGGAATAATCCACGCCGGAGGGAGGTGGGGGTTTTAACCCCCGTGTAATGCCAATTGAATCAATGAGGGCTTCAGCCCCGGAGGAAGGATCCTCACCAATTTTGCCAGAAATCCCGAGTTTTTCCGCATCCTGTGTAGCCCTGACTGCCGTAAATGCCTATTACGAAAAAACTTATGCCGAGGTTCCCGAACGCTTGAACTCGCCGCTCTTGCCGCCAGTTTTTTCTTCGAGCTGAATGTTGCGGATGACGATGGATTTGTCGAGCGCCTTGGTCATGTCATAGACGGTAAGCGCGGCAACGGCGGCAGCGGTGAGGGCTTCCATCTCGACTCCGGTAGGCCCGACAGCGGCGGCTGTGGCCCGGATGTGCACGCCGCCCGGAACAATCTCCGCCACGAGATCAACGTGCGTGAGCGGCAGCGGATGGCAGAGCGGAATCAACTCGGCGGTGCGCTTGGCTGCCTGAATGCCGGCGATGCGGGCAATCTCGAGCGGATCGCCTTTGGGGTTCGAGGGCAAGGCTGCGAGGACGGCCACGGAGAGCTCAACAAAGGCTGATGCCGCGGCAGTGCGGCGGGTGAGCGGCTTGGCGCTGACATCAACCATCGCGGCTTGGCCGGATGAGTCGTAGTGCGAGAGCAGCGGTGGATCAGGATCATTCATAGTAGTCCTCACATCAATAAAATCTGGACAAGCGCGCCCTCATCCATGTTGTGCGCCTCTTCCGGCACAACCAGAAAGCAGTTGGAGCGGGCCAAGGCAGACAGATCTCCGGAGCCGTGCCAGGGAACGAAGTCGACCTGCGGGGGCTGACCGGCGGTTGCGCCAAAGTCGCAAAGCGCTGGCAGAAAGCGCGTAAGTCCCGGCTTGCCGCGACGTTCGGCGGGCGGGGCCAGACGCGCCAGGGCAAAACGCGGGTAGGTTTCTCGGCTTCCGCCCAAGGCGGCCAGCACTGGGGCAGCGAAGAGCAGAAAGGTGACAGCCGACGAGAGGGGATTGCCGGGAAGGCCGAAGAACGGCAGCGCAACGCTTGATTTGCGCGGCAGTTCGCCAAAGACGGTTGGCTTGCCCGGCTGAATGCGCGCGCCAGTGAAGTGAAAACGCGCGCTGATGCGGGCCAGAGCTGGCTCGACAAGATCGAATTTGCCCGCCGAGACGCCGCCGGAGATGAGCAGAAGATCGGCGGAAACGACCTGTGCGAGAGCTTCGTCGAGTGAGCGGGCATTGTCAGCGGCGGTTGGCAGTAGCCATGGTTCGCCGCCCGCCGCAGCCACCAGAGCGGCGAGCATCGGCGCATTGGAGTTGCGAATCTGGGCGGGTGCGGGCGCGGCATCGACGGCAACCAGCTCGTCGCCAGTGGCGAGAATCGCGACGCGCGGGCGTTTGAAAACCTCCAGAGAGGAGGAACCCAAGGCCGCGGCCAGTGCGATCTGTCCGGCGTGCAGCGCTACGCCGGGGGTGACCAGCACCTCGCCCGCGAGAGCCTGCGCGCCCTGGGCCACGACATTCTCGCCGGGTTTGAGAGAGTGGGAGGAAAGCATGCGTATTCTTTGGCCACTCGACGCTTTGCCGGGTACAGACTCAATGTGTTCGAGCATCAAGACGGCGTCGGCTCCGGCAGGAAGCGGAGAGCCGGTCATGATCTCCCAAACGCTTCCGGGCGGCAGCGGACCTGAGGGAGCCTGACCGGCGCGCACTGCTCCCACGACGGCCAGAGGCTTGTGCTTCGATGCTTCAGCGGCGCGGCAGGCATAGCCGTCGCGAGTGGATCGCGTGAAGGGCGGCTGATCGCGATCTGCCGCGAGTGGCTCGGCGAGAATGCGCCCCGAGAGCCGGCCAAGTTCCACGCGCTCCTGGTGGGCGGGCCGCGAGTCGAGCAGTTGCGCGGCGTAAGCGGCGACTTGCGCGGCGGCCTGAGCGTAGCTGGGCAGTGCGGAGGTCATGGAATGGATTGTAGAGGGTTTCGCGCGGAGACGATGGAGAAATGCTATGGATGCGTGAGTGGAGTTCAGTACGACGAGGGTGGGGTACCCATCGACCACGCGTGAAACAGCTAATAGCTGAAAGCTGCTTTTACAGCTTCTGCGTTCTCTGCACGGCGCGGACGCCGGGAACGCGGCGCAGGCCCAGCACCATGCGGTTGAGATGGCCCACGTCTTCGGCTTCGGCGACCAGCTCGACGACCGCTTCGCCATTCTCATCCTTGCGAATATCCACGCCGCTGATGTTGGAGTTATCGTCGGAGAGCACGGCGATCAGCTCCTTCAACATTCCGGCGCGATCGTCGCATGAGACGGTGAACTTGACCGGATAGCGCTGCGGCTTGCCTGCCGGGCTGACCGTGCGCGACCACTCGACATTGATGCGACGGTCGCTCTCGTAAAGCAGATTTTGCACATTGGGACATCCGCGCGCGTGCACGGCCACGCCCTTGCCGCGCGTGACGTAGCCGACAATCTCCTCGCCGCGAATCGGATTGCAACAGCGCGCGCGATAGACGAGCAAGTCGTTCTGGCCTTCGACCTGGAGCGAGTCTGAGCCGGTCAAGTGCAGCTTGCGCACCGCGTCGGACATCGCCGCCTCGACGTTGCCCGGCTTGGCCTCCGTAACAACATCGGCCTCGGGCGGATTGGCGGCGTTGGGAGAGAGCTTGCTGAGAACCTGGCGGGCGGAGTGCTTGCCCTGACCCAGAGTGGCCAGCAAATCGGAAGCCGTGGCCACCCCATATTCATTGGCGATCCGGCCCAAATCCTGGTCGCCGATCAGGCTCATTGGCACCTTGAACTTGCGCGCCTCCCGCTCCAGCAATTTGCGTCCGATCTCTACGGCGCGGCGGCGCTGATCTTCGTTGAGCCAGTGCTTGATCTTGTTGCGGGCACGCGGACTCTTCACAAAAGTCAGCCAATCGCGGCTCGGCTTGTGATCCTTCTGCGTGACAATCTCGACTATGTCGCCGGTGCGCAGCTTGTTGCGCAGCGGAACCATGCGGCCGTTCACCTTGGCGCCCACACAAGTGTGGCCAACCTCGGTATGAACGGTGTATGCAAAATCCACCGGCGTGCCATCGGCGGGAATCACCACCACCTTCCCCTTGGGCGTGAAGGTGTAAACCTCATCGGGATAGAGGTCCATCTTCAGGCTGGAGAGGAATTCATTCGGGTCGGTCATCTCCTTTTGCCACTCGACCAGTTGCCTGATCCAGTTCAATCGTTCCTCGTCGCGGGCCGTCACCGCGGCTCCGCCGGCCTTGTACTTCCAATGCGCGGCGATGCCTTCCTCGGCGGTGCGGTGCATCTCCTCGGTGCGAATCTGCACCTCGAACTGGTGGCCTGCCTGGCTCATCACAGTGGTGTGCAAGGACTGATAGCGGTTGGCGCGGGGCATCGCAATAAAGTCCTTGATGCGCCCCGGCACCGGACGCCACAGCGTGTGGATCATTCCGAAGACCGCATAGCACGCGGCCACATCCTGGGTGATGACGCGGATGGCCAGCAGATCATAAACCTGATCGAAGGAGACCTTGGAGCGCTGCTGCTTCTGGTAGATCGAAAAGATGCGCTTGATGCGCCACTCGACGCGCGCCTGAATGCCGTTCTCGCGAAGTTGCTCGACGAGAGTGTCTTCCACGCTGCGCAGAAACTGCTCACCCTCGACGCGCCGCACTTCAACAGCCGCCGAGACCTGCTCGTAGCTGACCGGATCGGTGTAGCGGAAGGCCAGGTCCTCCAGCTCGCCGCGCACTTTGCCCATGCCCAGCCGGTGCGCCAATGGCGCGTAGATGTCCAGCGTCTCGCGCGCAATCGCCTCCTGGCGCTCCGGCCTCAAATGTTCGAGGGTCCGCATATTGTGCAGCCGGTCGGCCAGCTTGATCAGCACCACTCTCACATCCGAGACCATCGCCAGCAACATCTTGCGCACGTTCTCCGCCTGGCGGTCCTCGCGATTGGCAAACTGGATCTTGTCGATATTGGTGACGCCCTCGACGATGTGCGCCACCTGGTCGCCGAAGCCGGCCGCGATCTCCTCATTGGTGGCCGGCGTGTCTTCAACCGAGTCGTGCAACAGCCCCGCTGCAATCGAGGTCGCGTCCATCTTCATCTCCGCCAGCACCTCGGCCACCTCCAGCGGATGAACAATGTAAGGCTCGCCCGAGGCGCGCATCTGCCCCTCATGGTGGCGAACGCAGAACTCCCATGCTTTGCGGATCAGTGAGATGTCTTCGCTGGGGCGGTTGGCGTGGACCAGCTTGAGCAGAGCCTCGACGCGCCTGTCGATGGCCTGCTGGTCGATGGCTCGCTGAGCGGCATCGCGCGCGTCCCCCGGCGTCTTGCCCGCCGAAGTCGGGGGCGCGTCTGGAAGCATTGCCGGAATAGTTTGCCGAACCGTCGCCATGCTTCATTATAGGCCGGTTGCGTTTCCGACGGTGAAAACTGTGAAGGAAACAACGACGATGCGGCAGGGCAATCGCATTTGAGACCTTGAAGGGTACGGGCTTCAGCCCGTACTGTCATGCGCTAGGATAGGCCGGGCTTTAGCCCCCGAGGGAAAAGATTTCATGAGTGTGAGCTTGTTCATGAACCGAAGATGCACTATATGGAACCCTGAGAGCGAGAATCATTCAGCGCAAGAGCTTTCTTTCAGTGGCTAAAGCCCGCACCCTTCATTTCTAACCCGAGTTTCAATTGCGATTGCCCTGGACGATGCGCTTTCGGTTTGAAGGTATGAAGCGAAAATGCACTAGAATCGACTTTTCATCAGAGGAGATCGGTCCCATGCTTTCTATGCCCCACACCGCTGCCTTCCTGCTCCTGCTGGCCTCCGCCGCGCTGGCCGCGCAACAGCCCGCACCGCAAACCGCCCTCCCGCCGCAGCCTGCCGTTGGTCCGCAACCCACCGTCGCCGCCGAGGCGCCCACCCGCGACACCAGCTACATCGACTCCCACGGCACCGCGCGCATCACCCGGGTTGTGCCCATCCCGGCCACCGTCAGCGACCAGGCGCGCAAGAAGCTGATCCAACCTCTACCGGATCAAGCTCCCGCTTCGACGCTGGCCGAGGACCGCGCCGGAGTCGCCCTCTGGGCCGCGCGCGCCGCCGCCGAGTGGAACAAGCTCTGCCCCAATCAGCAACTCATCGACCAGATTGCCAGAGTTCCAGTGCGCATCGTTACCCCCGATGGAATGCCTGAGGCCAATCGCGACAAGGTGCTGCTCGATCTGCATGGCGGCGGCTTCCGGCTCGATTCAGGCTCCCTCACCGAGTCGATTCCTCTCGCCGGCTACACCAAGATCAAGGTCGTCGCAGTGCTCTACCGGCTCGCTCCCGAGCATCCCTTCCCCGCCGCAGTCGACGATTCAGTGGCCGTCTACAAGGAGCTGCTGAAGTCCTACAAGCCGGAGCACATCGTGATCTACGGCACCTCCGCCGGGGCAATCCTGACCGGCGAGGTGGCCGCCAAGCTGAAGCAACTGAAACTGCCGATGCCCGCCGCGCTTGGCATCTTCAGCGGCATGGGCGACTTCGCCCACGAGGGCGACTCGATTGCGCTCTTCACGCTGCACGGCCTCGCCGGGCATCTCGATCCGCCCGCCCGCCATCCGCACGATCCCGACTATGTGGGCTCGACCGATCCCAGAGACCCAATCCTCTCGCCCATCTACTCCGACCTGCGCGGCCTGCCGCCAACGCTCTTTGTCACGAGCGGCCGCGATCTTCTACTCAGCGGCACGATCAACCTGCATCGCGCCTTTCTGAACGCCGGCGTCGATGCGCGCCTGGTGGTCTACGATGCGCTCTGGCACGGCTTCTGGTATGACTCCGATCTGCCCGAAGCCATCGAAGCCAATCACTTGATGGCCGATTTCTTTGTGCGACAGTTAGGCAAGTAAGTTGGTCTATAGAGCCTCCTGCAAAATTACATAGGGATTGCTAGAGGCTCTACAGCTACACCGTCCCCGTCCCCGCCTACGACCCCGTCGGCAACCTGCTCACTTATACTGACAACAGCGCCAACGGGCCGATCATGGGAACCTGGACCTTCACCTACGACACCCTCAACCGGCTGACAACGGCCACGG
>JBEKDX010000017.1:0-23207 GCA_050014135.1 Occallatibacter sp.
TTGGCTGGAAAAGTGCCGCCGGCTATGGAAGAACTGCGAACGCAAACTGAATACCAGCCTGCAAATGATCCACTTGGCGTTTCTCAGGCTGCTGCTCAGAAGATCGTAAACAGGCTCTAAGGATACAAGGTGAGAGCCATGATCCTCCATGCCGCCTCAATCGTCGCGTTTTTCGTGGACCAACTGGCGCAAACGCCGGTTCAGGTTCAGTGTGTCCAACAGCCCGCGCCGGAATCTTGGTTGAAATGGCTGCTGCCAACAATTGTGCAGACAGTCATCAGTCTGGCGTCGATCACTACCGGTGTATGTATAGCTGTAGCGTCTTTCCGTGCGAATAAGAAGACAGAGCACGAACAATGGATTCGGGATCAGAAAAAGTTAGAATGGAATGAATTACTCAAGTCAGTTGCTGAATTCGGAAATATTGTTCCTGTTGTGATTGTCGAACGTAGGGACTATGAGAGATTAGCAAAACGATTAGTTATAGCAATACAGAAACTCGAAGAAAGGTATGCAACTAGCCCTTTTCTCTTTGAGCTTGCCAGTTCAAAGGCAAATAACGATAGAATCTCAGACTTCCAAGAGCAGGTTACAAGAGTCGCGGATCGGATTATGTCTCCAGAACACAGAATAAAATTGAAGTCTAATGATGACCAGAAGAAACTTGATGTTATTAATGAACGACAGAAACTTTACACGGAATTCCGTGTACGATACATCGAATTCATACATTGGCTTCAAGCTGAAACCCGCAAAGACCTCGGTTTCAGCGAGATAAAGCCAGCCGCTCCTCGCGTTCCAGCCCTTCGTGAATCAGCATTTTGAGATAAGTCTGATAGCGCAGACCGCGACGTTCAGCTAATGTCCGCGCGCGGGAGATGTCCTCCGGGGCAAGGCGGATGGTGGTTGGAGGCGTGACCCCGCGCTGCTTCAACGTGCCTTGCCGGACACGCCCTTCCAGCACTGCCTGATGAAACGCTGCCGACAGCCCCTCTCTGTTCTCGTAGAGCCAATTAGCTTCATCGGTTTCGTTTTCAAACTTCGGAATCGTCAATGTTTCCATAACGCCGCCTCATCTCGGCTAGATAGTCCAGCTAGGATTGCCGAGGTGCATCCCACGCGGAGAGGATTCGAGCTTTTCCACCGCGCCACGTTGACACAAGCTCCAAAATCCGTCCTTTGCGCGTTTCCCCGACGTGTAATATCCTTTCTTCTCCGCCACTACCTTCCGCGGTTTGCAGTTCGATGTCGAGTGGGTCTCCAAGAACGACCTCCTCGGCCTCTTGCGGTGTCACGCCGTGCCGCGCCAGGTGGTTTCGGTTCGCGGCGTCCCAATCGAAGTTCAGCAATTGTCCGCACATAAATGCTTCCGAATATACACCATGCAGTCGGCTACTATTTCGGAAGATTAATTGTATTTACAGTGTATGCCGTTTTCTGCCTTTGTCAAGACGCCCTGCGCTTGATCTACTCCATCAGCGCCCCATCAATTCGCGACTGCCAGCCCCGCCCGGTGGCTTAGAAGTGCGCAATCACCTCCGGCGAGAGGCGCAGCGAGATCAGCGTCTTTGTCGGAGCCTTTTGCGGGCCGCGGTGCCTCGGCGTCGTTCGGATCGTAAGGGCCGTACGGAATTGCGTTGCCCTCTTGGAAGGCCTGTACGCGCTCCCAATCGGTCTCACTCTTTGTCGTGTTCATGCCAACACTGCTCAGATTATGTAACTATTTGATTGTAGCTACAATATAACGATAAGGCGAAGAAAAGCGGCGAGTTCTCCGGCCGCAAGTTCAATTCCCCTCCTCCTTGAGATAAATCTCGGTGTAGTCCAGGTAGTTCTTGGCGTATTCGCGGATAAGGGCGAGGTGTACGTCGCCCAGTTCGCGGCGCTGGGTGGCGGGAACGCCGGCCCAGAGCGTGCGGGGCGGGACGATGGTCTGCTCGGGAACGACCGCGCCGGCGGCGATGATCGAACCCGTGCCGATGCGGCAGCCATTCAGCACCGTTACGCCGATGCCGATCAGCACCTCGTCCTCGACGACGCAGCCGTGGACGGTGGCGTTGTGGCCGATGGTAACCCAGTCGCCGACGATCACCGGATAAAGGTTGCGCTGGCCGTGCAGCACGGCGCAGTCCTGCACGTTGGAGTTGGCGCCGACGCGGATCGCGTTCACGTCGCCGCGCAGGACGGCATTCATCCAGACCGAGGAGCGCTCGCCGAGGGTCACATCGCCGATGAGCTGGGCGGAAAGGTCAACATAGCAACTGGCGGGGAATTGGGGCAGCTGCCCCTGGTAGCTGCGAATCATGTCTCTCATTATCACCTAGCGAGCAGTTCTGTTGGGGTTGGCGGTGCCCTTCAACAGGGCAAAAACATGAAGCATTTTGCAGATCATTTCCCACACAGTGCGCACAATCAAAGAATGAACCACGGCCACAGCCTCGGGCTTTTTCTAATCCCTAATCCCTATTCCCTGTTTTTAGCCCCCCCCCTAAAATTCTCTTTCTTCCCTTTCCTTTGGCCCCTGCGGTATGCTTCTCCATATCTGGTATGCAATCGGATAGTTTCCCTCAAGGGAAACGGGCCTGCCGGATGCAGCCGGCAAATGGAGGCAGAGGTGCGCCGAGAACTCCCGATGATTTTGATCCGGGTGATTGTGGGCCTGGTCTTCCTGCTCGAAGGCGCCCTCAAGTTTGTCCGGCCCGAGGAGCTAGGCGCGGGACGCTTTGACCTGATCGGACTGCCCTGGCCTCAGTATTTGGCCCCGCTGGTGGGCGGCCTCGAGATCACCGGCGGCACGGCCATCCTGCTGAATTTCTACGCAGGCGACGCTGCCTTGGCACTGCTCATGGTCATCTGCACCGCGCTGGTCACCACCAAGCTGCCCATCCTGCTCGGCCATCCCATGGGGCCATTTCCGCTGGAAAAACACAACAGCTACGGCTGGCTTAGCTTTTTCCACGAGGCGCGCCTTGAAGTGTGCATGGCCTTCGGCCTGCTCGCTGTCCTCATTGACTCAGGACTCCGCATTGGCCGAAGAAGACGCTGGTATCAGAGCGGCGACTAGGCAGTGGTCAGTGAGCAGTGCTCAGTAGTCAGCTGGGTGCCCCACCCTCACGGCGTTCTTGTATTTGCCGTTAGGGTGGGATGAATGAACTGAATTTTCCGAGCCGAAGGCGATTGGCCCCACCGCAGGGGGCTACTCCAACGGCGCGGCCAATTTGTAGACATACAATAGCATCGCCACGCCGACCAGCCCGGGAACCAGGCCGGCCAGATAAGGCGAACCATTATGTACGCCTAGAAGTGTCATCAGCAGGCCCGTCGTCCCGACGCCTACACCGATGCAGATCAGGCCGCCGATCTTCAAGCCCTCCCGCCGCCTGATTCGCTCCATCCGCTCTTCCTCATGCATCAGATCAATGGCCGCCTTGGCGCCATCGCCGGAAGCCTCGGAGATGCGTCGCAGCGTCTCTGACTTGTAGAACGCCTCGCGCTCCTGCCTCTGGCTCCCTGTCCATACCGCAATGGATAGAAAACTGAAGAGCATCACAAAGAGCACAATGGGTACTAGAATTCCTACCATACTTTCCTCCAGGCCGGGGTTTTTCCCCATGCGTCCGGTACGACAGCAGACCCGCGCATCCGGTTGCATAATTTCCGAAATCAAGCTTCCTGCGAGAAAATGCAACCAGATCGCAAGCTCAGCGGTCATACCCGTTTAGAGGAGCGCCGTCCAGAATGAATGCCGCCATCAGCGCCGAACTCGACCGGGCCGATGTGGACCGCGTGCTGTCCGGCGACGTGGCCGCCTTCGAGGGCATCGTCCGCCGCTGGCAGTCGCCGCTGGTCAATATGGCATGGCGCTACTCGCGCGATCGCGGCCGCGCCGAGGAGATGGCGCAGGAGGCCTTTCTGCGCGCATGGCGTGGACTCGCCCACTGGCGGCGCGAGTCCAGCTTCTCCACCTGGCTCTTCGCGCTGGCCGCCAACGTCTATCGCTCCGAGCTGAAGCGCTTTCCCATTGAGACCCTTCCGCTCGACGACGCCCCCGAACCCTCCCACCCCGCGCCTCAGTTTCACGCACTCCAGGAGAAATCACGGCATGAAGTGATGCGACGTGCCGTGCTTGCCCTGCCGCTGCGCTACCGCGAGCCGGTGGTTTTGTATTATTTTCATGAGATGGATGTGGCTGCTGCGGCGGCGACCCTTGGAATGCCGGAAGGAACCCTGAAGGCTCGTCTCAGCCGCGCGCGGGCTTTGTTGCGACAGCGCTTCCCGAGCCTCGAAACCGAGTACGCCGCCCTCGAACTCACCGCACTCAACCCCGGAAAGGAGGCCGCCCAATGAATCGAGCCAATGCAACCCACGAAGAACAAAAAATCAGCCGAGCCGAGCAGATCGAAGTGGAGATCGACCGCGCTCTGGCGACCGAAGACGAACTGATTCCCTCTTCGGGCTTTCTCTCTTCGGTGATGGAGCGAGTGCAGGAGGAAGCCGTCGCGCCGCCGCCTATCCCTTTTCCCTGGATGCGCGCCCTCCCCGGCATTCTCTTTGCCGTCGGTATCGCTGCCTGGGGCGCATTCGAGCTGGTCCGAACGGGCCTGCCCGCACCCGATCTCTCCACGTCAAGCTCCTTCACGCTCACCTTGCTGCATCTGCCCGATGCACTTGTTGCCCCCGTCGAGCAGGTCGGCTGGGTCGCGCTGGCTCTGGGCGCATCGCTCGCATCCTGGCTCCTCGCCCGCGGCCTCGCCGGCCGCGGCGGTTTGCTGTAGCGTTGAATTCCGCAGGTTGTCGAGACCCTTGCAAAATTCCTTGGCGATTGCAAGAATCGTCAGTTTACGACTTCAGAGGCACCGATCATACGGCAACCAGGATGGATGCCTTCGACTCGGATAGGCGAAGATAGGGCGTATGCAATTCGCTTTAGGAGGATGCAATTTTCCTGTCAAATCGGGCGAATTTGGAGGGGGAAAATGCCCATTTCCGGGCAAAATTAGGCGTTTTTTGCCTCAAAACGCGGAGAAATCGGGTGTTTTTGTAACTGAATAATCAATAGCAATAAAACTCATATAGTTGTTATCATTGAAGTTAATTGATTTTAACTGCAAAAATATGGCTTTACAAGGCAGAGGGGGGTGGGGGGTGAGTAACTTTCTGGTAAACAATTGAACGGTTTTGTTGTTGGCGATTTAGTAATCATTGCAGCGCTCTTTTCTTTCACCTGGATTGATTGTGCGCCTTTAGGCGAAATGATCTGCAAACCCGAGTGAGGACAATTTTGCAGAGGCACTTTCGATGGAAGATTACGGAGGGAGCAGGGGCCTTCAGGCCCCTGCTTGAGAGCAAACTTGAAGGGCCTTCAGGCCCGTGCCTTTGAACACTTCAATCCAATCCAATTGTTCGAGGACTAATCAATTGCGAAAACCGCGTAAACGGTAGCTTCCTCGCGGATAGTTTGGGGACGGATTTCGAGAGGTGGACCCGATATGACAGATGAAACAGATGCAGACATAGTGTTCATCATCGCCATTCCATGTGGCGGGCGTGTGAAATATAACTGCGTATTCGGCGTCTCATTGCTGGCATACATCAATTCACCCAGTCTCACGTGCAGCCCGTCGGCCATTTGGCTCGCCACGGCGCGAGCCTTGACCAACGCGGCCTCGGCGGCTTTGGCTTGCAGCGCCTTCCGATCCGAAAGCCTCCACTCAATCGCGCCACTCTTGTTGGCGCCCTCGGCAATCGAGACGCGAATTACCTCGGCGGCAAGCTGTGGCGAGACGCTGACCTCCCACGATTGGCGAAAGATGTACTGTTCTTTCGCGCGCTGCTCGGGAGTTTCCTTTTCGTCGAAGTCTTTGTTGCGTTCGACGCCTTGCCCGGTACTCTCGATTGCCTTATCCTCGACACCGGCCTTGTGCAATGCCTCCAGAATTGCGTGCGACAACTTGCCCCCATCGGCAGAAACCGTCAGCGAATCGGCACCAAATATCTCGAAGCCAATGGTAATGGCGGCAATGTCCGCCGTCGCCGTAGCCTCATCCGTGGTGCTGATTGCGATGGTCTTGTTTTCGCGGTTGATCTGAATGGTTTGCGCCGAAACCAAACCCGCCGCCGCAATTCCAATCGACAAGCCTGCCAATAGCCGGGAAATACGCAACATAAAAATGCCTTCTGAACTCGCAGCGGAAGAATAGCACACCGATCCGCAATCCGGGGTCAGCGCCTACGCAACCGTCCAATCCTCAGTCCTAAGCCCATCGACAAAAGAAAAAGTCTGATCGTGCGTCACCAGCGTCAATCCCAGCGACAGCGCGTGCGCGGCGATCATCATGTCTTCCACGCTGAGCGGCTTGCCTTTGCGCTCCTGCTCCTCGCGTTTTACGGCATACACAGCGGCGGCGCGCGAGTCCCAAGCCAGCGAAGGCACACGCTCCAAAAAATCTCGCACACTCACACTCGTGCGCGCATCCCCCGGTCGTCTGGCAATCCAGAACAGCAACTCTGCCTCGGTTACAGCAGAGACAGCCATGCTCTCAATCGGAGTGCGGAGCAGATGGTTGCGCACGGCTGGAGAGGTGCCGCGAACAAAATAACTGACCACGTTTGTGTCGAGCAGATAGATGGGAGTCATTGAAAGAATTCACGCTCAACGGGGGTTGAAACGCGGCGCTCGAATTCAAGATCAGCCTCGCCAAGTGAATCCCATACGGCAAACAGCTCGTCCCAGGACCGATTCTTTCGAGCCTTAGCATTTGAAGATAGCACCACGTCGCCCGTCGCCGGATTTCGGCGGATCGCTACCTCAGTTCCCTCGAAACGAAACTCCTTGGGCAGGCGCACGGCTTGGCAGCGACCGTTCTTGAAGAGCTTGGCGGTCTTAACCCCGGAGCCGGGCAACGGTTTCACATTGTTATTGGTCGTCGCCATCGGAAGCCTCCCTAGGATGGTATATACCACAGTATAGACCAATTCTGGTTTCCTGCCTAAACTATGACTTTCCCCCGTGCCTCGCCCCAAATGCCCGCAACTTCGCCAGTGTCGCCGCCGCCTGCCCAGAATCAATCGCCTCCGCGCCCAGCCGAACGCCCTCTTTCAAATCGCCGGCCAAGCCAGCAGCCACCAGTCCCGCCGCCGCGTTCAACAGCACAATATCGCGCCGCGCACCGGGAATCCCGGTCAGCACGTCGTAAAGCAGAGCCGCATTGGTCTTCACATCGCCGCCAGTAAACTGATCCAGCGTTGCGCGCGGCACTCCGGCCATCTCCGGCGTAATGCGCGAGGCCCGCAGTGTGCTCTCGCCCGTCTCTGACTCCTCGACCCTCGCCACAATTGACTCGCCAGTCGTCGTCAGTTCGTCGATCCCATCGGTCCCATGCACCACAAAGGCACGCTTCGCGCCCAACGCCGCCAGCGTCCGCCCCACCAGCAGCACGCGGCTCGGCGCCAGCACGCCAATCACCTGCGCCCGCGCTCCCGCCGGATTGGTCAAGGGGCCGCACAAATTAAAGATCGTCCGGAAGCCCAGCGCCCGCCGCAGCGGCCCCAGCGCCTTCATCGCCGGATGATAGAGCGGGGCAAAGAGAAAGATGAATCCCGTCTCGCGCAGGCACTCGACGGCCAGCTCCGGCCCCAGATCGATCGGCACGCCCAGCGCCTCCAGCACATCTGCCGCGCCGCACTGCGAAGTCACTGCGCGGTTGCCGTGCTTGGCCACCTTGGCTCCCGCGGCCGCCGCCACCAGCGCCGCTCCCGACGAGATATTGAAGGTCAGCGGCCCTCCTCCGCCGGTGCCCACCACGTCCACCAACTCGCCGCGCTCGGCATCGGACAGCGGCAGCGGCGTCACCCGCGCGCGCATCACTTGGACAAAGCCAGCCAGCTCCGGCGCCTGTTCGCCGCGCGTCGCCATCACCGTCAAGAGCGCCGCCGTCTCCACATCCGGCACCGCTCCCGACAGAATCTCCGTGAGCGCGCCCACCGCTTGCTCCCGCGTCATCGCCGCGCCGTCCTCGGCCAGCGGCTTCAATAGCTCTTTCACCTGTCCCATACTTATATGTTAGACGGTGCGCCAACAAAGCCAAACAACTTCTCGATCTGGCGCAAATAAATCAAGCTAGCGATGATCCAGAAGATCAGCCTGACCAGTGAATATCAAATTGCCCATGCCTCCACTATTTAGGTAGGTTATGTCTCCACCCTGGGTCATCACCTCGCCGACCCCTACTGGGGCAGCCAAGCGACTTCGCCAACAGCCACAGATTCCTATGCCAATTTAGTTGGGAAAGCCATCGCTCGGAGAAGAGCATCCACTTATTTGCGCCGCAGCCACGATCAATGGCTGCGGCGCCCTTTTGCTCACACGCGCATCGTATTATTCAGTCAGGAGATTTCACCATGAATCAGCCGTTGCCGCCGGGCTCTCTGGGGCGCGCTCTGGGCCTGCTGGCCTTGGCCGCTTGCGTACATCACACTTTGCTCAGCCAGCAAGCCGCGCTGCCCATGCAGCCGGTTTACGCGAACGGCGCCGAATCCCGCTGGCTTGAAAAAAAGGTTCTCGACTCGCGGCTGCTCGACAGCATGGAAGAGCTCTCGACGTGGTCCTTGAAGGGCGAGGGCGAGATCGCTCTGGCCGACGCTCCGATCAAGGACGGCAAGCACTCGCTGCAGATTCGCTCAACGTTCAACATCGGCCGCGTTGATGGCAGCGGCGACTGGCAGGATCTGGTGGCCACGCGCCACTTCCCTTCCGAGGATTGGAGCCACTATAACCGCCTCTCGATCTGGATCTATCCGGATGTGCATGGAGCTCCTGCCATCTCCGCCACGCTGGTGTTGCACAACGAGGGCGCGCACCTGCTGCCCGATGACACCAACGAAGGCCGCAACGAGTCTATCCCCCTCAAGAATCGCCAGTGGAATCACGTGGTGTGGGAGATTGAGCCGCTCAGCCGCGACAAGGTGACCGGCGTCGATGTGGCCTACGCCATGCCCAAAATGTACCCCGATCTCGGCGATCAAACGATTCTCTACATTGATCAGCTTGAGCTGGAAAAAGTGGTTCCCGATCACGTCGAGGGCTGGGATGTGGCCGCGGGAAAAATCTCCTTCAGCCACTCCGGCTACACTGCCGGCTCGGTCAAAACGGCTGTCGCCAGCGACCTCGCGGCCAATGAGTTTTCGCTGGTTGAGACCGAAACCGGAAAGGTAGTCTTCACCAAGCCGGTCGAGCAGCGGACGACCTCTCTGGGCAGCTACCAGGTAATGGATTTTTCTGATTTTCAGCAGCCCGGCAATTATCTTCTGCGCGCGGGTGGAACCACGACGCGCAGCTTTCGCATTGGCGATGACGCCTGGCGATCGAGCATCGATAAAGTCATCAACTTCATGTACAGCGAGCGTTGCGGAACCGTGATTCCCGGCATTCACGGCATCTGCCACCAGGACGACTACAGCGTCCACGGCAACAAGCGAATCCTCGTCAACGGCGGCTATCACGACGCGGGCGATCTGACCGCGACCGGCAACGTTACCGGCATGGCCTATGGACTCTTCGAGTTTGCCGACCGGCTGGCGCACCAGGGTGAAGACCCATTGCTGCGCGACCGCTTGATTGAAGAAGGCAAGTGGGGCTTGAGCTGGATTCTCAAAACCCGTTTTGGCGATGGTTATCGGAGCAAGGGGCAACTGATCAGTTACTGGACCAACGGCATCATGGGCGACGCCGACGATCGCTTTGGCGAAGCCGTCAATGAGCCGGAGTGGAACTTTCGCGTCGCTGCTGTCGAGGCGCTGGCCGCGCGCGTCTTGCGGGACTCCGAACCCGAGCTGGCGAATCGCAGCCTGGCCACTGCTCGCGAAGATTGGGGCTTTGCCATGGAAGGCTTGAAGACGGCCGCACCCATGCCCGAAGTCTACGGCCAGAGCGACGAACTGGAGCGGACCTCCTTTGCCGCCATCGCCTCGGTGGAATTATTCAAAACCACCGGAGAAGAAAAATACTCCGCCGCCGCTGCGGGATTTGCCGATCAGATCATGGCCTCGCAGGAGAGAACTTTGCAGCCCTGGAGCCTGCCCCTGACCGGCTATTTCTACACCAGCCCCAAGCGCGAGAATCTCTTTCATCGCTTCCATGTGGGCCAGGAGGACGAACCCATCGTGGCGCTGGCGGCCTTATGCAACGCGCTGCCCAATGATCCGCGCTGGATACAGTGGTACTCGGCCAGCGTGCTGCATTCGAAGTATTATCAGCAGACTGCGGCTCAGGCCGATGCGCCCTTCAATATGCTGCCCGCCGCGGTTTACCGCGAGAGCGAAGTGCGCCTGCTGCCGCAGTCGAAGGACTGGACTCCGCTGCGCACCGCGGACAAGGATGTCTATCTCGAAGAAGTGCGCCGCGGCCTTCCGCTGGGCGGTGAATACTTCCTGCGCCGTTTTCCTGTTTGGTTTGATTTCCGAGGCAACTCCAGCGTGCTGCTCTCCGAGGCCAAAGCGCTTTCCGCCGCGGCGCAACTACGCGGTGATGCGGGTGCCGAGGATCTGGCCCAGCAGCAGGCGCAGTGGCTGGTAGGAAGAAATCCCTTCTCAGTCAGCATCATGTATGGCGAAGGCTATGACTGGACGCCGCTCTACAGCGTGCGCTCGGGCCAGATGGTGGGCGCTCTGCCGGTGGGCATTGAAACCCGCGGAACTGCAGACGCTCCTTATTGGCCGAACCAGAGTTGCTGGACCTACAAGGAAGTCTGGTCGCAACCGGCGGGCGAGTGGATCTGGCTGATGCGCGACCTGAGCGGGCCAGCGATTGTCGAGGGCGCGGCTGAGGCAGGCGGCTCTGCGGTGCAACTGGTGAATCAGAAGACTGGCGCCGTGACCATGGCGAAGCTTGAGGCAAACGGGAACTTCCGTGCCGCGCTTCCACAGGGCCGCTACACGGTGCAACAGGGAGACGTGCATACATCAGTAACTGCGCTTGCGGCCGGTTCGTATCATCTGGATTTGCGGCGTGCAACGGCGGTGGATTTCACCGTGGATGCGGTGCCTGCCGCCGGCAATGAAGTGGTGGTGCATCTGGCCGCCGATGGCGCCGGTTCTCACGTCTTCTCCGTTCGCGTGAATAATCTTGAGCTGCTTGACGCAGAGAGCGTCAAGCTCGATTTGGGCAGTCACAGACGGGGTGAAATTCGGTGGCGCGCGCGCCTGATCGATCCGCATTCTCCGTGGGTCGCGGTGGTGCTTGCCGACGGATCACTGGAGCGTCAAGAGCTTTCTGGCGTGGCCGCAAGCAATCATGCATCAACATCTACAGGACCTCGCAAGAATCCATAAGCATGAGTGCGAAAAAGCGTACAAACGCCTGTTTGCTCCTCATTCGTCTCGCGAGATACTATTTGCATACCGCTGAAACGGCGCTCGCCTTCTCCGAGTCCGAATCCCTAAAGCAGCGGACGGGGTGATCCCAAACCCATGAAGATTCACGAGTACCAAGCAAAGCAAATCCTGGCAAAGTACGGTGTGGCCGTGCCGCGCGGCGCAGTGGCCAATACTGTCGAAGAAGCCTCCGCGGAGGCCCGCAAGCTCTTTGCCGAAGGCGCCTCGGGCGTCGTTGTCAAAGCGCAGATTCACGCCGGAGGTCGCGGCAAAGGCGGCGGTGTCAAGGTTGCCCGCACGCAAGACGAGGCCGAGCAGCACGCCAAGAACATCCTCGGGATGACGCTGGTCACGCATCAGACCGGGCCTCTCGGACAAAAGGTCCAGCGTCTGCTGATCGAAGAGACGGCTGCCATCGACCGAGAGCTGTATCTCGGCATCGTCCTCGACCGCGTCACCGGCAAGCTGGTCTTCATGGCCTCGCAGGCCGGCGGCATGGAGATTGAAGTTGTCGCCGCCAAAACGCCCGAGGCGATCTATAAAGAATCCATCGATCCAGTGATCGGCCTGGGCCAGTGGCAGGCGCGCAAGCTGGCCTTCGCGCTCGGACTCAAGCCCGCGCAGATCAATGCGGCCGTGGCATTTTTCCAGAGCCTCTACAAGGCCTTCATCGAGAGCGACGCTTCGCTGGTCGAG
This sequence comes from Occallatibacter sp., assembly GCA_050014135.1. Lineage (GTDB taxonomy): Bacteria > Acidobacteriota > Terriglobia > Terriglobales > Acidobacteriaceae > Telmatobacter. The sequence goes on from JBEKDX010000017.1 coordinate 12,067, forward strand.
ATCAATCCCTTCATTACGACTACCGATGACAAGCTCTTTGCGCTTGACGCCAAGATCACCTTCGACGACAACGCGCTCTTTCGCCACGCCGACATCAAGGCGCTGCGCGACGCTGCCGAGGAAGACCCGCTCGAGGTTGAAGCGAGTAAGTATGCGCTGAATTACATCAAGCTCGACGGCTCCATCGCCTGCATGGTCAATGGCGCTGGTCTGGCTATGGCGACAATGGATATTATTCAACACGCCGGAGGAAGCCCCGCCAACTTCCTCGACGTCGGCGGCAGCGCCACGCAAGAACAGATCGAGCACGCCTTTGAAATCCTGCTCACCGATGCGCATGTGAAGGCCATCTTCATCAACATCTTCGGCGGCATTCTGCGCGTCGACCGCCTGGCGACAGGCGTGGTAGCCGCCGCGCGAAACTTGAAGGTAATGGTGCCGATTGTCCTGCGCCTCGAAGGCACGAATGTAGAGGAAGGCCGCAGAATCCTCAAGGAATCCGGACTCAACTTCCAGGTCGGCGAAACCATGAAGGACGCAGCGGAGTTGGTGGTGAAGGCAGCAGGAGCGAGGGCATAAGATGGCGATCCTTGTGAATAAAGAAACTCGTCTGATCGTTCAAGGCCTGACGGGCAAGGAAGGCACCTTCCATGCGATGAGTTGCGCGGAATACGGTACACGCGTTGTCGGCGGAGTTACTCCCGGCAAAGGCGGCACGACGCATGAAGGCTGGCCGGTCTTCAACACCGTGGCCGAGGCCGTCGCGAAGACTGGCGCCAACGCGACAATGATCTTCGTCCCTCCGCCGTTCGCCGCCGACGCGATTCTCGAAGCCGAGGACGCGGGGATTCCGCTCGTCGTCTGCATCACCGAAGGCATTCCCACGCTCGACATGGTAAAGGTGTGGGCCAAACTAAAAAACTCGAAGTCGCGGCTGATCGGTCCCAATTGCCCCGGCGTCATCTCTCCGGGCAAGGCCAAGGTGGGCATCATGCCCGGCCGCATTCACCTGGAAGGCTCGGTGGGCATTGTCTCCCGCTCCGGGACGTTGACGTATGAAGCGGTGCATCAACTCACACAGCGCGGCATCGGCCAATCGACGGCTCTGGGCATTGGCGGCGATCCGATCATCGGGACAACTCATATAGATGCGCTGCGCCTCTTCAACGACGACCCCGAGACCGAGGCCATCGTCATGATCGGCGAGATCGGCGGCTCTGCCGAAGAGGCCGCGGCGGAGTTCGTTCGTCAGTACGTGAAGAAACCGGTGGTTGGCTTCATCGCCGGACAGACCGCCCCTCCCGGCCGCCGCATGGGCCATGCCGGAGCCATCATCAGCGGCGGACAGGGCACCGCCGCCGACAAGATGAAAGCCATGACCGCGGCCGGAATTCGCGTTGTCGTTTCACCCGCAGAGATCGGCGAGACTCTGGCTCGGGTTATTGGGAGACGCTAGCTGTCAGCTGATAGCTGTAAGCTGCTTTTATGAAAGAATTGTGGACCGCTCAAGTACACTTGCTCACTCCGCCGGCGGAGTTTGGCGATACCAAGTGCTGGACCAATGTCGTTGCCTGGGCCGAAGACGCGGAGGAGTTCTGCGCCACGGTCGCATCCATCTTCGCCCGGCGCCATTGGTCGATCCTCAGTATGCAGCAATGCCAGCGCGCCGCAGACTGCACGGCAATGATCGCCGAGCACTTCGATCAAATCGAAGAAGCAAAGATGCAACCCGGCTGTTGCGTCTTCGGAACCCTGCATTACTACCCGTCAAAACCGGCGTAACGTCTGAAATAGCCTCTAGTTCTAAAGCCCTTGTTATCTATAGCCCTTGTTGAATTGATTAGCCTTACACGGGGGTTAGAACCTCCGTTTCCCTCTGGCGTGAGTTATTCCGCAGCCTGTAAAGCCCGCGCTCATTCTATTGCATTTCGGCACCCTTCGACTTCGCTCAGGGCCGGCTTTAAAGTCGTGCCCTTTCAAAACATCGATTTATTCAGAGGTTCCCTAAAAGCCGGTCTTTCAAATACATTGACTTATACAGAGGTTCCATAGTTTGCAAATCACCTTGCGCATCCGCACTTCGGCGGAGTAAAAAACAATCAAGCGTACTGAGTCTGAAGTTATTACCAGAAATCAGGAGAAGAAAAAAGTGGATTCTTCGCTTTCCACCCCCGAACTGAAAAACGTTCGGGGCCCCGTTCGCTCAGAATGACAGCGGCAATAATGTCATGGATTACAGAGACAGGACACTAGTTTCTAACCATCCAAAGCGGCGGGCTTCACGGCGCGCAGAGGCAGATCTTCCCTCAACCAACTGAAAGGAGCAACACTATGTCTTCCCCAGACGTTGCGGCAGTCCTCCCCAATACCACGATACGCACCAATGTAGTCACCATCCTCGATCAATCGAGAGTTATATCGAGCATCAGTTACGTGACCGATTCGCTGGTCATCACAACCGGTCAGCCTTTTAATCTCCCGCCAAAGATCGAAGAGACGAATGGCGTGTGGAAGATCACGCTGGAGGCGGGACGGCGAAAGAGCAGTGCGGTTGCCAATTTCTTCGATAAAATCTGCGGCGGCGCAGCGAAGGTGCACGCTCCGAAAGGCGGCGGCAGCGGCACGCCCAAGGAACTGAATTTCAGCTTTGCCGTGACCCTCCATTTCCAATCAGGCGGATCGGCCACGATTTATCTAGCTCAGGGCAGCTACTTCTTCACTAATAACTGGTGGATCGGCGGAAGTCCAATCTTCAGTCAGAACCAGCCGCGGCTGGAATACACGTCTGGCAACATAATCGGGGCGCTGGCACTGCCGGGCAGTCATAAGCAATTCAATATGAAGTTGACGGTCACGCGCCCGGTTTCTCCGGTTAAACACGTTTTTGTGTTGATGATGGAGAACCATTCCTTTGATAATATGCTGGCGCTCTCAGGCATTCCGCAGATCATTGCGGCCACGGGGGGGAATTGCAACTCCTGGAATGGCAAGGCGTATTGCGTTCAGGGCGACGCGCCGGGAACGATGCCGACCGATCCCGGCCACGAGTTTACCGATGTTGTGGAGCAGTTAGCCGGGCAGGGCGCTAGTTATCCGCCACGCGGCCCATACCCGCCGATCAACAATTCAGGATTCGCGGCCAACTATGCCACCACGACCTCGGAAGGGACGCCGCTGCCGGCGGCGGAGATCGGCGACATCATGAAGTGCTTCGACACGCAGTCGCAGTTGCCGGTGCTGTATCAATTGGCCTCGGAGTTTGTTGTTTGCGATCAGTGGTTCTCGTCGCTTCCCGGTCCGACCTGGCCGAATCGGTTCTTCCTGCATGGAGCCTCATCGAATGGCCTGGATCACAGCCCCAGCGCGGAAGAGATGGCGGAGTGGGAGGCGATTGACGGATTCACGTATCCGAACGGTTCGATCTTTGATGCGATGAACGAGAATGATATTCCATGGCGTTTGTACCATGACACCAACGGTCCGATCGAGGGCAGCGTCTCGCAGGTTTCCTCGCTGCGCAATATCGAGCTCTGGGATGTTCACGAACTTTCGACCTTCGAATCAGATGTGCAATCCAGCTCCTATCCGTACCAGTACACATTCATCGAGCCGAACTACGGCGACATTATCAATGGAAGCTATGAAGGGGGTTCTTCGCAGCACCCGATGGATGGGGTGGCCAATGGAGAGGCGCTGATTGCCAAGGTCTATGAAAGCATCCGCAACTCACCGCTCTGGATGTCGAGCATGCTGATCATCACCTACGACGAGCATGGAGGATTCTACGACCACTTTGCGCCCGGCGCCGCGCCGGCGCCGGGCGACGGCGGCGAGATGAGTAAATACAACAAAAACGGCTTCACCTTCGCCCAGTACGGAGTTCGCGTGCCAGCCGTGATTGTCTCTCCGGTGTTGGGGAATTATGTCGATCACACGGTCTACGATCACGCCTCGGTTCTGTCGACTTTGGAGTGGCTCTTTGGCTTGCCGCCCCTTACGCAGAGGGATGCCAAAGCCAACTCGATCAAGGGCGTGGTTCCAGTGGCTGCGCCAAGAACGGATTATCCGACGAAGCTGATGGCCCCTGCGACACAGTCTGAGAGGCCTCGTCTCACGGATGCGGAGAGCGCCGCTCGAGAGCTGGAGCCGATGCCGGAAGGAAAGAGTCTGATGGGTTTCCTGGGTGTGCTGTTAAAAGCGGACAGCAAACTTTCAGCGCATGCCGAGGATAGACAGGCCGCCATCGCGAAGTTCGGGGCGATCAGAACCAGAGGCGACGCCCGTGCGTACCTGCGCGAGGTGATGGGTAAAGTGCAGATCGAACGAGCAAGAAGGGCACGGTAACAGCTAGTTCTTCGCAAAGGCCGCGGCTTCGCTTTCCAGCTCGGGGTCCCAGTGCCTGGGGTTGTAGATGCAGCAAGGCTCAGGGGCGAGCGGGTCGCCGGTGACGGCGTAGGCGCGGGCGCGGGAGCCGCCGCAGATCTCCTTGTACTCGCAGACGCCGCACTTGCCCTCGAGCTTGCTGGTGTCGCGCAGGGATTTGAAGATGGGCGCGTTGCGGTAGATCTCGCTGAGCGGGGTCTCACGGATGTTGCCGGCGTGGATGGGCAGAAAGCCGCTGGGATAGACGTTGCCGACGTGGGAGATGAAGAGGAAGCCCTTGCCGTCGTTGACGCGGCGGGTGGCCCAACTTTGGGTGCGGGTTTGGGCGTCGCTGGTGGGTGAGCCGGGCTCGTAGGCCTGCGCGGCGGCAGCGTGGCCGTGGCCGGTCATATTTGCGTGGCTTACGCGGCGCTCTTCGAGATTGTGCTGCAAAAGGTAGCGGCGATAGTGCATCGCCTCGGTGGTTTTGATCTGGAAGTTGACGCGTTGGGATAACTCGTAGATCTTTCCGAAGACCTGCTCGAATTCCTCACCGCTCAGCAGGTCGTCGAGCTGGCCGCGTCCCACCGGAACCAGGAAAAAGACATTCCACATCACGATGGCCAGCCGCTCGAAGAGGGCGCAGAGATTGTCAAGATCGGCGGCGTTGTGGCGGCTGATGGTGGAGTGGACCTGGATGGGAATGCCCGCTTCATTGGCCCATTCAATGGCCTGGATGGTGCGCTGATAGGCTCCGGGAAGGCTGCGGAAGGCGTCATGAATCTCCGAGGTTGAGCCGTCGAGCGAGATGCCGAGGCGGACCAGGCCGGCCTCCTTGAGCTTGAAGATCGCCTCGCGTGTCAGTAGAGGCGTGGCCGAGGGAGTGAGCGCGACTTGTACGCCTTTACCGGCGGCGTAGCGGATCAACTCGAAGACGTCGGCGCGCTTGAGCGGGTCGCCTCCGGTGAAAACAAAGATCGGCACGCCCATCGCCGCGATCTGGTCAATCAACGCCTTGCCTTCGGCGTTGGTCAGTTCGTCGGGGTGGGCGATGGGCTGGGCGGCGGCGCGGCAGTGCTTGCAGGCCAGGTCGCAGGATTGCGTGACCTCCCAGATGGCGAGGAAGGGGGTTTCATCAAAGTTCAACGCGCCGCGAGCGGGAATGTTGTGCATCGGTTGCATGAGGCCTCCAACGGTAACGGGGCGAGTGCCTTTCGCCAGAATAGCAAGAAGCGGGGACTTCGACTTCGCTGCGCTGTTGATGAACGGCGCAAGTTGAGTGTCCTAGTTTCCCACCCTTGCGACAAAAACAAGTACGTTGCAAGGATGGGGCACCCACCAGTGCTTCGCTCAGGACGGCGCGGGCGGATCACCCAGAATTTTCAGAGCCGAAAGATTAAAGATTTCTAAGACTCTGCCGATAAGGTGATTTTGCTGGGAACGGGAGAGCATCTTGCGAGCTTGCGAGAGAGCGCCTTGACGAAAAAAACGGCACTGGGGACGACGCTTCAGCTTTAGGAGAGCAGCCGTGGTGAGGGTTGGGATGTGATTTGCGTCACATTCTTTAACTCAATCAACGAAGATGATTTTCTACGGTTGAAGGGATGCCCGAAAAGGCACTCTTTCCCATTTTGCTCCTCGAATGAAATAAAATCTGCGCCTTTGTTTGCAGATAGATATGTTTTGGACTCGCCGCGAACTAGAGTTGATCTATCTCTACCGTGGTTTGTCTGACGCCGCGTAGTGCTGTTGGACAAGTTGAGCCGATGGCGATTCAGCTTTCATTTTTTCCGTACCTTAAGGAGGTTCCCATGGCCGCACATCTGAAGCCAGGATGGAGCAAGCCCTCCACGATTCTTTTCGCATCCGAGATTCCCGTCAATGAAAAGGCCTTTGCCTTCGCGTTGGCGCAAGCAGTCGAGTTCGGCGCGGAACTTATTCTTTTTCATGCCTATGACACGCTGGTGGTTTCAGCGTTGGAAGGGGCGGGGGTGGTTGCCTACGACGGCGCCGCCATTGCCCGCGCTGTAATCGAACATTTGCAACCGCTGGCCCAGCGCGTTTTGGAGGCTGGGGTCGAGTGTGAGACGGTGGTGCGGCCTGGGCTGGCCGCCGACCAGATTCGGAACTATCTGCGGGAGCGGAAGATCGACCGCATCGTGATGGGCACACACTCGCCGGGGCCAATCGGCAAGCTGCTGGTTGGCTCGGTAGCCGAAGCCGTGCTGCGCACCGCGACGACGCCGGTATTTATCGTCGGTCCCGAGGTGGTGGACGGCGCTTACTGCAACTACGCCATTCGCACGATTCTGTGCGCGGTCAGCTTCCACGCAGCCAGCCATGCGGTGGTCAGCTTTGCCGCGGAGCTGGCCGCAGAGCACAACGCGCGCCTGATCTTGCAGCATATTATCCGGCCGCAGGAGCGCGCCGAGGTTCTCGCCGGACGGACAATTCATCAGATGGAGGCCGAACTGGTTGCGCTGGTTCCGGCCGAGCTTCGGGAGATGATCACTGTGCAGCCGGTGGTGGTGCCGGGGGATCCGACCGAGGAGTTGCTCTACCAGAGCCGTACGCAGCAGGCCGACCTGATTGTGCTGGGAGCGCAGGGCGCATCGGCTTTTGCCGCCGCCACGCGCCAGGGAGTGGTCTACAAGGTGCTGGCTCATTCGGAGTGCCCGGTGATGACTTTGTCACCTGTAGTGCTGGCTGCCTGCGGCGCCAAGCAGGAAAGAGCTTATGCGGGCGAGGTCTTTCTGGCTGGGGTTTTTTAGAGCCTCGCGCTGGCGATCACAAGTTGTCAACTGTCATTGATCAGTGGTCAGTGAAACTCGCTTGACTGACTCCCCATTTGGTCAATCGGGGCAGGAGTTCCAGGCATCCTCATCGATGGGCTTCAAGGGGGCCTCGGAGCGCATTTCTGGATCAAAGATGACGATGCGGTGTTTCCCTTCGTGCTTGGCGCGGTAGACTGCCGCGTCGGCGTCTCGCAGGATATCGGCGGCGTCATCATATTCTGGACGGTTCAAAGCAATTCCGATACTCAGGCTTGCAACCACTTCCTGCCTCTCGATGAGGAACGGCTCACTCATGAGTTCTTCTATGCGTTCGGCAACGAGAATCGCATCAGATTTGCTGGTGATTCCACCCAGAATCAGAACAAACTCATCCCCGCCAAGCCTGGAAGCAACTCCGAAGCGGGAGGCCGTATCTACCGCTCGGATCGATTTTGTCAGCCTTTCGCCAATGCTTTTCAGCAGGTAGTCGCCGGCCTCATGCCCCATCCTATCGTTCACAGTCTTGAAATCGTCAACATCGATGAAGAGCGCGGCAAAATGATAATTTGGGTCGCGCCTCGCCTGCCTGAAACAATGCTCGATGCGATCGAGCAGCATACCGCGATTCGGCAACCCGGTTAATTGGTCGTGGAAGACATCGTGACGGAGAACCTCCTCGACCGCGTGCCGCCGCTCGATCTCCGCTTGAAGCTGGCTATTGATCCGTTGCAGCTCAACGGTGTGTTCCTGAATCAGTGCTTGGCCTTGCTTGCGGATCGTGATGTTCTGGATGATCACGACCACCTGGTCTGCGAGGAGTGGCACAAGCCGAGCCTCGTAGTAGCATTCCCTGCCTTTGACATTGAGCCCGTACTCGATGGGACAAGTTGAACCGCTCGAAGATAGCGCATCCAACGAGTTCTGAAAGGCAAGGGCAACCTGTTTGTTCGGAATTTTTTGGATCTTCTTACCAATCAGATCACGTGGTGCGAGCAGAAGATCAGCGTATGTTCCTGCTTTGAGATCCAGGATCGTGCCATCGTGCCCCAAGCGAAACAAGAGATCGGGGATTGCTTGAAAGATGGCACGCATCTCGGCATTTGACTGATGCAACTCCTCTGTACTCAGGACCAGAGATCGCTCCAGCATCTCCCTATGCGATTCGGCGCTCTGGTAGACATCGTCGACAGCTTCGATGAAGTCGCGCAACGGATGTGGAAACGGCGTTCCTTCCCCAAGGTACCGCTTCAGTTGCCGAATTAGCAGTCTGTGCATCGAACGCGGCCTCTTAGAGCATTTTTACAGTTTCGGTAAGTTTGATTTCGTGACGCCCCATCCATTTCACGTTCTTTGTGAAATGGATGGGCACGGAGCTCTCCAACCGCCTTTAGTGAAGATGCTCTAAATCTCCGCGAGCGAGGTGATTGTCATGGTTTCATTGTGCAACTCGGCGCGATGATCGGGAGTTGGCGGTGCAATCTCGCCGTACGAATAGAAGCCGGTCATTGGAGTCAGGGGTCCCAGGGCGTCCTGCACCGCTTCCACTTCTTCTTCGACCCGTTGTTTTAGCACAAAGCGGCGTCCATTGCAGCTCACGAGCAAGGAGAGCTGAGAATTGGCGCCGTTCAGCGGGACAATGCTATTCTGCGCTGCCGCTTCGGTTCCCTCGACCAGATCGTCCGTGTGGCCCACCATGAACCGAGCGTAGGCACCCTCGGGAACGTCTCCGGCAAAGGTTATGCTCTGTTGCGCTTCGTCGATCCCAAGCAAGGCTCTGAGCACTCGCTGCTCTTCAATCACGATCTCCAGCGGGAACATCAATCCCGTGGCCGGAAGTCCCTCAGCATATTTGCCCAAATACTGTTTGTAGAGGCCTAGCACAGGTTTGCTGTCGACTTCATAAAGAACATTTTGACTGGACCTTGTGATCAATCGGTCAGGACCGAATGGTTTCCAGCCCCCGATGGCCGAGACGCCGACCTGGAGCCGTTCGCCATAAAGCGCAATTGCGGCCGCCATGCACTCCGCCGGTTCACAATTGCACCACACCTGAGTGGACTGGAGACGGTTGCCGTCTCCCGCGAATCCGCCCGAAATCGTCACGGCACTGGGTAGAACGGAATTGATGCCGCGGACAAAGTCGCTGGCATTTACGCGCAGGCCCTCGGAGAAGAGGATGACATGACGCAGACCTTTGAGATCGAGCCCCCGAGCCAAATCCTGGGCAGCCTGGAAGCTGTGCGCCGGTCCTTCGATCATGACTGATCGGCAAACGACGCGCGTGTGCTCGAAGGAGACAGCAGCCACCACTACTGTGTCGTCACGAACAGTAGCCTTGAGAATCTCGCCTGCGGTGCTGCACCCGGCAATATTGGCGTTTGGATATGCCCTGTGGATGGCGTCCAGGCCTCCGGATTGCTCCAACAAGTTTGAGCGGCCAAAAACGAGAACCAGTTGTGCGGATCCGGTTAGCTGACCGGTAGTCAGGGCGGGCTGCCATCCCTCTTGTGCGGACCACTGGAACTGCTCTGTTTTTATCAATTTACCCTCCAAGACCAAGATGTCCTGCCTTGGCCAGGAGCGAATCGCGAACGAATCACTCGTGTAGTATATCGGCTCGAACGCGAATTCATTGATATTGCCCCCTGACACGGATGTGCGCAACAGGTTTCCTCCAAACTCACGAAACTGGCGCCCATCCTTCACGCAGTTTCATCAGGAAAGATGGGATCCGCCTAGCTCTCAGCCTTCCTGAACGGTTGATGCTCGAATCTTGTATTTCTTGAAAACCCCAATGCGCTCAACGACAAGCGAGGCAAGCGCGACAATAATGATTCGGGCGAGGGAGGGGCGGCTGGCAACTGGCCCATATCGGGAAAGATAAGGTGTCTGGAATCTCCCGCACTGGTGCGGGTATACTGTGGGCAAGGCGGCGTGAACGGTGGCGGCTGCCTTGAAGCGAGGTGCGTCTTCCGCAGGGACTCCGGTTCACTGACGTTCGACGTTCCAACCTCAGAGACTTCGCGTTGGCGAGCTGTCGCTCGCGTACTCCGAAGTCCTGCGGATGTGTTGAGTTGTGCGCTGCTTCCTGCCTCGTGTGTTCTCTGCGGCTCGCCTCTGCCGCGTCTAGCTTCCGTGCCCATTTGCGAGATTTGCTGGACGGAGTTTCCCGCTCCGACGGGAGAGCAGTGCGCGCGCTGCGGCGACACTCTGGACGCGCCGGGGTTGACGCCGTCGATCTTTGGGCTGTGCCGCGCTTGCCGGATGGCGCCGCCGCCGTTTGCGCGGGCTGTGGCTTATGGGCCGTATCTGGATCGCATGAGAGAGGCCATCCATGCGCTGAAATATAACCGGCTGCACGCGGCGGCTGGGCGGCTGGGCGGGATGCTGGCTGTGGCCATTGCGCAACTGGCGGCTGAGGCTCCGCAAGAGATGCTGGTGGTTCCGGTGCCTTTGCATCGCTCGAAGTATGCCGAGCGTGGATTCAATCAGGCTCGCTCGCTGGCTGTTCATGCACTGATTGCGCTGCGCAAGACGCATCCCGAGTGGCGGCTGAAGCTGGCTTCGACGACGCTGATGCGGCTGCGCTCGACCGAGAGCCAATTTGGCCTAACGGCGCGCCAGCGCCGCGTGAATGTGCGCGGAGCCTTCACGGTCTCCGATCCGGCAGCGGTGATGCAGAAGCACGTTTTGCTGATCGACGACATTTTTACTACGGGCGCGACGGCGCGCGCCGCGGCCCAGGCGCTGATTCGAGCGGGAGCGGCGTCGGTGTGGGTGGCCACGCTGGCGAGAGCCGGACGCGTTCATGCTATGCGGCGCAGTTTTTTTGCGGGCGTAGACAATGCCGAGGAAAATTCCGGTAATTCGGAGATTGAGTTATCTCACCAGGAAGTTATGCAAGGGAAAAGCAATTATTCATCGCACGAGCAGTCATCTTTTTGACGAGGGGAAAAAGGATGTCGCTGGGAAAAGCCATGATTCATGCACGCAAGCAGAAGTCCA
>JBEKDX010000018.1:0-22586 GCA_050014135.1 Occallatibacter sp.
ATATATATTTTAGGGGGGGGAGGGGGGGGTACCCCAGTGGTCAGTGAACAGAGGTCAGTGGTCAGTAAAAGCCCGAGGCTGTGGCTGTGGTTCATGCTTTGATTATGCGCGTTGGGAGGGTAATTATCTGCAAAGCACTTTCGACTTCGCTCGAGGCAGGCTCTGCGGTGGGGCCAACTGGTTTCGGCTTGTCCGCGCGAGAAATAAGGCGCGGGAATGGGGTAATCGCTCGGATGAGACTCAGTGGGGTTCGTGGTATCCCACCCATTCGCAAAAAACGCGAATGGATGGGGCACCAAGGATTTGTGGATTACCTATCGACGAAAAACTAACGCAGGTCCTTCGACTCACCACCCCCAGGCTGTAAAACGCCCGGGGCCCTGTTCGCTCAGGATGACAGCAGTGATTATGCTGCGAACTTCTGAATCATTTTCAGGGCGTTAGACCTTGATCGTCTCTTCGCCCTTGTGCCAGCCGCAGGGGGTCAGGCCTCCGTTCTGCAAAGCATCAAGGACGCGCAGAACCTCCTGGGGATCGCGGCCCACGGAGAGATCGGTGACGTAGACGAAGCGGATCTTGTCCTCGGGGTCAACGATGAAGGTGGCGCGCTGACTGACACCGGCCTTGGGGTCGAGTATGCCCAGCGCAGAAGAGAGTTCGCGCTTGATGTCAGAGATCATCGGGAAGGGCAGGCTCTTCAGCGAGGGCTGCTCATTGCGCCAGGCCCAGTGCACGAACTCCGAGTCGATGCTGCCGCCGAGCACCTGCGCGCCGCGCGCGGCGAACTCCGGATTCAGCTCGCCAAAGGCGGCAATCTCGGTGGGACAGACAAAGGTAAAATCCTTGGGCCAGAAGAAGTAGACCTTCCACTTGCCGGCGAAGCTCTGATCGGTGAGGGTGGGAAACTTCATCTCGCTGTTGACGACTGCGGACAATGAAAAGGCAGGAAATTTTTCTCCAACGGACAACATTCTGCGAATCCTCCGGGAAAGGTTGATTGGTGTGATTGATGCAGCGGGGAAAGCAGCCTCCGCCAACGAGCCCGCAGAGGGGCAGAAGAACTGCGCTGCTCCTGCAGCGAGTTCTCTCTCATCAGAAGGGATGCGCGCCGGAGCCGACGGGATTCGGAAAAGAGGGGTCAGGGGTTTCAGCGCAAATAATATCCGTGCGCCGTTCCTTACGGGACTCCGAATGAATTTTTGGTTTAGCTGACCCCACGCTGAAGCGCGGGGCTAATAACCACTGCGCCTACGGCGAGAAACTGATCCCTGATCCCTGTATTTTCAATTCGGCCGGTTGCCGGAGGCGGATCGGCGTCGGAAGCGCTCATCGACTGGCTGGCGGTCGCTGAAGCCGGAGTTGACGGGGTGCCAATGCTCGATGGCCGTCTCTCCCATGCGCCAGCAGAGCAGCACCACCTGATCGTCCACGCGGCAGGGAAAATCCAGCAGGCCGGCATCGATGTCTTTCACCTGCACGCCGATGGAGTCAATCTCGCTGATGCTCTCGCGCACCCGCTGCACATGGCCCTCCATCTCGGCGCGCAGTTTGGCCACTTGGTTGACGTCCACCTTCATGCCGCCGGAGAGATAGATGCGCCGCGCCAGCTCGGAGAGGCCATTCTCGACCTGCTCGGCAGATTGCTTGCCTTCGATGGCGCGCTTCAGCAGCGACTCCAGCACCGGGAGCAGAGATTGCGCTTCGTCGAGAGTGAAGGTTCTCATAAAGACAGTTTACAGTTGTCAGATGTCAGTTGTCAGTTGTCAAAGTTCAATGCAACAGGTTACAAGGATAAGGTCTGGTCAAGCAGTTTATCAAGGTGTCGAAGCCGCTCGCCTCTCGTGGACGACTGACAACTGACAACTGATCACTGACAACTGTCTTACCCCACTTCCAGCATCCGGTCGAGGCCGACTCGCGCCCATCGTTTGACGTTCTTGCGCACCTGGATGCGGTTGACGACATGGCCCTCGACCAGGTTCTCCAAAACCCAGGCCAGGTGCTGCGGGCTGATGCGATACATCGTCGTGCAGAGGCAGCCGGTCGAATCCAGCGTGATGACCTTCTTGCCCTGCTCGGCGAAGCGGCGGGCCATGCGGTTGACCAAGTGAATCTCGGTGCCGACGGCGAAGGTAGACCCCACGGGCGCCTGATCGACCAGAGCAATCAGCCGCTCGGTCGAGCCGAGAGCGTCGGCCTTCTGGCAGACCTCCCAGCGGCACTCGGGATGGACGATGACCTGGATGCCGGGGTACTTGGCGCGCACCGCATCGACGTGGCTGGGCAGGAAGCGCTGATGGACGGCGCAATGGCCCTTCCAGAGGATGATGCGGCTGGCCTCCAGTTTTTCCCTGGTCTGGCCGCCTTGAACGGGGCCGATCTGCATCGCCCAGGGATCCCAAACCACCATTTCGTCCAGCGGAATGCCCATCGCGTAGCCGGTGTTGCGGCCCAAGTGCTGGTCGGGCAGAAAGAGAATCCGTTTACCGCGAGCAAAGGCCCACTCGAAGGCGGCGCGAGCGTTGGATGAGGTGCAGACCAAGCCGCCCCGTTCGCCGCAAAAGGCCTTGATGGCCGCGGTCGAGTTGATGTAGGTCAGCGGAATAATATCGTCCGCGAGGCCGAGTCGCTCGAGCGATTCCCAGCAAGCTTCGACCTGCGAGATTTCGGCCATATCGGCCATCGAACAGCCGGCGTTCAGGTCGGGCAAGATGACCTGCTGGCCGGCGTTTCCGAGGATGTCGGCGCTCTCGGCCATGAAGTGCACGCCGCAGAAAACAACATACTTGGCGTTGGTTTCAGCGGCAATGCGAGAGAGCTTATAGCTGTCGCCCGTGGCATCGGCGAAGCGAATCACTTCGTCGCGCTGATAGTGGTGGCCGAGCAGCAGCGCCGTCGAACCTAATCGGGCGCGCGCTCGCTCGATACGGCTGTCCATCGTGTGGTCGGGCAGCGCCAGGTAGTTTTCGAGGCTACAGGTATTGCCAGCCTCCGGCGAGGCCGTCGCCAAATCGTCAAGAACCAGAGTCACCGTTTTCCGCCTTCAGTCCGACTCGCCTTTTGGGCAGCGGACGGGGATGTTGAAAGCAATCATGCGACTTGCAGTGGATGCACTGGCGTTGCTGAATAGGATCGGCGCTTTTGCCACTCCCTGAGCAAAACCCCCACCCACGGGGTTGTTGCAAGCCTTTAACACTTGGATGCAGCTGACGGCCGGCAGATTCGAGAATCCAGACCAGCATCAGCCGCTTCCATTGCCTAATAGTGTAACAAAATCTTCACACGGAATCCAAATCGCGCGTCTCAGAGGGTGGGCTGGCGAGCTGCGCCGAACCGCATTGGAACCCAAGACCATTTCCGATTGTGAGCGCTGAGCGCGGGCGGGTATCATTATTGTTGATGATCACGCCGCCGCCAATTGAAGTTGCCAATCTGGGAATGTGGGACACGCTGATCCTGATGGTGATGGCGTTGGTAGTGGTTGGGCCGCGGAAGCTGCCGGAACTTGGCCGCCAGATCGGCAAGCTGATGTACGAGGTGCGCAAGGCCTCGAACGACTTCAAATTCCAGATGGAAGAGGAGCTGCGCAAATCCGAGGAGGCCGACCGGCAGAAGAAGGAAGCGGAGCGGCAGGCCGCGCTGGCGCTGGCGGCTCCAGCTCTTGGTTCTCAGCTTCCGGAAGTGAGCGTCGAGGCGCCCGCGCCTACTTTTGAAAACCCCTATCCGGAAGGGGCTGTATATCCGGCAATTTTACCGGAGGAGTTTCCGCGCGATGAGCCTTATCCGCGCATTCAGCCGCCCTCGACGGGCGAGCCGGTGGCGGCGGATCAACCGGGCCGCATGGCAGAGCGGGGCGAGATCCCGGCAGAGGCTCCCGCCTCAGTGACCGAGCAGGCCCACCATGGTTGATCCGGCAGAGGCAATCGGCAAGGCGAGGGCCGCAGTGACCGAGCGCGCGGAGCTGCCGGGCATGAGCCTGATGGAGCATCTGGAGGAGCTGCGCAAGCGCATCGTGCGCTCGGCTATTTTTCTGGCGCTGGGCTTCGTGACTGCCTGGTTCCTGCGGGACAGGCTGGTCGATTTCATCCAGGCGCCGCTCAAGCACGACGGCAAATCGCTCAACATGATTCATCCCATGGATGGAATGAATCTGGCCATCCATGTCTCGCTGGTTGGCGGTTTGATTTTGGCCTCGCCCTTCATCCTCTATCAGGTGTGGCTCTTCATCGCGCCGGGACTTTACCAGAAGGAGAAGCGGTTTGTCATTCCCTTCATGGCGGCCACGGTGGGTCTGTTTCTTACCGGAGCCTACTTCGGCTACTATTGGGTGCTGCCCAGCGCAATGCATATTCTGCTCGATGTCTTCGGCGGAAAATTTACCTCTGTCATCAGCATCGAGGAGTATACCGGCTTCTTTCTCTCGGTGATTCTCGGCCTGGGCATCAGCTTCGAGCTGCCGATTCTAATCTTCTTCCTGGCCATGTTCGGCATTGTCAGTCCGCGCTTCCTATGGAAGAATATGCGCTACGCAATTCTGTTGATTTTCCTGGCGGCGGGCATCATCTGCCCCATGCCCGACGCAGTGAGCATGTGCATCTACGCTGTCCCGCTGCTGGTGCTTTATCTGATTGGCATCGGCGTGGCCTGGTGGGTTCATCCCTCGCGCCGCAAGAAGAAGGAGGCCGCGAAGTGAGTCATACCTCGTTTTTGAAGCAGGTAGCGCGAGGAATTCTGGGTGCCCCATCCATGGCGCGTTTTTGTTTTTACTCCAAGGGTGGGAAACCACAAAGCTCGACCAGCATTTCGTTCTTGAAGATCATTGCGCTCAGCCTGCTTTTGCTGGCCCCGCTGGCTGCTTCCGCCCAGCAACACTTCAACGGCGCTAAAGCCTACGAATACGCCCGTCAGTTTGTCGCGATTGGCCCGCGCTGGCCCACTGGACCCGGCCACGCGAAGGCTGAAGCCTTTCTGCGCGACCACTTCAAGCAGGACCAGCTCGAAGAGGATGCCTTCACCGCCGACACGCCCATCGGCCCGGTCTCGATGCGCAACTTCATCGTGCGCTTTGCCGGCAAAAAGGACGGGGTGATTGTGCTGGCCACGCACTACGAGACCAACTACTGGCTCAAAGACATCAACTACGTTGGCGCCAACGACGGCGGCTCGACGACCGGCCTGCTGATGGCCATCGGCGACCGGTTGCGGGTAAAAACAGCCGGCGGCAAAAAGCTCGACGGCTACTCGGTCTGGCTGCTCTTCGACGACGGCGAAGAGGCGATCAAGGAATGGACCGACTCCGACTCCCTCTACGGCACGCGCCACCTGGCCGCCAAGTGGGGCCGCGACGGAACGCTGGGCAAGATCAAGGCCTTCATGCTCGCCGACATGATCGGCGACAAGGACCTCGATATTCTGCGTGACACTCAATCCGCCGACTGGCTGGTTGAACTCGTCCGTCAGGCAGCCAAAAAATTCGGCTACAGCAATTACTTTTTCAAGACGAGTAATGAGATTTCAGACGATCATCAGCCCTTCGTCCGGCGCGGCGTGCCATCCATCGACGTGATTGATCTTGACTACGGGCCCAACAACAGCTACCACCACACCACCAAAGACACGATGGACAAGATCAGCGCCCGCAGCCTCACCATCGACGGCGATGTGTTCATGGAGACGATACGGCTGGTGAATCTGCGGTGAGCGTGCCTACATTGAGAAACCTCGACCTTCCACGGCCCCGGTGTGGAATAATTTGCCGGTGAACCCTGCCGCTTCCGCCCACGATTATTTTCTTCTCGCCTGCGCCGCCGGCATGGTTCTGCTGCTGCTCGCGCTGATCGCCAAGCTGCGGCTGCATCCGGCGCTTGCCCTGATGATCGCCGCGCTGAGCCTGGGCGTGGCCTCGGGAATGCCGTTCAGTCAGGTTCCGCTCTCCTTCACCGCCGGCGTGGGCAGCCTGATGAGCCACATCGCCATCATCCTGGGTCTGGGCGCAATTCTGGGGCGTCTGGTGGCCAGCTCCGGCGGCGCTGCTTCGCTGGGAAAGCTTCTCGTCGAGGGCTGCCATCCACGAGGCTTGCCCTGGGCGATGCTGGGCCTCGGTATTCTGGTCGGTATGCCGGTCTTCTTCGAGGTCGGACTGGTGCTGCTGCTGCCGATCGTCGCCGATGCCGCGCGGCGCAGCGGGCGGCCTCCGATCCTGACCGCGCTGCCGGTGCTGGCTGGGCTTTCCATCGTGCATGGTGTGCTGCCGCCCCATCCGGCGGCGATGCTGGCGGCCACGCAATACCACGCCGACCTGGGCCGCACCATTCTCTGGGGTCTGGCTGCTGGATTGCCCGCCGCCGCCTTGGCTGGCCCCGGCTTGAGCTGGTTCCTGATGCGCCGCTGGAAGAAGCGAGTCGCTGCGGCAGAGGGCGATTGCACAACACTTGAAAACGATAGTCCGAGCGTGAAAGATCTCGAAGTTTTGTGTGCTGCGAGCGAAGAACATCCCTCAGGGGTTAAAGCCCAGGTTGATTTTGCGGCAGCTTCGGCACGACTGAAGTCGTGCCCTGACACTGCCCCCGCGCCCGCCGGCCCCATCCGTGCCGCCGCGGCGATTCTGCTTCCCGTGGCGCTGATCTTCCTGGGCAGTTGGGCCAATGCGCTGGCCGCTCCCGGCAGCATCATCAACCAAGCTCTCCGCTTCATCGGCAGCGCGGATGTTGCCCTGCTGATCGCCGTACTGGCAGCTCTGGTCACCTTGGGCGGACACATTCAGAGCGGCCAGCATCACGGTCCTGAGCTTTTGCGCAAACTAACCAGCGAGGCCTTCGGCCCCATTGCGCCGGTACTGCTGATTCTGGCCGCCGCCGGGGGCTTGAGCGGCGTTCTGCGCGACTCGGGCGCGGCCCAGGCGACGGTCTCGCTGGCCCTGGGCGCGCATCTGCCGCCGCTGGTGCTGGCATGGCTCCTAGCCGCCGTCGTGCGCGTCTCGATGGGTTCGGCGACGGTCGCCATGGCCGTGGCCTCGGGGATTCTGGCGCCCATGGTCGCGCATCTCGGCGTGCGCCCCGAGTTGCTGGTGCTGGCCACCGGCACCGGCTCCATCATCCTCTCGCACGTGAACGACCCCGGCTTCTGGATGATCCAGTCCTTCTTCAAGCTGGAGTTGAAGGAGACTCTGGCCACATGGACGGTGCTGGAGACGATTTTGTCCCTTGCCGGGCTGGGAATGACGCTGGCGCTGGCGGCGGCGCTGCGATGAATATGAATGCAACCAAATCAAGGATGAAGCGCAATTGAGACGATCCGGCTCGTTATACAGCCCGAAGCCGTTCCCGATCCGCTTCAATACTTGAACTGGCAGCGTCAGCGGCCCCATAATTGGCGTGCATCGCATCTTCTTGAACTTCGGCATACCCAGAATTACTTGTGGTATCACCAAAGCCAGAATCCTGTTCATATTGAACTTCGAGATTCTCGGGTCGAGGTTGCTTGGGCGATGCAGGAACCGGCGGAAGAATTCTTACAAATTTTGAAACCGGGAAATTCCCAAGTGAAAATGTATTCTGCCAAACAGTGGTCAGATCACTTGGCGGGGTCAGTAACCCGCGTACACCAGGCTTATCTAGCCAGGCTTCGAGGTAATCGTTTCTCTCGGACTCTCCATAAGTTAGATAAATCTCTATATCCTTGAATAGAGCTGCATTCTTCAAGGATTCCGCGAGTATCTCTGGGTAACAACTTGTAAGAGCCACAAACTTGCCAAGCTGTTCTGGAGTAATCTCGGCCTTTCCTGTCTTCAGATCTTTGTCAAAGAGTCCCTGACTGCTGGCAATGTACAGCGAGAGACGATATCGATTGAGAAACTGCTTAATTCGCCGCGGGTTATACCCGAAAACCTCTCGCACCAAAAAAAGAACCTGCCGGATGCGTTCAGACTCAGGCCCGCTCTCGACACGAAAGGGATCACGATCGGGGTTGCTGATTTGTTGAGATGTAACATTTTGGGGCTTCTGCAAATCCTTCATCTTGAGCCGGGGAAATAGGCGGTGCAAAAGGTTAGGCTTGGGCAATTCTTCGACAGGAGCAGATACAAGACTATTGATAAACTCCGTTGTTTGCTGTTCACCGTCGGAAACTGGAATTCTGAATGAAAGCTGAATGAACTTCTCAAGATATTCGTCTCCGAAGGCCCGCAGCCTACCGTAGTCAGGCTCTTTCGTGCCGTCCGCAGGCTGCGTACTTTCCGATTGCTGAAAAAGAAAGGGGGCAATGTTGCGGAACTTGTATGCGATGGACGCTGCAACTTTATCTCGATCAAGACCGATAATGAAGTAAAGCTGGTTGTTGTCTCCGATCATCATATTGATAGCCCGCATGATTTCAGCCGCCTGCGGGACATCGCAACGATCCAGGTCGTCGATAAATACAAATATCTTTGCTTTGCGCTTTGGGGCATAAGCTTTTATTATTTTTCCAAAGTCATCTGAAAACGCATCGATGAATGCTGCTTTTCCGTTGTAGTCCGGTTTATCTATATATTTTTCGAGCTCGAACTCGAATAGATTCTTGTGGAAACTCATCGGAATTTTCCTGATAGCTCCAATGACTAAAATGAGGCCGGTAATCCAATGCGAATTTGCTATTACAAAAGATGAATTATGCTGATGAGATGCGCCCTCTTCCGAAGACTTCAATTCAGGCAGAAACTCACGCGTCAATTGTTCGACTCGCTGAACGCGATCCGCGGAATTGGAGCGAAGCGACCAGTAAACGCTTCCGGCGAAGGCGCCGACGAGCAGTAACAAAATCAGAATCTTGCCCGTAAACTTGATAGCTTTCTCCGGCCCATTCAAACGGTAACAATAAAGTCGAACCTTGCCCAGTATGCGACGCAAAAATGGAGTTTTCTCGCGAAGAGACCGGGCAATGGTGAGAGCAAATGCCGCCCAAAGCTCCTCCTGCTTTTCATACTTCCAGGCATTGAAATCGACGGCAGTTGAATTCGGAGATTGAACCTTCATTCGTTCTTTAAGCTGGAGCATGAACGAGGATTTGCCGCTCCCCCAACTCCCCTCGATGGACAAGGTGAATGGCGCTCTGGTCGCGGGTGCGAGGAGAAAATTGGCAATCGCATCAACGTAGAGTTTGAAGCCGAGGGTGTCGCTATTCGCCGTCTGATCGCTGACCGCACTTGTCTGCGCATAGACAGATTCTGATTCGGAGAGCGAGTCTTGCGCTTGATCACCGGGGTTTTCTTTTGTAGGCATAACCATCGTTTTCCACCCCACCAAGAATGGATAGACGGCATATTAGCAGATAACGCAATGGCGGAACACCATTTAGTTTTTCCGAGTCTCCGTGCTTCACAGCCCCAGCACCACCCGCTGCGCCGCGAAGATCTCCTTGAGTCCCGCCTCGGCCAGATCAATGAGCGCATTCAACTGCGCGCGCGAGAAGGAACCCTTCTCGGCCGTGGCTTGCGTCTCGATCAGCCCGCCGTCGGCCGTCATCACCACATTCATATCCACCTCGGCCTGCGAGTCCTCCTCGTAACAGAGATCGAGCAGCATCGCGCCGCCCACCAGCCCCACCGAGGTCGCCCCCACCAGTTGCTTCATCGGCGAAGCCTTCAGCGTTCCGGCTTCTACCAGCGCCTTCAGCGCCAGACCCAGCGCCACCGCGGCTCCAGTGATCGCCGCGGTGCGGGTGCCCCCGTCGGCCTGGATCACATCGCAATCCAGAATCACCGTCCGCTCGCCCAGCGCCTTCATGTCGACGACCGAGCGCAGGCTCCTGCCAATCAGCCGTTGAATCTCATGCGTCCGTCCGCCGATCTTGCCCTTCTCGCTCTCCCGCGGCGTGCGCGTCACGGTGGCGCGCGGCAGCATGGAATATTCAGCGGTAACCCACCCCCGCCCGGAGTTCCTTAGCCAGCCGGGAACGCCTTGCTCGATGGTCGCGTTGGTCAGTACCCGCGTGTTGCCCAGCGCGACCAAAACGGAACCCTCCGCCGTCTGCACAAATCCCGGCGTGAGTGTGAGAGGACGAAGCTGGCGGGTTGTTCTGCCGCCGGGACGATAAATCGAAGTGTCAGCCATGGTGGAATTGTAAGGGAAGCGGCTTGCCGCCAGCGTTGCATTCACCCCCGAAAAGCTCCCAAACCAGTACGGGAATCCGCCTGTTCCCATTCCCGGAATAGGAATCCTCACGTAAGCTCTTGAAACAACAACGATTCTTCTAATCGCGCCGACCCCTCCCGTCCCATTTTGGGAGAGAATGCTCATCCAGGCCTTAGCCAGACTGTTCTGGAATCGGAGACTCAAGCCTTCCCTTATCAGGAACTTAATCAAGCTGTCCTAGTTTGGCACGCCACGTGTAATAGAAGAGGACAGTTCACCCCCCATTGAGCAGGATCGGGAAGTTGGGAATGGAGATTTGGGAATAGGGAACAGCGGTGTTGCGGGGAATCGGAAACAGATATCTGACTCTGACCCCTGATCTTTGAAGAGGAAGGAAGCAAGTGATGCAGCAGACAGGACAAACAGCGGAGTTCACCGCAACCGGGCCGTCCGCAATGGGCTGGACCGAAACAGGAGTCGGCGGGGCGGGCTTGGCGGGAATGGGCCTGACCGCAACCAGCGAGACCGACACGGAACGCAAACGGGTCGAGGCGGTGGTCGAAACCCTGGCCAATCTGCGCTGCCAGGGCGAGAGCCTGGCCGAGGTGGCGCACGATGCGCGTAATATGGTCACGGCGCTGGGGCTCTACTGCGATCTATTAGCAGAGCCGGGGGTGCTTAGCCCGGCCTTCCTCCACTACGCCAACGAACTCCGGCTGGTGGCCACGGCCAGCCGCCGGCTGGTGGAAAAGTTGCTGGCCCTCGATATTCGCCTGGGATCGGCCTCAGAACTCAATCACGCGGCCATCGCGGAGCACGCCGGGGCTGAGCCGCTCAGCCCGAGCCGGATGGCGCAAGCCCGCCACTGGGATCTGCTGCCCGCCCGGCCGATCGAAAACCTGGCCGATGAGCTGCTCTCCAGCCGCAACCTGCTCTCCGCCTTGGCCGGACCCTCGATTGCTCTGACCATCGACGTTGAGGGCGGTGCGCTGCCGGTGCGTCTGACCGGCGAGGACCTGACCCGGATTCTGGTCAATTTGGTCAAAAACGCCGCCGAGGCGATGCCGGAGGGCGGGCGAATCTCCGTGGGCCTGCATGAGTTTCATGCCGGAGAGACGATTCCGCCGTGGTTGATGCTCTCGGTCGAGGACAGCGGGCCGGGAATTCCGCGCAAGTCGCTGGAGAAGATCTTCGACTCCGGCTTTACCACACGCGCTGGCGCTTGCGCCCACGGCGGCCATAATCAAGGCGGCTGGCCGGCCTCCCATCGCGGACTGGGCCTGTCCATCACGCGCTCCATCGTCGAGACCAGCGGCGGCCGCATTCATGCCGTCCACCGCGCTCTGACCGGCGCGCGCTTCGAGATTGAGCTGCCCGTTCGTCCCCGCTGACGGGGACCAAAATTGGCGGCAAGCCGTTGAAAATACTCCTTCGGCAACGACAACAAAAATCTAGTTCACCCTTTTGCGCGTGAGGCGAATACAATGCTCGAAACAGTTCTTAGCACGAGAACCATGGAGTTTATCCCCCAACAATTCGCGGAGCCGCCCGTGCGGCTGCACCTGCTGGTGGTCGACGCCGATACGGCCGTCCGCTCGGCCTGCGTCGAAATCGCCGGCAGCCTGGGTTACGCCGTTGAAAGCACCGGCGACCTGGGTCAGGCGCGCAGTATGTTGCGAGGTTCGACCGCCGACATTCTGCTGGTCAACCTGCCGGCGGGATCCAACCAGGGATTGGAGTTGGTCTCCGAGGCCAAGCTGCTCTACCCGCAAACCGCGGTCATCGCGATGACCGCCTCAGGCTCAGTCAACGCCGCCGTCGAGGCGATGCGCTGCGGAGCTTCGGATTATCTCGCCAAGCCCTTCGCGATCGACGAGCTTTCCACGGTTCTCGATCGCGCCGCCGCATCCTTGGTCACCGACACCGCGACCCGCCAGTTGCGCGAGCGGCTCCGTCTCAGTCAAGGCTTGGGCGCGATGATCGGCCGCAGTGGTGAGATGGAGAAGCTCTATCGCATCTTGTCCAAGGTCGCCCAAAGCACTCACCCGGTATTGATCCTGGGCGAGAGCGGCACCGGCAAGGAGTTGGTGGCGCGCACCATCCACGCCTACGGACCGAACTCGCAAAAGCCCTTCCTGCCGGTCGATTGCGGCTCGCTTGTGCCCACCTTGATCGAGAGCGAGTTGTTCGGTTACGTCAAGGGAGCCTTCACCGGGGCCAACCGCAACAAAGACGGCCTGCTGGTTTCGGCCGAGGGAGGCACGGTCTTCTTGGACGAAATCGGCGAGCTCTCGCTCGACCTGCAAGCCAAACTGCTGCGCGCTCTTCAGGAAAAAGAGGTCCGTCCGGTCGGGGCCACGCATCGCGTTCCCATCAAGGCGCGCATTGTCGCCGCCACCAACCGCGACCTGGCGGTGATGGTCGAAAAAGGCGCCTTCCGCAAGGATCTCTTCTACCGCCTCAACGTCGTCAACCTGCGCCTGCCCCCGTTGCGCGACCGCCGCGAAGACATTCCGCTGCTCGCCGCGCACTTCCTTGACCACATCAGCCGCGAGCATGGCACTAAATTCACCTTGAGCGACGAGGCGCTGCGCACCATGATGCGCCACGACTGGCCGGGCAATGTCCGTGAGCTTGAAAATTCCATAGAACGGGCTTGCGCTCTCTCCAGTGGACCGATCCTGCACCTGGGCGACCTGCCCACGCAGTTGCAACAGCAGGGCCTGGAGGCGCGGCGCTCGGCTGCCACGGTCGGCGAGATCGCGGCCGAAGGCTCCGCGCCGCAGTTGACCACACTGGCCGATCTTGAACGTCAGGCCATCCTGGGAGCCATCCGCGCCCTCAACGGCGACAAATTGCAAGCCGCCAAGCTGCTGGGCATCGGCAAAACCACCCTCTACCGCAAGCTGAAGGAATACGGCATCGCCGACCCGCTTCGGGAAGAGTGACCTTGGTGGACTAAAGCCGGAATGAATCGCGCCGATAGCACAGATACGGGACTTCACTGGTCCGAGGCGGGAATTGTCCGCCAGAACCGCACCAGGCTCCAGACCCAAGCTGGCCGGGAGCCTGCGCAATCTAAGAGGAGCTGGATATGAGCATTCTAATCGTGACCGGAGTTGAAGGCGCCCGTAATTGCGCCGCCGTTGTAGCCGCTCAGTTGGGCATGGAAGTCGAAGTGGCCGAGGGACGCAAGGCCGCGCTGGGAGCGTTGCGCCGCCATGAGTTTGCCGCCGTGGTCGTCGATGAGACGATGACCGAGTGTGACCCGGCCGCCGCCGAGGCCATCTGGGAGCACGCCAGTCTGGCCATCCCCCTGCAAATCAACTTCGCTCTCTCCGGCGCCGCCCGCCTGATCCGCGAGATTCGCGCCGCCCTGCATCGCCGCGAACGGGAGCAGACGCTGGCCCGTCGCGCCGCCGCCGCCGCCATTGAGACTGAGCTGAAATCCACCGTCGCCGGCCTGCTGCTGCACTCCCAACTGGCCCTCAGCGGCAGTGAGATCTCCTCGCCGGTCGCCGAAAAGCTGCGCGTCGTCGCTGATCTGGCCGGCAGCCTTCGCCAGCAGTTGAACACGCCCATGATGAGCCGCGCCGACAACGCCGCCTAACCACCTGCGGTGGGGCCAATCGCGCCTTCGGCGCATTCCGCGCCCAATAAAAAGGCGCGACCCCGAGAGGACTTTGGGTGCCCCACGCTCCCGCGTTCTTGTTTATGCGGCTACAGCGGTTCTCCAATTGCTGTACACCGAAACCAGACAGTTCAGTGGCTTTTTCCTCGAGAGAAAGCTACCGCGACAGAGCTGGTCAGGAGATATCTATTGGAGAACCGCCCTAGGGTGGGATACCACGAACCTTATGGCGCGCAAGCGCCAGTTAGCCGTACCACAGCTGCTGCGCATCGCCGGGGCATTCATCGCTCCGACGTTTTTTTGCGCCGCGGCACTACCGTCCCAGAAACAAGCTAACTGGCCAGCCCACCGTCTTCGCGCAACAGAAGCTAACTCGCTGTCATTGTCAAAACTAACGCGCCGATTCACCCCTGTCTTCCATCCATTCGCGTTCGTTCCACCCCAACGCTCAAAGTTCCTGCGTCGAGGACCGCGGTTTGCGAGAGGGTGGGATTCCGCGAACCGCCATGGCGCGCAAGCGCCAGTTGGCCGCACCGCAGGTGCCTATTGCGCTCGCCCTCTTCGGGTGGAAGAATGGACCCGCCGCACAATCTCCCGAATCTGAGGCGCGAACCCGTGAAACACTGCCCGTAGTGCGCAACCGGCCATCCCGACACTCTCGCCGCTTGTCCCGCGCATGGTCTGCCGCTCAACGAGATTCGCGATCTCCCGTCCGGAATGGTCATCCACCACAGCTACCGCATCCTGCGCAAGCTCGGCCAGGGCGGCATGGGCGCCGTCTATCTCGCTCAACATGAATTGATGCAGGAGCCTCGCGCCCTGAAATTCCTCTCCTCCGAATTCAGCAACGATCCGTCCTTCACCAGCCGCTTCCTGCGCGAGGTCCGCACCCTCCGCCAACTCCGCCATCCCAACGTAGTCGATTGCGGCGACCTAGAATCCGGCGAAGACGGCACCCTCTTCTTCCCGACGGAGTACGTCGACGGCCCCGACCTCCGCGCATTTTTAACCAACTGTCATCCTGAGCGAAGCGTCGCGGAGTCGAAGGACCCGCGGTTGCCTCTCGGGACCTTGAAGGGTACGGGCTTCAGCCCGTACATTGATTTGCCCAATAAAGACGGGGCTTTAGCCACCGGGGGAATGCCGGTTACGCAAAATGCCTTATCTGCTGGCTCTCTTCCCGTCCCCCAAGCCCTCGCCCTCACCCGCCAAATCGCCGCCGGCCTCGCCGCCGCCCACGCCAAAGGCATGGTCCACCGCGACATCAAGCCAGAGAACATCCTCCTCGCCCGCGACGGCAACGCATGGCTTCCCAAGATCGCCGACTTCGGCATCGTGGCCACCAAGGAATCCAGCACCGCCTACACTCGCACCGGCGGAACTCTGCTGACCATGGCCTATGCCGCCCCCGAGCAGTGGCGCGGAACCCCAGCCGCCTCGCTCGACGGACGCACCAACCTCTACGCCCTCGGCGGACTCCTCTACGAGATGCTCACCGGCCAGACGCCCTTCCACGCCGAAAGCTACGAAGGCTGGGCGCGCCAACACCAAACCACTCCGCCCCCTCCGCCCAGCCCCCTCCGCCCAGAACTGAAAAACTGGCAGGGTCTCGACGCTCTCACCCTCCGCCTCCTAGCCAAAAACCGCAACGACCGCCCCAAAGACGTTGGCGAACTTTTTGGACTCCTCGATTTTGTACGATATGTTAATCCCCAAGTGCAGAAAACGATCACTGAGCATGAAGAAGCAAGGCAAGGCACGAATCAATCTCAACGAGCTATTAGAAAAACGCACGTCTGGATCTTAATTGCCGCTGTGGCAACACTCATAATTGCAGTATTCATAATAGTACGGCACTTCTCACAGCAATCTCCAAACTTGCCGCAATACACAATAACGGACTCAACCTTACAGGACAGCCGGAGTCAGAAAACACGAATACAGCGCAGAATCCGAATCAGAATTCATCGAATCAAGGTCAAGAATTTGACAAGATTTTAGATAAGGCTGATGTGCTCAAAAAGCAGAATCACTATTCTCAAGCGGCAGTGTTACTCTCCAACGGATGCAATGCTGGCAGTTCAGATGCCTGCAATAATCTTGGGGTGATGTATGACGAGGGAAAAGGAGTTAAACAGGATTATCATCGCGCCGTGGCCTTCTATGTCAAGGCCTGCGATGCGGGTAATGCTACTAGCTGCGGAACACTCGGATTTATGTACTCCAAGGGCAGCGGAGTTCAAAAGAATCCCGAGACAGCCAGAAAACTTATCAGTAAGGCTTGCTCTATGGGTAGCGATTTTTATTGTATGTATATGAAAACCATGCAATAGGGCTCCATTTCAGCCAGATAACGCACTAGCAGTTGGTATTTTGATTGGCAATCTTTTGTGGAAGGGCGCAGATTCTGCTCCATGAAAAATGAAGTATATCTGCCTGGATTTATGCAAGGTAGTAGTCAGTACAAGGCGGAGATTGCAATGGCGAATCAATATGGCAAAGCAGCAATCATGGCAGCCCGGCAAGGACCATCCGATAGCCCCGATCCAAAGGTTCGGTGGGATGCCGCGATGAAGAAGTTATCCACCAGCAAGAGCTCGCAAAAGAAGACGTGCCCAAAAGACGCATTTCTTGGCCTCTGCGATGTTGGCCTGGTTAAGGGTGTTCACCAAGGCAACTACACAGAATCAATAAACAACAAGGAGTATGCAATTCGAGCCGTCGAACTGCTAGAAAATAAGGGGGCACAGTTCTCGTCACGAAGCGCATTGTGGAGGGCGGTTATGAATGGTGATGAGAAAAGCGAGAATGGACAAATGGGTGTTGTACTGGCGTTATGGGACAACGATCTTATTGTGCGGCGGGTTGCCCGTATGTCCAGAAAAAGTGATCTTCCGGCAGCGGGTGACGCACCCTTGGCTAAACCATAAGATGGGATTCCCATCCTTCGGTGGGTGACCCCGGCCCTGGGCACCCGCCACTTAAAGCAAGTGCGCCAGTTGGTCGACAGATAACTCCACGTCGCGCAGGATGGTTCGCAGCAGGCCAGGGCCAATGGATTCGCCGGAATGGACGGGACGGCAGTGGCCCTGCCGTCTGGATGTTTGAGGAAGTGATGACTTCCACGCGTTCGGTCCACAAGAAAGCCCGCACTTTCGAGGGCGCGGACCAGTTCTCTTCCCGTAATCCGTGGAAGTCGCGTCATACCGTGACTTGCTGAAAGCCGACCAGTTCCAGTGCTCCGGGTAGATCCTTTTCATCTTCGAGGCACAGGGCGATCACCTCGCGCACACGCTTCATCAGAGTATCGAGGCTTTTCGCCTGCGTATGGCAACCGCGAAGGGCTGGGACAGTGGCAACGAGATAGCCCTCTTCGTCTTGCTCAATCAGGACGGTGAATGTTCTTTTGGGCCTCATACACAACCTCGCGACTATACTTTATCACAATCCGCGGGTGGCCCGGGTACCGGGAGCAGTGAGCACAACCACTGAAGCTGGGTGACCATGAACCTTAACAGGCCGGTTCTGCTCTTTCTCGACATCTCTCGTGATTCGCTGTAAGCTTTCCATCGATGGCGGGTGCCCCATCTCTGGATTTTCAGACATGGGAAACTACCAACCCAACCAGAGTTTTTCTGATCACTGTCATTGGAATTTGGTCCCGCAGCGGGCTGTGTGGTATATTGCAGACATATACAGAGGTCGCCCATGCTCTACACCGGGTTCGACTGGGACGAAGGCAACGCCAGGAAGGACGAGAAGCATGGCGTCTCCAAGGCGGAAGTCGAGCAGGTCTTTCTCAATCAGCCTCTGTTGCTGGCCGATGACCGGAAACACAGCCAGCGCGAGCGGCGATTTCATGCGCTGGGCCGGACCGATCTAGATCGCAGGTTGCACGTGACCTTTACCGAGCGCGGAAAAGGAACGCTGATTCGTCCCATCTCGGCGCGGGTGATGAACCGGAAGGAGAGAGCCGTTTATGAGCAAGCCATTGAAGCCCAATCCTAAGTTCAAGAGCGAAGCCGAGGAGCGCGCCTTCTGGGAGTCGCCCAAGAACGACAGCACCGAGTATGTGGATTGGAGCAAGGCCAAGCTGGTGACCTTTCCCAAGCTGCGCCCCTCAACGGAGACGATCTCTCTGCGAATGCCGGAGGATGTTCTGAACACAATCCGCAGCCACGCGCGCAAGATGGATGTGCCGTATCAATCGCTTATCAAACTTTGGTGCGCGGAGAAGGTCGCCGAGCTGATTCACTCTTCCCCCTCGGCCCAGCGTGGACGGGTCTCCTAGCGAGAGACTGGACTAAACTGAAAGCAGTATGAGAGATTCCGCCGTATTGCTTATCGATTGTCCAGATCAGAAGGGCCTCGTCGCTCGCGTCTCCTCGCTGCTCTATCGGCATGGGGCCAACATCCTGCACGCCGATCAGCACCGGGACCACGAATTGAGCCTCTTCTTCATGCGCGTCGAATTTGCGCTCGATGGCGCGAGCAGCGCTCCAGTCGCATCCCAACGCGGCCATGGATCGAGCCCGGCGAGCGAACAACCAAAAAAGTTTGATCTCGCCGCCTTCCAGGCCGAGTTCGCGAAGCTGGCCACGGAACTCGGCATGCACTGGAAGCTGACCTCGAGCGCCAATCTGCCGCGGGTCGCGCTCTTCTGTTCTCAGTACCTGCACTGCATGGCCGATCTGCTCTACCGCTGGCGGAGCGAGGAGCTGGAGTGTGAGATTCCTCTCATCATCTCGAACCACCGCGCGGTCGCGGAACTGGCCACTTTTTACGGCATCCCCTTCGAGTTCGTTTCGGTGGCGGCGGAGACGCGAGCTTCGGCCGAGGCCCGGCAGCTTGAACTGCTCGCCAAGCACGAGATCGAGTTGGTGGTGCTGGCTCGCTATATGCAAGTTCTTTCGCCCAGCTTCATCGCTCGTTACCCGTCGGCGATCATCAATGTGCACCACTCGTTTCTGCCCGCCTTCACCGGCGCCAAGCCCTACCACGCCGCCCACGCCCGCGGCGTCAAGCTGATCGGGGCGACAAGCCATTATGTGACCGAGGTGCTCGACGACGGCCCCATCATCGAGCAGGACGTAGCCCGCATCTCTCACCGCGACCAGGTGGATGACCTTGTCGCCAGAGGCCGCGATCTGGAACGCGTGGTGCTCTCGCGCGCGGTCCGCTGGCACCTGGACCGGCGCATCCTCTGCTATGGAAACAAGACCGTGGTCTTTGATTGAGGCAGGGAGTAGTCCCTTAGTCCCTATTCCCTGCCATTTCCATGCCGTAGAATCTCGTTAGCATGAAGTGTCCTTATTGCGGCTTCGGGCAGGACCGGGTTGTCGACTCGCGCGAGAGCAAAGAGGCCGACTCGATCCGGCGACGGCGGGAGTGCGAGCGGTGCAATCGCCGCTTCACCACCTATGAACGAATCGACGAAATTCCTTACATGGTGGTCAAGAAGGACGGACGCCGTGAGCGCTTCGACCGGCAAAAGGTTCTCAGCGGCCTGCTGCGCGCCTGCGAAAAGCGGCCCGTTGCCTCCAACAAACTCGAAGCCATCGTGGATGCCGCTGAGACTTTTCTAGTGGACGCCCCGGAGCGCGAACGCACCACCTCCGAGATCGGCGAGTTGATCATGCAGCACCTCAAGGGTCTCGATACGGTGGCTTACATCCGCTTCGCCTCGGTCTACCGCGACTTCAAGGATGTGCGCGAGTTCAAGGAAGAACTGGAAGGGCTGTTGGGCAGCCGAACCGGCAAGGGAAAGAAGTAGGGAGCAGCTTTCAGCTTCTAGCTCCTAGCTAGAAGCTAAAAGCTAGAAGCTAGGAACTGAAATATGACGCACAGGGTAACCCTGATTCCCGGCGATGGCATCGGCCCCGAGGTCACGCAGGCCGTGGTTCGCATCCTCGAAGCTACTGGCGTCAACTTCGAGTGGGAGCGCTTTGCCGCCGGGGCCGAGGCTTTTGAAATCTTCGGCGAATACATTCCCGTGGCGCTTTACGAATCCATCGAGCGCAACCGCGTGGCCTTGAAGGGACCGGTCGCAACCCCCATCGGCGGCGGCTTCAAGAGCATCAACGTCACGCTGCGCAAGAAATTCGACCTCTTCGCCAACTTCCGCCCGATCAAGAATCTTCCCGGCCTAGCGACCCATTGGCCCGGCGTGGACCTGATCATCGTGCGCGAAAACACCGAGGGCGAGTACCTGGGCCTGGAGCACGAGGTCATTCCGGGTGTCGTTGAGGCCATCAAGGTCATCACTGAAAAAGGCTCGACGCGCATCGCCAAATTCGCCTTCGAGTATGCGCGCAAGCACGGGCGCAAGAAGATTCACTCGATCCACAAAGCCAACATCATGAAGCTCTCCGACGGCTTGTTTCTGCGCTGCGCCCGCCAGGTGGCCGAGGGATTTCCGGAGATTTTTTACGGCGAGCACATCATCGACAACACCTGTATGCAACTGGTGATGAACCCCTACCAGTACGACACGCTGCTGCTCGAAAATCTCTACGGGGACATTGTCAGCGACTTATGCGCGGGCTTGGTGGGCGGCCTGGGCCTGGTTCCGGGAGCGAATCTCGGCGTCAATTGCGCCATCTTTGAAGCGGTGCATGGCTCGGCTCCCGACATTGCCGGCAAGGACATCGCCAATCCCACGGCGCTCTTGCAATCGGCTGTGCTGATGCTGCGCCACCTCGACGAAGAGGCTGCGGCAGACCGTGTACACAAGGCTGTGGAGACGGTCTACGCCGAGCGCAAGTCACTTACTCGAGACGTAGGCGGCACGGCCGGAACCACTCAGTTCGCCGACGCCGTGCTGTCCGCAATGAAATAGAGCCGCGCCCCATTCACGCTTTCGCTTGTGCGCCGGCTTCTTCCATCCCGCGCATCACGCTTACCACGCCGGTTGTAAAGCCGCTCTCCTTGTCGACAATTGGCGAGCTGCTGATCTCGACGCGCACTTGCCGGCGTGCATGACCGAGCATGGTCGCCACTCCACGAGCGGGCTTGTCCAGCGCCATGGTAAAGCGCGCCAGTTTCTTGTCGTCGGAGAGATAGGAGAGCATCGGCAAAGCCTTTTCGATCACCTTTCCGGTCAACTCCTCCGCCTTCCAGCCGAAGAGCTCTTCCGCCGCCGGATTGACGGTGCGGATAAAGCCCAGCGCATCGGTCACGATGATCGCATCGGAGATCGCTGCCAGCACACTCTCCAGCCACAAGCGGGCGCGCTGCGCCTCTTCCTTCGCCTTGTGCGCCTCGGTCACGTCCACCGTCACCACGCGCATTCCCGTCGGCTTCCCGTCCGCATCGCGGATGAGATTGCGATGCAGTTCAAGCATACGGAAGGCGCCGGAGCTGGTGTAGATTGAGCGCCGCGCCAAGGGCGGATCGACGCAAGCTTCCATCGCCGCCCGAAAGGCGGCGCGGCTCATCTCCTGATCCTCGGCCGGCATCAGTTCCCAGGCCAGCTTGCCGATCAGTTCCCCCGAGTGGCTGGAGTGAAGCGCCCTCGTCTGGCGATTGGCGCGCGTAATCGCTCCTTGAATGTTGGTTTCGGTGTAGGCCACCGGCAGCTCGTCGAGCGGGTCGGATGGGGCATTGTCAATAGCGGCTGGAATCGCCAAAGGTATTTCGTTCATTGCTCTCACCGTTTTTTCGAGCTTTGCAGCCAGAGTTTGTAGAGATCGTCGGCGCTTTTGAAGCGCGAGATCGGGGTGACCTCGAAGGAGAAGGGGATGCGCAGCATGATCGAGCGCCCCCCAGTGTTGACGCTGATGTTTTCGTTCTTCGAGGCAATGCGGTTCAACTCCGCGTTGAGAATATGCTCATTGGGCCGATAGAGCAGAATGGCCACCAGCGAGGAGTCGCTCCAGTGGAAGATGGCGTCGTCGCCGTTGAGGCTGGCCGTCAGATAGGACGAGACCGCCATCAGGCAATCTTCGACCGCGGCTGGGCCGAATCGCTGGCTCACCATCTCGAGGCAACTGAGCTTGAAGATCACCACATAGCCGGTATCGCCGCGTTCCATCACTTTTCTCAGATGCTCGACCGCCGCGCCGCCGCCCATCAATCCAGCCGCATTGTCGTTTTCCGTCGATGTATCGGCAACCTTGAGCGGCGACAGCTTGGCTGCCTCCGTACTGGCCGCGCGCAGCTCGAGGAAGCCTTCCAACAGGCCGCGATATTCGCGAATCTCCTCGGCGGTGCTCAGCGGCTCGATTCCCTCTTTGAGCGGCAGAGCGGTGGGAGAATCCGCATTCACTTCGAGGGCATTCAAAAGCTCGCGAACCAGCTTCGCCGTCAGCCCCTGCCAGCTCTTCTGCCGATCGCGCAATGCAATCTCAACGCCGCTGCGATAGATTTGGAACTCGTGCAGGAGCGTCTCCACCAGCGCCTTCTGATCGACGTTCTCCAGATGGGCGGGAATATCCTTCGCCATTCTGGCGATCATCGCGCGAAACTGGCCGTGGCTCTTGGGGTCGATTCTGGGCACGGCATCCGCCGCCCCTTCCAGCAGCGCCATCAGGCACATCTTCGCTTCCCCGGCGTCAGGTTGCTTCTCAGCCGCGGAGTCGGACTTGCCCCATCCGGTCATCTGCCGCAGGTTCATCGCTTATGCTCCCAGCCTGGTTTATCGGCTGGTATGCTCGCTTCCAATAGGCATTTCCCATACCGGAATCAAACTGTGGATTTCTTGATTTTGCCGGGTTTCTTGCGAGCTAGAGCGTTTTCTTAAATAGTGTAGACTTGATTTGGCGAATCTCTGCGGCGAACAAAGACATGGGAAAACCCATTGGGGATGATCTACGCCGTAAACTGCTTTTCGCCTACGATCAAGGCGA
>JBEKDX010000019.1:0-22110 GCA_050014135.1 Occallatibacter sp.
TGCTCCAGATCAATCTTCTGACCAATCCTCGGAGCAGACGGTGGGGCGGCCCGTTTATCAGGTCTTCAAATTTGAGCCACGCCGGGCTGGTGATGGGATACTGCGGATGCACTATGTGCGCAGTTGGGAGAAGCCCACGCCGGATGATGAGCAGTTCCAGATTCACGTAGTCATCGAGTAAGGCCGAGCCTCGCGCTACCAGACCGTGCGCGGATAGTGGCGGGCGATCTGCTCGTCGGCGGAGATGAGCCAGGCGAAGCCGTTGGCTTTGGCGTTGGCGACGATCAGGCGGTCAAAGGGGTCGCGGGTCCACTTTTCGTCGAGAGCGGCGCTTGAGATGGCGGCAAAGGGAAGATCGCAGAGGCGGAGGCTGGTTTCGTGGCTGACCTTCTCCAGCAGGTCACGGGCGCGAAATTTCGTTTTCCCGAGTTCGTAGAGGTATTCAAGTTCCAGGTAGGCCATGGCGGAAAGCAGCAACTCTGACCTATCAAGCAGGCCTCGCGCTTTGGAAGTCAGGCGATCGAACTTGCCACTGGCCAACCAAAGGACAACCTGTGTATCCATGTAGGCGATCAAAGGCTGGCCCAGTCTGTCGCCCACTCCTTTTCCATCTCGGCCAGCCACTCAGCCTTGAAAGCTGGATCGTTCATGTCAATATTTGGATCGACCATAACCTCCATCGGAGTAATCCGGCTCAGCCGGCTGACGGGCTTGCCTTCAGGGACAATCTTGAGGCGGCGTCCCTTGTGCGTGAACCAGACCTCGCGGCCGTCAAGAGCCTGATTGGCCAGCGAGAAAATCTCACGGCGAAATTGGGTGATAGGGACTTCCATGAAAATAGTGTACCATAATGTACGCTGGATAGCGTACAGGACGTACATATTCGGTCAGCTTCTCGGAAACGACCTGAAATTCAGCCGCGCCTGACAAATTTCATTATCGGATGAATGGAATATAGGCCCACGTACGTGCACGGTACTTCGTG
Source organism: Occallatibacter sp. (assembly GCA_050014135.1). Lineage (GTDB taxonomy): Bacteria > Acidobacteriota > Terriglobia > Terriglobales > Acidobacteriaceae > Telmatobacter. The sequence continues at coordinate 986 of JBEKDX010000019.1, forward strand.
TAGGATGCGCCGAAGTGCTCGGCAAGGAAGCGTTCCTCGGCGCGGACGCGCACTTCGGTTCCCGCCAAGAAAGCAATCACCGAACTGAGCGCCATCGGCCACCAGGTCCACACGGCCAGAGTTGCGAGCAGCATTCCCAGCATCGAGGCGTAGATGGGGTGCCTCAGGAAGCGGTAGGGGCCGGTCTGAATCAGTTCGTGGTCGTGGCTGAGCGCGGCCTTGAAGCGCCATTGCTTACCCAGGTGGCGGCTCGCGGCCCAGGCAAGGGCGACCGAAGGCGGGCCGAGGATCATCGAGGCGATGAGCGAGGCCGCGGACTTCTCAAAACCCGTCGGCCGCACGTAAGCCCACGCCAGGGCGAAGCCGAGCATCACCAGACCGATGCCCCATCGAGAGGCAGGCGAACTCGCAACTTCCTTCTGGCTCGCGGCCTGCTTGCGGGGCTTGATAAAGGCAAGCGACCAGGCGATCCAGCTGAGCAGAACTTCCGTCAGTGCCGCGATAAAAAGCATATCACTGATATTACTCGCAGATACGGTTGAATCGTCCATGAAATGTTATCGAAGAGTGTTGACATACGCTCGTGCCCCCTATGCAATGTGCGTGGCAAGCGCATACAATTCTGGAAGAAATCATGGCCAAGGCGAAGGAAAAGATTTTCGAGATTGCGTGCCCGGATTGCGGGGCGATGCTCAAGATTGATGCGGCCACAGGGCTGGTGGTGAGCCACACTCCTGCGCCGCGCAAACGGATGTTTGAGGATTTGGAGACGGCGGCGCAGGCGATGCGCGAGCAAGATGAACGCAAGGAGTCGCTCTTCCGCCAGTCGGTCGAAGCGGAGAAGAACAAGGAAGACCTCTTCGAGAAGAAGTTTGCCGAGGCACTGCGCAAGGCCAAGGACGCTCCCGAAGGCAAGCCGATACGGGAGTTCGATCTGGACTGAACTCGCGTTTTGCAGGCGGGTTTCCGCTGATGTGCGCGCGACTAGTATTTTGAGCGATACTGGTTGCACCGTTTCTTTGATTGTGGTTCTGAAAAAGAGGAGAGAAAGATGGCCGTGATTCCGCTTTCCAAGCCAGAAAACGAATCTGCAATGACACCATGTGCAGCCGAATCCGAAACCATGAACTGGATCGGATTTGCCGCGGGTGGAACCCTTGTGGCGGCGGGTTTGCTGCTGCTCGCAGGCGAGCGCCGCGCCGGAATGGTGGCCGCTGCATCAGGTACGGCCCTGGCCCTGCTTGACCAGAAGCAGACGCTGCACTCCTGGTGGAATTCATTGCCCAACTACATCGACCAGGTGCAGGGAGTTCTGGGCAAAGTGCAGACGACGGTGAATGAAGTAGCCGTCAAGCGCGAAGCCTTGCGGCAGGTTCTGGCACGGTAATCGCGCAGCGCGCGGTCATGTGATTCCCGACTGCGGGCGGCCGGCACGGCTGATGCGTTCAGGCGTCCATTCGGGCTCCCAAACCAGATCGACCTCAATCTTACCAATCTCCGGAATACCAGTCAGGCGATTGCGCATCTGCTCGAAGATGCTCACGTTGCTGGGAGAATTCGGCGCGGTCAGCGTCATCGTCACCTTCACCCATTGGCGCGGCGAGTCAGGCGTAGAGTCCAATTCTGGTCCGGTTACGACCGCATAAATCAAACCCAATCCACGAGATTCAGCTTCAACTCGGGGTCAATGCACTCGCGCAATACGTCGAAAATGTCGGCTTCTGTGAGCATGAATTAATTTTTTCGCTCGACCAAATAGCCGGCGACGGCCTTCAATCCATCGGCGCGGCTGCCGTAGGGCTCAAGAGCGGCGAAGGCTTCTTCGATCAGCCGGGCGGCGTCGCGCTGGCTCTGCTCAAGGCCGTACACCGCCGGCCACGTGGCTTTTTCCGTGGCCTGATCCTTGCCTGCGGTCTTGCCCAAGTGAGCCGAGTCCACGGTCAAATCCAGCACATCATCGACTATCTGGAAGGCCAAACCAGCCCTTCGGCCAAACAAATCCAGACGACTCGCATCCTCAGTAGTAGCCCCGGCATAGACGCCACCTGTAACGACTGCGACCCGGATCAGCGCACCGGTCTTGGCGCGGTGAATCGCGTTCACCAGCTCCGGCGTGGGCTTTTGGTGTTCGCTTTCGATGTCCAATACCTGGCCGCCGATCATGCCCTCGACGGTGCCGACGGCGTTGGCGATCAGGCCGATAATCTGGACGGTTGCCGTGGGCGGCGATTCCAGGCCGGCCAGCACCTCGAAGGCGCGGGTCTGAAGCGCGTCGCCGGCCAGGATGGCGATAGCCTCGCCAAAGGCCACGTGGCAAGTGGGCTTGCCGCGGCGCAGATCGTCGTTGTCCAGAGCCGGCAAGTCGTCGTGGATCAGCGAGTAGGTGTGCAGCATCTCCAGAGCCGCGCCTAGCCGCGCGATCCCGGCAGGTAGCGTACCGGCGATGGTGAAGGCAGCTTGATAAGCCAGCACCGGGCGCAGCCGCTTGCCTCCGGCAAAGGTGGAGTGGCGCATCGCGCCATGAATCGAGGCGGGCACGATTGCAACGCTGGAAAGCAACTCCTCCAGCGCCTGGTCGGTGAGCGCCGCGCCTTCTCGTATCAGCGATTTCACGTCTACTGGCATCGCTCTCATGATAAATGAGGGCGGCGCAGTTTTCGCTCCACAAGCCAAAGCGCGCCGAGCAGCAGCGCGGCCAGCCCACTGAGCCAGCGCCCGGCAAGCACGTCCAGAGTAGTGGTCCAGTCCACGGTCAGATCAATCGGCCCTTGCGGCACGGGAACGGCGATCAGGCCGTCGTCGCGCCGGGGCAGCTCGCTTACTGGCTGCCCGTTGACCGCAACCCTCCAGGCGGGATAACTGCGCAGCCGCAGAATCAGAAAGCCCGTGTGAGGAGCAGACGCTGCAATGCGCAAATGCTCGGCCTCTTTGCGCGAGGCGGCAAAGGTAGACTCGCAACTGCCCTGCCCAGCCTCCCACACCGGAGGCGAGTCGGAGCTCTGCGCTGCGATGCCCAACTCCGTCGCCGGATCGCTGACCAGACAAGCATCCGGCAGCCCGGTAGCGATCAGCGAAAGATCGCCGCCCACCGGTTCGTATTCGTAGGTGCCGATGAAGCCTTGTCTGGCGAGATAGTTGTTCAACATCCCTGATACAGAGTCATCGTCGTCGCAAACCTGAAAGAACTCCCGATTCGCGCAAGCGGTCATCGCCAGAAAAACCGCGACGCAACAGCCGCCAACGGCCACGCGCCGCCAGCGACGCGCAGTGTTGCCGGGCCAAACCGCAGAGGCGAAGAAGATCGCCATCGGCGCCTCCAGCACCACCAGCCAGCGCCATGGAAACTGCAGGAAACGTAGTTCAGGCAGCAGATTCCACAGAGGATGCGAGACCGGAAACTGGAGGAAGAGAACAGCCAACGGAATCAGCGCCAGCGGAATCCACCAGCGCCGCTCTCCCGGCAGGCGTCCACGCAATCCGGCGAGCAGCAGGCTGCTCAGCGCCATGGCGACCATCACGACGACGATAATCGAGACCGTATGCAGCACCTCGTCGTGAAGCGCCAAGGTCGCGTTGTGATGCACGGCAAAGAGCCAATTGTTTTCCAACATCTGGCCGGGATCTTCTGTGACCTGCAGGATGTCCACCCAGCGCCGCTCCCAGGCCGCGGGAAGAAGGTAGTCCCCCACCAGACCCATCCCTAGCGCCGCGCCGATTGAGACGCGCAGCACCACCGCCCACGACCGCGTCAGCAACGCATGAGTCAGCGCAACCGCCACTAGCAGGTAACAGGCCATCACGCCGACGGTCGGGTTCGAAAGCCATGCGCCCGCAACCGCCACAGCCAGCAGCGCCGTGGAATGATCGCAGACGCTTCGCCAGATCGGCGTGGCCGAACAGGGTGCGGACAAACTCACGTCGAAGGGAGACGGGGGTTTTAACCCCCGTGTAAAGTTAATTGAATCAGCGAGGGCTTTAGCCCCGGCGGGATGCTTTTCGCCAATTATTCCGGAAAATTCGATTTTTCTCGCAGCCTGCGTATCGGAGTCCGGCGATTTCTTTTCGCGCAAAAGAAAAAGCAAAACCAGCGGAATCCAGAAGCCCCCGGCCAACTCCGCAAAGGCCGTGCGTTCGTAGGCAGTGAAGAGCGCATAGCCAGAAAAGATCGCCACGCAGCCAGCCAGCGTCGCCGCGCCGTTGTCGAGCGACTGGCGAGCCAGCGCGCGCGTCGCCAACCCCGTCCCGGCCAGTAGCAGAAACGTCAACGCCAGCGGAACAAGATGCCAGGGCGTCACCACTCCCAGCGCCGCTCCCAGCATCCAGGTCAGCGGCGAATAGAAGACAAAGCGCGGCTCTCCTGCTCCGTAGTTGGCGCTGGGCGTCCAATGCGGATACAGAATCCCCTGCCGCCAGCTATTCAGGCAATCAAACCACGAAACAAGATGGAAGTCGAAGTCGTGGCCGCAGGAGGGCCCGCGCCAGATCAGCGGCAAGACTGCGATACCCGCAGCAAGAAGGACAACGGATGGTCCAACAGAGCGACGCCAGCGCACAAGCTTCATGGCAGCAACCTAAGCGTGTGCCTCGTCTCCGCGGCTACCGCATTCGGCGTAAAAGCCAGCTCAAAGGTTGTGCCGCCGTACCAGTTTTTCCATTGGTCGTGGAAGTAAGGCGAATAGGGGTTGCCGCTCTCGCCCTGCACGATGTTTTCTGTCGACCCGTCCACGTTGCTCCAATCCATTGTGAAGCGCTGCGACGGGCCGAAGGTGCGCCCCACCTGCTTCACCGTGGTGGTATCGCCGCTCTGCGGCTGCTCGCCGGTTCCAGCCATGCGGCTTAGGAAAGGCAGAAAATTGGCCAGCGGATGCTCCACATCGACCACGTGCCAGCTTCCATAATTCCAGCGCACCACCTCCGTGGGAGCCTTGCCTTCGTCCATGCCCTTGCGGACCGCGTCGGTCAACAGGGCGTCCCAGTTTTTGTATGTAGGCGGGAGCCAGTCACTACTGGCGTGCATGATGATCTCTTCCTCGGCGAAGTTGGATTCGCCCCAACGGTACTCGCCCGCTTCGTCGCCCAGTTTGGGCTTGAGAATCATCGGCCATAATGCGCGACGGGCCAGCGTGACGATGGAGGCTGCGGCGGAGTCGGTAGTGAGACGGCCATCCCACGACCGCATAAGGTCCGCGGCTTTCTTCAGCCGCGCCTCCGCTCCAGGCGTATGGTCAATCGCGTAGGCAAAGCGATGGCCCAGCTCTTGATCGACTTCGCTGTAAACATCGGTCTGAATGGCGAGCATATCGGCGGGCGTGAGGTGGTCGCGGCCCTCCAGAGATTTGTAGATGCGCTCCACGCGATACGGATCGATCCATTCCAGCGAGAGCGGATAGGGCGACTTCCCAGTCGTCACGCGAGAGTTGGCAGTGGCCAGAAAACCCGACGGCGGATCAACGGCGCTGGGCATCGCGTCGAAGGGAATATAACCACTCCACTCGTGAGATGCATCCGAAATCGGCACACCGGCCAGTCCAGCGGGACGCAGCGGCAACCGGCCCACGGCGTGATAAGCGATATGCCCTTGATCGTCGGAGTAAACCACATTCTGCGCCGGCCAGCACCACTCCCCGAGCGCCGAGGAAAACTCCGCCCAGTTCGCCGCCGTGTTCATCGCGTAAAACGGCATCGTATTAAGCGCCTGGTCGTAGAGCGTCCACTTCAGCGCTATCGCCCGCGTCTCCTTGGGCAAAATCGAATTCACCAGCGGCCCGTGTGCGGTCGACTGCACATCCAGAGTCACATCTTTGCCCAGCCGTACCTTGATCACCTCATGCGCCACGCCGACCCGCCTCCAACTGCCGTCCATCGCCTGGTAGCTTCCCTTGCCGTCCAGCTTCTCCACATACAAATCCTGCACATCGGCATAGAGCGCCGTGAATCCCCAGGCCACGTGCTCATTGTGCCCGGCGATCACAAAAGGCATTCCCGGCGCTGTGACTCCGGCAGCGTGAAAGCCGGGCGCGCGCAAGTCGGCCATGTACCACACGTCCGGCTCCGTCAAGCTCAGGTGCATATCGTTCGCAAGCAGCGGTTTGCCGCTGGCAGTGTGGCGTCCGGCGATCACCCAGTTATTCGAGCCCGGAGCGCAGCCATCGCATTCGGACTGGCCGAGTAAATGAATCAGCTCTCCATCGACCGCCGGGTGCCCCATCCTCGCGATCCTGAGCGAAGTTGTGGGATCTGCTTTTTGTATTTTGTCGCTAAGGTGGAACACATCGACCCCCAATCCATCCGGGGCACCCGGCGCAACATTGGCCTGGCTGTGGTCATCATCATCCTCGTCATCATCTTTGGAAGGAACCGGCGCGGGCCGAGGCTGGCTCCAATCCACCACCATACCGGTAGGGGGATGGTCGCGCCACGAGCCTACCGGATACAAATCCGCCTCCAGCCTGGGGTTGTTGAGGCGAGTTGCGATCTTCTCGCGTTCCAGCTTCGTCTTGGCGTGCGTATCCAGCGTCTCCACCATCATCAGACCAACGCTGACTGAGTCCGCTCCGCTCCAAGGCTGCGGACGATAACCCAGCAGTTTGAACTCCGGCGGAAGCGAACCGGGATGCTGCGCGATGAAAAGATTCACGCCGCGCGCGTAGTCATCCAGACGCGCACGATCCCCGGCAGCCAGGTTGGAGTAGATGCGCCGAGCGGTGTTGCGAATTTGCAGCACGCGCTGCTCCCGGTCGTGCTTGACCATCGAGGCGCCAAGAATCTCCGCCAGCTCACCATTGGCGTTGCGCCGGTAAAGGTCCATCTGCCACAGGCGGTCCTGTGCGGTCACATAGCCCTGCGCCGCAAAGAGGTCATCCTCGTTGGCCGCCTCGATGTGCGGCACACCGTGCCCGTCGCGGCGAACAATCACTGGAGCAGACAAGCCCTTCAAGCCGGCTTCGGCAAGATGGATCTCGCCATCCAACTGTGGCAGCGCCCCCATGGCCGCCGCGCGCAGCCATAGAACTCCCGCAACGGCAGCCAGCACCAGCAGCGCCAGCAGCCCGCCCGCCAGCCAGAGTAGCAGCCTCGGCCAGCGGACTTTACGGCGATAAGCCATTGGTATGACTTCGGCAGCGGGCGATTGATTCACTGATTCCATATTGTTCATCGGTCATCCACAGGATAACGCCGCGGCAACCCGATCAACATCGACCCAATCATTTAATATCCATTTGGATGGCCATAATCTTGAGGTCTTCATGCAATTTCTGGTTTTAGGCAAAGGAAAGACCGGCAGCCTGGTTGCCGAGGTCGCCCGTGAGCGCGGCCACGCAGTCCGCGCGCTCGACATCAACGAGAACGAGCACGCCTCGGCACTCACCGCCGCCAATCTCGCCGGCATCGACGCGGTAATCGACTTCACCGCCCCCGATGCCGCGGTCGAAAATATGCGCGCCGTCCTCATCCTAGGCGGGCGCATCGTCGTTGGCACCACCGGTTGGTACGCGCATTTGCAGGAGTTGAAATCCCTCGCGCAAAAGGGTGGAGCGCTGCTCTACGGAACTAATTTTTCCATCGGCGTGCAAAAGCTCTTCCGCCTCACCGCTTCGCTCGCTCAGCTCGACGGCTATACCTTCTCGATTAATGAAACCCACCACACCACCAAGCTCGACGCACCCTCCGGCACCGCCATCACTCTGCGCGAGATCATCCAAGCCGCCCGCCCCGGAACATCTGTCGAGATCACTTCTCATCGCGTCGGCGACGCCATGGGCGAGCACGTCGTCACCGCCTCGAGCGACACAGACACGCTTGAGCTTCGCCACCAGATTCAGAGCCGCCGTTGCCTGGCCGAGGGCGCCGTGCGCGGAGCCGAGTGGCTGGCCAGACGCTCCGGCGCTTGGGAGTTCCGCGATATCTTCGACCAGTTATAAAGACCTTCTGATCAAGTCGACGCTTTGAAAGAGCACGGACTTTTACAGGCTGCGGAAATATCCGCTTCAGAGTCGGAGGGAGACAGTGGTTTTGACCCCCGTGAAAAGCTAATCAAATGAACGAGGGCTTTAGCCCCGGAGGGAAGGTTCCGTTGGAAATGGAACTTAATCAGAGGCTCTCTGCAAGCTGTTTCATAACCTGGTTTTGAAAGGGCACGGCTTTAGCCGTGCCGCTGACAGAGCAGAAAATATGCGGGCTTTAGCCCCCGAGGGAAGACTTGATTACGGTCAGAATCTGGTTATGAAACAGTTTCTAGTGTCCAGTCTCCGAAATACCTATCGGATTGCTGCTGTTATTCTGTGCGATCAAGGCCCTAAACGCGTTTCAGTTTGGGGAGTGAGCAAAGAATCTGCGGTTTTCTGCGAATGGTCATGTGGTGAACTTCAGGGACAGGTCACTACTTGAGCGCCGCAACAATCTGCTCGGTCGAGCGAACGCGTCCCAGGCGCGGAAAGATACGCCCCACACTGTTCGTGTGGCTCTCAGCGCTCCTGCCAGTCATCGCGTCCTCGGCGAAGATCAACTCGTAGCCCCGTTCATAAGCGTCGCGCGCCGTACTCTCCACGCCAAACTCGGTGGCGATGCCGCAGATCACGATCGTCGCGAGGCCGCGGCGGCGAAGTTGCAAATCAAGATCTGTCCCGTAAAACGCGCCCCATTGACGTTTGAGAATCACGATGTCACTCGCCTGCTGATCGAGTTCGGGAATCAGCTCGCTCCAATCGGGCGGCAGCGCGCCGGTCGAGCGCATCGGATCGTCGGTGGGCGTGTGCACACGGTCAGCGCCATTCGTCGCGCCGCCGACGTGAACCAGCACAGGCTGCGCTCCGGCCCCTCGTGCCGCGCCAAGCAGGCGCGCGCAATTGGCGATGACGGCAGGCTTCGGGTGCGGAGCGCCTCCGGGAATCTGCGCAATTCCCTTTTGCAGATCGATGACAACGATGGCCGTGCGGCGTGCTTCGAGTGTCAAGCCAATCTCAGAAGCGGGTTTGGGTTTGATCTCTTTTTCGCTCGTTTCCACAATCCGCGCATCTTGCTCCTCCGCCTTTGCCAAAAGGCTGCTGAAATTGTTTTTGGCCTCTCCGACGGGTTTAAGATCAGATTTCTCTTCGCTCATTGCTGTATTCCCTCCTCCGCCGGCAGGATGCCCATTTCGCGATAGATGGGCCGAATCTGGCGGCGCAACTGCGGCAAGCGCGTGGCAAACCACGCCGCGCCCACCAGCACCACCGAGCCAGTCATCACCACCGTCCGCGGCGCGCCGAAATTGTGCGCCATGGTTCCGGCCAGCAGGCTGCCGAACGGCGCCATGCCCATGAACGCCATCGTATAGTAGCTCATCACCCGGCCGCGCTTGTCGTCGGTAACGATGGTCTGAATCACGGTGTTGCTGGCCGCCATGCCTTGCATCATGCCCATGCCGGCGATGAAGACCATCGCCATCGACAGCCAGAACCAATGCGAAAGACCCAGACCAATCAGTCCGAATCCAAAAACTCCAGTCGCTATGGGAATCATCCTCACCAGGCCGCGCACACTCCTGCGCGCCGCCAACGAGAGCGCCGAGAGCAGCGAGCCCAGGCCCATCGAAGCCATTAAAAATCCCAGCGTGTGCGGACCGCCATGCAGCACCACCGCGGCAAAGATTGGCATCAGCACCACGAAAGGCATACCCATCAGGCTCGTCACCGCAAAGAGCAGCAGGATGGTGCGGATGGGCAGAAACTCCGAGACGTAAGTCCATCCAGCCGATAACTCGGTGAGCATTGAGGTGGTCTTGCGCTCGAACACGGGCGTATGCAGACGCATCATCAGCAGCGAGATGATCACGGCGATGTAACTGATGCCGTCGATCAGAAAGCACCAGCCCTCGCTCGATACCGCGATTAGCATTCCGGCCAGCGACGGGCCAATCAGCCGCGCCACGTTGACCATCGACGAGTTGATGGCGATGGCGTTCTGCAGGTCGCGCTTGTCATCGACCATCGTGACCATGAAGGATTGGCGGCCGGGCATATCGAAGGCATTGATGCAGCCCTGCATCACGCTGAAGGTCAGCAGCAAGGGAATCGTAATGTGGCCGGAGAGCGTCAGTGCGGCCAGCGCCAGCGACTGGACCATCGACAAAGTCTGCGTCCAGACCAGCACTTGTCGGCGGTCCAGCCAGTCAACCAGGACGCCGGCAAAGGGTGCCAGCAAGAAGGTGGGAATCTGACCGGCAAAGCTGACCGTGCCCAGCAGCAGAGCCGAGCCGGTCAGCCGGTAAACCAGCCACCCGGTGGCCACGCGCGTCATCCATGTGCCGATCAGCGAGATGCTTTGCCCGCCGAAAAAGAGGCGAAAATTGCGATGGCGCAGCGCGCGCCATGCATGGGAGATGCCCGTAGCCTCTACTGTTTCCACGCTCTTCGTTTGTTGATCTCCGCTCAAGATTGCATCCTTGTTTGCAGTCTATCGCGGCAAGCTGACCGGATCATGGCTGCGATGCCGATGGTGTTCGCTCACCCCTCCAGATGCAGCAGACGCTCCGGCGCGAGAGTCACCCGCCACGGCTGAGGCTGCGCGCTCAGTGAGCGCCAAAGGTCTTTGGGCACATCGGCCTGCAGATGAGGCGGCTCGCCAGCAAGAGGCGCAGCGTGCAAGCGAAGATACAGCGTCATCTCATGCGGCGCTTCGCTGGTGCTCACTAGCCAGCAGGGAAATGTGTTTTCGCCTTCGGGCGCCCCTTGGAATGCGATCTGGTGGGAACGAAGACCAATGTGGGTGAGCGTCTTGGAAACGGGCATCGCCGCTGTCAACTGGCACTTCCACGCATCCACGGCGACGCGATCAACAGCCGCGCGGCGGGCGGGAACGATATTCTTGCAGCCAGTGAGCCGCGCGGCGGCCACCGTGCGAGGCCGCTCGAAGAGCTCGTGCTTCGGCCCGCGTGCGATCACGCGGCCGCCGTCAAGCACCAGCAGATCGGCGCAGAAGCGGAATGCTTCTTCCATATCGTGAGTTACAAAGATCACCGCGCCGTTGTAATTGGTCAGCGCCTCGCGAAGCTGCTCCTCCATCTGACGCCGCAGGTGCGGGTCGAGCGCCGCGAAAGGCTCATCGAGCAGCAGCGCATCCGGCTCGATGGCCATGCAGCGCGCAATGGCCACGCGCTGCCGCTCTCCGCCGGAGATATCTTTGGGATAGCGGCCGGCCAATTCGGCGATGTGCATCCGATGGAGTTGCCCGTCAACGCGCGACCGCCGTTCCAACTCCGGCAGCTCGCTCAAACCAAAGCCGACATTTTCGGCTACGGTCATGTGGGGAAAGAGCGCGTAGTCTTGAAAGACCACGCCGATCTTTCGCTTCGCTGACGGCACCTTCCGCCCCGCGACGCTGTCATACAAAACACGGCCATTCAAAACAATGCGCCCGCTATCCGGCGTAGCAACTCCAACGATCATGCGCAACGTCATCGTCTTGCCCGCTCCGGATGCGCCTAGTAAACCGACTGCGCCCGCGCCAGTGCGAAGCTCCACTTGCAAGCTGAAGTGATCCAGCACTTTCTCGACCTGTAATTCGAGAATCGCGGACGATGCGACCTCATCCATTCCACGCTGCAGAATTGGAGGCGCAATGAGAGCTGACGGCAAGGATGGAGTGATCGGCCGTCGCGCTGTTTCGCGTCTCCGGCTCTGCCGGTTCAGCAAACGAATGATGGCCAGCGAGAGAGCGACGATCAGCATCACCCACACGAAGGCCAGCCGCATATCGCCGCCTTCTGCGGCGGAGAAGATGGCGATAGGAAGGGTCTGCGTGCGGCCGGGTATATTGCCGGCCAGCATCAGTGTCGCTCCGAATTCTCCCAGCGCGCGCGCAAATGCCAGAACCGTTCCAGCAATCACACCCGGCATCGCCAGCGGCAACAAGACTCTGCGAAAGACCATCCACTCCGAAGCTCCCAGCGTGCGCGCCGCGTCAAGATAGGTCGGACTCACCTGCTCGAATGCGCCCAGTGTGGTGCGATACATCAGCGGAAAAGCCACAACTGTTGCCGCAATCACGGTTGCCGGCCAAGAAAAAACGATGGTAATCCCGATGCGCTCAAGCGCATGGCCGATCAAGCTCTGCCGCCCGAGAAGTAGCAAAAGAAAGAAGCCGACAACCGTTGGCGGAAGGACCAGCGGAAGTGTGAGTACCCCGTCGATCCACGCGCGCAATCCTCCATGCATTCCCAGCATCAACCGGGCAGCAAGCATTCCTAGAAAGAAAGTTGCAACAGTAGCCACGCAGGTAGTGGCCAGCGAAATATAAAGCGGCGATGGGTCGATGGCAAACATCACGGTGAGGCAATTGTAAATCCATGCTTCACGAAGATAGATTGAGCCTCCGGGCTGCCGAGATACTCAATAAAGTTGAGCGCGGCTTTAATGTTCGGGCTCGTCTTGATTACCGCCGCTGGATAGATGATCGGATCGTGTGTCGATTCCGGAGCGACGGCCACCACGCGCACGCGGCTTGAAGCCTGTGCATCGGTCGCGTAGACCAGGCCGGCATCCGCGTTGCCGGTCTCGACGTATGCAAGCACCTGGCGCACGTCCCCGCCCAGCACAACTTTGGTCTTAAGCTTGTCAAAAAGATGCAGCGCAGTCAGTGTTTGTCGTCCGTACTGGCCTGCTGGAACTCCGGCGGGATCGCCCAAGGCAATCACCCGGACAGAACGATCCGCAAGTCCTTGGAAGTTCTGAATTCCAGAATCGCGCGGCGCAATCAGAACCAGCGAGTTGCGCAGCAGATTGCGGCGTGTTGCCGGCACGATCAATCCCTCCGCTTGCAGATCGTCCATGGGCTTCGACGCGGCGGAGAGAAATCCATCCACAGGCGCCCCCTTATCGATTTCAAGCGCCAGCGTTCCCGAAGAGCCGGAGTCGTTGCGAAAATCGATGCCCGGGTGGTCGCGTTGATAGGCTGTCTCGGCTTCCATGATGGCGTCCTTGACGCTTGCCGCAACAGCGATCGTCAATGTTGTGCGCGGCGGGGCATCGCAAGCGACCACGGACGACGCGAGCGCAACGAGCGCCGCGCTGGAGCATAATGAAAAAATAATCCTCTGTGTTTCTCGCGCTAATCTCATCTCTCCTCCCCATGGATTGACGGCCATTGGCTGGTAGCATATACACACTGCTCCGCGTATGCAACTCCACGATCGCAGAGTGCGGAGGAGAGCATTGGACCGATGCGGATTACAATGAGCCGGGATCGACAGACAGGAAAGACCGGGTGAATTCAACCCGCTGGAGAGTAAGTGCATGGCCAAGAAGCCTGCCAAGCCGATCACGCTGAAAGAACTGGCGGCCATCCTGGAGCTTTCGCAATCCACCGTCTCGCGCATTGTCAATGGCGCGGCGGCGGCGCACCGGATCGCCAAGGAAACTCGGCAGCGAGTTCTTGATGCCGCGGCGCTTTATGGCTACTCCGCCAACTCCGTAGCCCGGAGCCTGCGCCAGAAGCGAACTTACACCGTCGGCGTCATCGTTCCAGAGATCAGCGAAGGCTACTCCACCGCGGTGCTGGGAGGCATTGAGAACGGGCTGCTGAAGGACGGCTTTTTCTACTTTGTCGTCAGCCATCGCCATCGCGCCGAACTGCTCCAGAGTTATCTACGCATGATGCTGGCGCGCTCGGTCGAAGGTATTATTGCCGTCGATACACTTATCAAGGATGAGCTGCCCGTGCCTTTGGTCGTAGTCTCCGGTCACGAACGGCGTCGCGGAGTGGTCAACATCGAGCTCGATCATGTGCAAGCGGCACGCCTGGCGCTCGTGCATCTCCAGGGACTGGGACACAAGCGAATTGCCTTCATCAAAGGACAAGCCCTCACTTCGGATATCAAACCGCGCTGGCAGGCGATTGTGAATGCGGCGAAGGAGCTGAGTATTCGGGTGGACGCGAAGCTGGTGGTCCAACTGAGCGGCGCCGGGCCTGGTCTGGTGCAGGGTTATGAAGTGACGAGGGAGTTATTGAAGGCTCGGCGAGATTTTTCTGCCATCTTCGCCTTCAACGATAATGCCGCCATGGGAGCGATTCGGGCGCTGCATGAAGCGGGCTTGCGCGTGCCCGAGGATCTCTCGGTGATGGGCTTCGACGACGTGCTCATGGCTTCGACCATCGACCCGCCGCTCACCACCATCCATCAGCCTTTGCGCGCCATGGGTGAAGCCGCGGCAAGCACGCTTCTGGAACTGATCCGCGAAGATGGACCTCACCCGCGGCCCGACGTCATCACCGTCTATCCCAAGCTGGTGGTGCGCAAGTCCACCGGCCCTGCGGCGGTGTGTTGCTCATCGTTAGGTTCATAGGTCATCCAGCATCGAGCTATTCAGATTGTCTTGTTACTCTGGTTCTATAGAGGAGTCAGCCCGCCATGCCCACCGAGAATCCTGCCGCCGTCGCCGCAACAGAAAACCCGCACGCCTGGGAGACCGGAGGAGCCGCGTCTGCCCAGGCGCTCTCCGCCTGGGTCGACGCCCGTTTGAAGGCGCACGAGGCGGCATTGGCTGCGCTCGTGGCTGTCGAAGGCGCTCGCACTCCGAAGAACTCGCTGCGCCTCTATGACGAGGCTATCGAGCATCTCAGCCTGGCCGGAGCGCAGGCCGGCGTACTCAACTCCGTCGCCGCCGAAAAAACAGTGCGCGATCAGGCTCAACAGGAGGCCCAGCGCATAGCCATGGCCGCCAGCGCCCTCAGCCTGAACCGCGACGTCTATGAGGCTCTCGTGGCAATCGATATCCACGGCGCAAGCCCGGCGACAATGCATTACGTCGAACGCACGCTGCTCAGCTATCGCCTCGCCGGCGTGGACAAGGACCAGGCCACGCGCGAACGCTTGCAAGCCCTCCACGAGAAAGCCACCCACCTCTCGCTCGAATTCAGCCGCAACATTCAGGAGGGCGCGAAGACCATCGAGACTACCCTTGCCGAACTCGACGGCCTCCCCGCCGACTATCTCGCGCGCCATCCGGCGAACGCTGAAGGACGCGTCACGCTGACCACTGACCCGCCCGATATGCAGCCGGTGATGACCTTTGCTTCGAGTGCTGCCTTGCGCGAGCGGATGTTTCTCGCCTACAACACCCGCGCCTATCCCGCCAATCAACAAATTCTCCTCGACCTGCTGGCCACGCGCCAGAAGATCGCTGATGTGCTCGGCTTCCGCAGTTGGGCCGATCTGGCCACTGCCGATCAGATGATGGCCTCCGCCGCCAACGTGCGCGAATTCCTGGCCAAACTAAACCAAGCCAGCCACGACGGCGCAAGCCGCGAGTATGAACTGATTCTCGACTTCACCCGCAAGCGCCAGCCGCGGCTCACGGCCATCGACATCACCAGCCGAGGCTACTGGTACGAGCAGTTCCGCCGCTCGGCCTTCGACTTCGATTCGCAATCCGTGCGCCCGTACTTCCCCTATGCGCAGGTCGAGGCTGGCGTGCTCCAGACCGCCGCGCGCCTCTTCAAAATCGACTTTCGCCGCTCCACCGCGCCCGCATGGCACCCGGCTGTTTCGGTCTTTGACGTCCTCGACGACGGTCAGCGCGTCGGCCGTTTTTATCTCGATATGCACCCCCGCGACGGCAAGGATAAATGGTTCTCCGCCGCCCCCATCGTCACTGGCGTGCGCGGCCGCGCTCTGCCCGAGGCCGCGCTCATCTGCAACTTCCCGGGCAACGAACCAAGCGATCCCGGCCTCTTGCAATACTCAGATGTAGTGACCTTCTTTCACGAGTTCGGCCACCTGATGCACGCCATCCTCGGAGGCCATACCGAGTGGGCCGGGCTCAGCGGCTTTGCCACCGAAGGCGATTTCATCGAAGTTCCTTCGCAGATGCTCGAAGAGTTCTTCCGCGACGAAAAGCTGCTCCAGGCCTTCGCAAAGCACTACCAGACTGGCGAAACACTACCCTCTGAAATCATCCGGAAGATGAAACTGGCGGGATCCTTTGGCCGCGCCGATTGGGTTCGTTCGCAGCTCTACTACACAACGCTCTCGCTCGACCTGCACGACCAGAACCCCGCCGGTCTTGACCTCGACAGCACCACCAAGCAGCTTTATCAAAGCCTGCAACCCTGGAGCTGGCTCGAAGGCAATCGTATGTATGCCAGCTTCGGCCACCTCACCGGCTACTCGTCGAATTACTACACCTATGCTTTCGATAAAGTCATCGCTCTGGACTTCTTTGCCCAGTTCGACCCCGCAGACCTGCTGGATTGCGAGGCAGGCAGCCGCTATCGCAAGACCGTTCTCGAACAGGGCGGCTCCAAGTCCGGTCGCCAGATGGTCCGCGACTTCCTCGGACGCCACGAGAGCTTTCAGCCCTTCAGCCAGTGGCTCAATGAAGAGTTTGAAGGCGGCCTTTCAGACGCTCTCACCGCATGAACACTGAGCCGCTTTTACCTCTCATTCTTTTCGCCGCGCGCGCCGATATTCCTCAATGGAATGACTGGAAGGCAGCGCCATCTCTCCTGACCCCACCTGCATGGAAATGAAATTGGATAATCACGCGGTCTGAGTATTAGCGGCTGAATCCTCCTACGAACTCTCCCGCACCTTCATCACCAGGCAAGTCACCGTCTCTTCGACAGCTAATAGCATCTGATGCGGCACGCCTGCCGGCACATGCGCCACATCGCCCGCCCGCAGTTGCTGCCGTGCGCCGCCCTCCACCGTCGAGCCGCGCACCTCGCCCGGCCCAATCTGCTCTGCCTCCGACACCGAGCCCCCGGTCACAAGCGTAGCGTGCCCATCCAGCACGTAGAAGACATCGGCGAACTCCTCATGCACTTCGGCTCCGCCGTTGCGGCTGCGAAACAGTAGCATCGCGCAATGGCGCGGGTACTCCTTCAGCGTCTCAGTAGCTGCCCCGTCCCCATGCCTGGCCAGCTTGCGCAGATGCACCGCCCGCTCCAGCAGCACAGCCGCGGACCAGTGGTCGAGATGCGCCGCGGGCTCGTCAGCGCCACTCTGCGCAGCCGCCGCGCCCGGATCGCTCTCTTTCTTCGCCGGATGCGCTTCCTTCAAATTCCTCTTCGGTAGCGAGTCCATCATCGTTTTAGTTTAAGCCCAATTGCCGCCAAATGTGGATCAGATTCTAACGCGCCTGAAGAGTGGCGAATACCCGGTCCGCTCCCTTCGGGGTGAATACTTCTCTCTTTCAGCCGATACCTCAAGTACAACTGAAATCGGACTCGGGAAAGTGGAAGGGGATTATGAAAATACTCTTGGCAATCCTGGCGCTCCTGGTCTCCATCACCTTCGGTGCCTCTCATGCAGTTGCCGCTACCTCTGCGGCTAGTGTACAGGGCAACCAGAAAACCTTCGATCCAGATCAGCTCCTCAAGGCTGCTCCGGCCACTGCATCCACCCCGAGCGCCGTCAACCCCGATCATCTGTTTCCGGTGATGGACGAGAAGGGTTTGCTCCTGACTTGTATCGCGCCGGATATCGAAATCAATGCCGATACCGAAGTATTCAACGGCTGCACCCTGGCGCCGGGCCGAACCTTGAACGATGTCATGCACGCCTTCATCGGGGCATTCCACTATTTGCAGAATGAGCAGAAAAAGGAACGTGCCGATTGGAATAAATATCTCGAAGATCAACCGGTTCAGAAGGCAGCAAAGAAATAACGCGCTAGTGTCCTGTCTCCGATATACCTATCAGATTTACCGCTGTCATCCTGAGCGAACGGGACTCCAAACGCTTTTCAGTTTGGGGGTGGTGAGCGAAGAATCTGCGTTTTTCGCTCCCAGTTCTTCTACGAAAATTGGAGACAAGACACTCGCCGCGCCTGTAATCTTCCCGCTATCACTGGTCTGGCCAATCCTTGTGCTATAGTGTTTTTGCTTTCGGCATTTTTTCAGAATCGATGCAGCCCCCTGCAAATCCCGAGTTTCTGCGCCGCGCCATTGCGCTGGCCACGCAAAATGTCGTCAACGGCGCGGGCGGCCCATTCGGCGCGGTGATTGCGCGTGAAGGCCGCATTGTGGGCGAGGGCGTCAATACGGTGACTGCCGCGCTCGACCCCACAGCGCACGCCGAAGTGAACGCCATCCGCGCGGCCGCGAAGGCGCTGGGAGTATTCTCGCTGGCCGGCTGTCAACTCTACTCCAGTTGCGAGCCTTGCCCGATGTGTCTCGCCGCGGCCTACTGGGCGCGCATCGATGCTGTCTACTACGGAGCCAGCGCCGCGGACGCCGCTCGCGCCGGCTTCGATGACGCTTTCCTCTACGCCGAACTACGCAAGGACTCCGCCGAGCGCAAGCTCCCTGCCACGCAGTTACTCGGTGACGAAGCCTGGTCGAGCTTTGCCGCGTGGCTCGCGTCGGCCAACAAGATCGCCTACTGAAATTCGTGGGTGCCCCAGGTCCCGATTTTGAATAGCAGCATAAAATATGAACCGATCTGTTTTTTTGCCCGCCATTACCAAAGGAACCCCACCCGCCGCAAAATCCGCCCCCGGCACGGTAGAATAGCTGCAACCGGATGACTCGACCCACTCCAGAAGTTGCCACCCAGAACGCCCGCACGGCCCGGGATTCAAAGTCGCGGGCGCAGGCCGATCACTGTGAAACTCCGCCGCAAGCCAGCCTGGACGGCAACTCCCCCATCATTCAACTTCGCAACCTGGAAAAAACCTACACCACTGCGCGCGGCGCGCTGACGCTCTTTCAGGGCCTCGATCTGGATGTGCAGCCCGGCGAGATGGTGGCCATTGTCGGCCAATCGGGCGCGGGCAAGAGCACGCTGCTTCACATTCTGGGCGCGCTCGACACGCCCACTGCGGGAACCGTGACCTGCGCCTCGATCAGCGTCGCCCAGCTCACGCCGCGTCAGGCGGCGGCCTTTCGCAATCGCGAGATCGGCTACGTCTGGCAATTTCATTACCTGCTGCCCGAGTTCTCGGCTCTGGAAAATGTCGCCATGCCCTTGCTGGCTCAGGGCTTACGAAAATCCGAAACGCTGGCGGCGGCAGCCCGGTGGCTCGCCGAGGTTGGCTTGCAGGATCGCGGCGACCACCGTCCCGGCGAACTCAGTGGCGGCGAGCAGCAGCGCGTGGCGCTGGCCCGAGCGCTGGTCAACAACCCCCGGCTGCTTCTGGCCGACGAACCCACCGGCGACCTGGACGCAGAGACTGCCAGCATGGTCTTCGAACTGATTGCCCGGCTGCACCGGACGCACGGCCTCACCTCGATCCTTGTGACGCATAACCTTGACCTGGCCGCGCGATGTACGCGAATCTTGCGCCTGGAGAGTGGCCGCTTGGCGGTCGTCGCCGGCGCATCCAAAACGGTAACCACTGTGAATTCCTGACGAAAAAAGCGCCGTTTGTGTGCACTTTTGAGTCATATCAAGTAAGCAGTCTGGGATAAGATTGGTTCTCGTCTCTTCTCAGGCTGAAAAATGCCGGATGGAAGTCTCTGCAGATGCAAGCGCCTGGAAATTGACAGGCAAAAGAGTGTTCGCATCCATCCCCAAGAGCTGTTCGCGGCCTGAGCGCGTTTCCCAGGGTCCGCGGCGGCGAATTTTAACCGGGGCGCGCGCGATTGGGCCGAGGCCGCAAGCGGGGTCCCCAGCGACAGGTCTTCGTCGCGGGGGTGCCAAGCGGGGTCCCCAGCGACAGGTTTTCGTCGCGGGGGTGCCAAGTGAAGCGGACGGCCACTCTCGCCGATAGCCAGCACTAGGGGGACCATCATGTTCGAACGCTATACAGAGAAGGCGCGGCGCGTGATCTTCTTTGCGCGATATGAGGCCAGCCAGTTCGGCTCACCTTACATCGAGACCGAGCACCTGCTGCTGGGCCTGTTGCGCGAGGACAAGGCGCTCACCAATCGCTTCCTGCGCTCGCATGCTTCGGTGGAGTCGATTCGCAAGCAGATCGAGACGCACACGACTATTCGCGAGAAGGTCTCCACCTCGGTTGACCTGCCGCTCTCGAACGAGTGCAAGCGGGTGCTTGCCTATGCCGCCGAAGAAGCCGAAAGGCTGGGTCACAAGCACATCGGAACGGAACATTTGCTGCTCGGCCTGCTACGCGAGGAAAAGTGCTTTGCCTCTGAGATTCTGCAGGAGCGCGGCCTGAAGCTGGCGCAGATTCGCGAAGAACTGGGACGCGTGACGCAAGAAAAAACTCAGCCGCAGCAGCGCCCGCGCGAATCCAGCCTGCTCTCCGAGTTCAGCCGCGACCTGACCCAGGCCGCGATGGACGGGCAGCTTGATCCACTGGTTGGACGCGACAGCGAACTCGAGCGCGTGGTGCAGATTCTCTGCCGGCGCACCAAAAATAATCCAGTCCTCATCGGCGAGCCCGGTGTCGGCAAGACCGCCATCGTCGAGGGCCTGGCGCAGCGCATAGCCGACGGTGAAGTGCCCAGCTTCCTCGCCGAAAAGCGCATCCTCGGCCTCGATCTTTCGCTCATCGTCGCCGGCACTAAATACCGCGGCCAGTTCGAGGAGCGGCTCAAGACCATCATGAAAGAGCTGATGGAAAACCAGAATTCCATTATCTTCATCGACGAGCTGCACACCCTGGTCGGCGCCGGTTCGGCCGAAGGTTCGCTCGACGCGGCCAACATCCTCAAGCCCGCGCTCTCGCGCGGAGAAATTCAGTGCATCGGCGCAACCACGCCGGCCGAGTTCCGAAAATCCATCGAGAAGGATCGCTCTCTCGAACGCCGCTTCCAGGCCGTCAAAGTGCCGCCCCCAAACGAGACCGACGCCATCAAGATTATCCATGGCATCAAGGACCGCTACGAAAAATTCCATGCCGTCAGTTATACCGATGCCGCCGTCGAGTTTGCCGTCTCGCATTCCAATCGCTACATCCCCGATCGCTTCCTGCCCGACAAGGCGATTGATCTGATCGACGAGGCCGGCGCCCGCGTCAAGCTCCGCCAAACATCGCTGCCCGAGGAGATCACCGAAGTTCAGAAGCGCATCAAATTCATCGTGCATCGTATGGATTCGGCAATTGCCAATCACGAATTTGAAAAGGCCCGCTTCTACTCCGACGAAGAACGCAAGGAGCGTGAAAGCCTGCGCGGCCTCAGGGACAAGTACCACCTCGACGATTCAGCGGCCGGCATCGTTGGACGCGAGGACATCGAAG
>JBEKDX010000020.1:0-21293 GCA_050014135.1 Occallatibacter sp.
TGAAATGTCAGGGATGTGCCCGGCTGCACACAGTGGTCAGTGAACAGTGGTCAGTAAAAACCCGTGGCTGTGGTCTTGGTTCATGCTTTGATTGTGCGCGGAGGGATGGTAATTATCTGCAAGCACCTGCGGTTCGGCCAACTGCCTTCGGCTTGTCCGCGCCAGAAGAAAGGCGCGGGGGCGGATGTATGGCTTGGAGAAGACCGGTGGGGCTCACCCACAAGCTGAATGGGTTTCCGCCCAGCGGAGGAGCGTAGAGTTCACTTTGTCTCAGAGGCGCTTGAGCTTGGCGTCCACGATGGCCTCGGCGGCGGCGACCACCTCATCCAGGGTGAGACGTGTTGAATCCAGCAGCACGGCGTCGGCAGCCGGCTTTAAGGGCGAGTCGGCGCGGTTGCGGTCGCGTTCGTCGCGGGCCCGCAGGTCGCGGATCACCTCTTCAGGCTGAAGCTCAGGCTTGGAACCCATCTGGGCAACTTGGTCATAGCGGCGCAAACCTCGCACCTCAGGCGCAGCATCGAGAAAGATCTTGACCTCAGCCTGGGGAAAGACCACGGTGCCGATGTCGCGGCCCTCCATCACCACTCCGCCCTGCGCACCCATCTGCTGTTGCAGGCGAACCAACCAGGCGCGAATCGCCGGCAAAACGCTGACGCGGGAGGCGGCATCGGTGACGGTTTGATTGCGGAGCAGACCGGTCACATCTTCGCCGTCCAGCAGGACGCTATTCTCCTCCACACCAGTATTGAGGGAAATGATGGTCTCGGCAGCCAGGCTTTCCAGCGCCGCGCTTTCATCCAAAGGTAGACCGAGACGCAAAGCTTTGAGGGCAAAGGCTCGGTACATGGCGCCGGATTCCAGATTCAGCAGGCCAAAATGCCGCGCCAAGTGGCGGGCGACGGTGCTTTTTCCCGCTCCAGCCGG
The DNA here is from genome assembly GCA_050014135.1 of Occallatibacter sp. GTDB lineage: Bacteria > Acidobacteriota > Terriglobia > Terriglobales > Acidobacteriaceae > Telmatobacter. Next base: position 925 of record JBEKDX010000020.1, read on the forward strand.
ACCATCAATGGCGACGATGATCTTGCGGGCCGGAGCGGATGAGCTGCTAGATGGAGCGCTCAACGGAGTGTTCATCCGCGCTTCTTCGCCGAGGGCTTGGACACCTGCTTGGCCACCTGATTGGAGCGCGCGGCAAAGCCAAAGCGCTTGCCACTGCCACCAGCCTTGGAGCCGATGGCCACAGCAGGTTTACGGCTGGTTGTGGAACGAACCGCGGGTCGCGAGTCCTTGCGGGCTGCGCTGACGCCGCGGTTGGTTGCGCTCGGCTTGCCAGCGGTCTTGGCGCCGTTGGAGTGTACCTTGCGCGACTTCCACACGGACGCGACTGGCTTGGATGCGCTATTGGCCGTTCGAGCCACTGGCCGGAGGCTGCTCTTGGAGCCGTTGCCTTTCCCGTGATTGCCACTGGACGAAGCCGTGCCGGCATAAGCACCGTTGCGCTTGCCGTTGGAGCCGGCGGCTGGCTTGGGAGTGAAGCGAGTTGAGGAGGCAGGCCGCGCACCACTCGATGAGCGTTTGCCGGATGGCCGGGAGTCAGCGCCTGCGCGTCGGGCCGGGTGGCTACTCGAAGAGGATTGTGCTGGACGGTGATCGCGCGCGTGCGCCGTAGGACGGCTGAAATGGGGGCGGGCGGCCGCTGCTTTTCCGTTTGCCGCCGGCTTGTGAACGGCAGGTTTGCGCGGCGTGTGAACCTCCGCTGGCTTATGCGCGGAGACCGGGACTGGGGCGAGCGTCTTCGCGGCTGCTGCTGGCTCCGGCAGGCTCTCGTCATGGTCTTGGGAGCGCATAAAGTAGGCCGAGGCCGGCATGGACGCGCTGGTGTAAGTTGTGGGCGGGGCAGCGAACTCCGGCAATGTACCGGCAACATAGTAATGCGGCGCATGGCCGAGCGAGATAGTGTGCACCTGGCGCGTGGCGACCAGGCCGCGCAGCACCTCGCGCACCTTGCTGCGCGCGGTCAGCGGAGCCAGAAAAAGCTCGACATCTTCCATGCCGGCGGCGATCACCGCTTGCAGATAAATGGAGGCAAGGACCGAGATGGCAGTCACCTGCGAGGTGGATGCGCCCTCGGCAATAGCCTTTTGAAAACGCACGCGGAGCAGTTGCCACTGGGCGGCCTGGCCCGGAGCGGCGACGACCGGAATGATGCGTAGTTGCTGCCACAGCTCGGTAATGGCGCGCAAAACGGCGGCTTCGGTGACTTCACGGCCCAGGGCGCGGGTGAGTTTGCTCAGGGTCGTGTCGCCCGCCTCGAGCAGCTTGTAGGCTTGCACGGCGAGTTGCGAAACCTGGCGCGAGCCGGTCAACTGGGGGCTGCGCCGCCAGTCACGGTCGCCACGCAGAGCATAGACGTAGGGCAGAACCCAACTCGCCACAACAAAGTCAGGCGCCTCGCCGGGCAACCCCAGGAGATTCAGGCGCACTGCTACCCCGTCTGTCTCCAGACGCACCAGAAACTCTTCGGCTATCTGTATCTGTTTTGCATCGGGGGTCGAGTTGCGCTCACCGGCAACGGCCTCGACAAACGAAGGGGCAATGAATGAGGAAAACTGCCGCCTGGGCAGGAAGAGACACAAACCGGTCTCCTCGATCCACGTTCGCGCGTCCTCGAGTGTGAGCGTCCCGTTTCCGTTCAGGCGCATCCTTTCGGCGCGCGATGCTTCCAACTGTTCCGATGTCAAAGAAAAACCTCACTTCCAGGCTGGCGATCAGACAATTTCAGGAATACTGCCATGCAGCCTTGGTTCTGGCCCTGGTTCATTCCTGGAAGTGTGATGCGCCGGGCTGCCCCGTCCCCTAAGAGGAGGGCTGCCACCTTCCACCCGCTTCAAATGCGATGGAAGGCCCGCTGGATCTCCTTCCAAGAATACATTAAAGCGATGGGGCGTCCATGGGGACAACTGGTCGGATGGCTGGTTTTAGCTAGTTCCAAAAGTAACCACTCCATTCGTACTGTGTCAAGCGGGGTGTTCACTTTTATTGCAGCGTGACAGGCAATGGAGGCGGCGATGCGAGTGCGAAGCGTCGTAAGATCATGATTATGCGATTGTTCGTCAGAATCTTCGCTCGACTGGTCGATTACCTCGGCCAACATCCGCTCCAAAGCCGTTCCTTCCAGGCCAATCGGGGCTTCCTTGACTGCAAGTGTTTGAACACCAAATGGTTCCACCTCGAAGCCATTGCGTTCCAGTTCGGAGTGGATACGAGCGAATACCACCATCTGAGATGCCTTTAGTTCCACAAGGATGGGCATTAGTAACCTTTGACGTTGTACCTTTTCCACCTGGCGGTCGCGCAAAATTTTTTCAAAAAGAATTCTTTCATGGGCGACATGCTGGTCGATTATCCACAATCCGTCGTCGCCAGTAGCCAGAATGAAGGAGTCACGCAACTGTCCGAGCGGGCGCAAGGAACCGAGTTGGTTGAGGTTGGCGGCGGCCTGCTCGGCCTCGACCTGGGCCGTATCGAGGGCAGGATTGGCGCCGGGGGCATCGGCGGGAGCGCCAGAACAGTCGCCTGCGGGAGGCAGGCTAGCCGGCTGGAAGAGCATCGCGGCGGCTTCGTCCCAGGCCCTGCGATCCAGCCCGCTGCTCATCCACCCGCCGGGTTGAGCGCCCTCGGCGGCAAAAGGCAGTTTGCCGGGAATGGGCGAAGGCAGGCGCGGCGTCAGCTCGAAAGGCGCGGCGTTGGCTGTTTGGAAGCCGGTCGGATCAGAGTCAGGCTGCTGAAACGGCTCATTATCAGGAGCACCGGGCAGCCGCGAGGTGGACGGGGGCATCAGCGAAGGGCTGGCGGCGGGCGCGGAGTCGAGGGCCGCCAAGAACCCGGCGGATGGACGGGCCTTGATCAGCGCCGTGCGCAGGCTGTCGCGGACAAAGTCGTGAATGAAGCTCTGCTGGCGGAAGCGCACCTCGGTCTTTGCCGGATGGACGTTTACGTCCACCTCCTCTGGCGGCATCTCGAGAAAGAGCAGCACGACCGGAAAGCTCGTGGGCGGAATCACGTTGCGGTAGGCCTCGATGATCGCGTGAATCAGCAGGCGGTCGCGGATCAGGCGTTTGTTGACGAAGATATAGATCGAATTGCGATTGAGCTTTTGCAGTTCGGGCTTGGAGTAGAAGCCGGTGAGACGCAGCGAGCCGGGATCGCGGAGTGACTCGTCGGGATCTTTCTTCCAGGGCGGCGGCTCGGGCAGGCCGGCGCGGGCCAACGGGGTTTCGGCGGCCACGGGAAGCAGTTGGGCGAGCGTATCTTTGCCAAAAATCTGGTAGATGCGCTCGGCGGTTCGCGTAACCGGCGGCGCGGAGAGCACGGTGTGGGTGGCCGAGAGCAGCTCGAAATGCTTCTCAGGGTGAGCCAGGGCGTAGTGCGTGACGAGCGCCGTTACGTGCGCCAGCTCAGTGGATTCGGCGCGCAGGAATTTGCGCCGCGCCGGAGTGTTGAAGAAGAGATCAGCGACGGCAACCGTGGTTCCGCGTGGCAGGGCGGCGTCGTCCACGTGGAGGATCTTTCCCCCGGCGATCTCCAGCCGGGTTCCTGCGCTCTCTTCGCCGGTCGCCGTCTCCAGCGTGACGCGGGCTACGGAGGCGATGGAGGGCAGCGCCTCGCCGCGAAAACCCAGCGTGACAATCGACAGCAGGTCGTCGGCGGTGCGCAGCTTCGATGTGGCGTGACGCTCGAAGGACAAGAGGGCATCGTCTCGGTTCATCCCCTGGCCGTCGTCGCTGATGCGGATGAGCCGCCGCCCGCCGGCCTCGACCTCGACGCGGATGCGCATCGCCCCGGCGTCCAAAGCATTCTCCAGCAGCTCTTTGACCACCGAGGCAGGCCGGTCCACCACCTCGCCGGCAGCGATCTGGTTGGCAACCTGGTCGGCAAGTACGCGGATGCGGCCCATAGTTCTTAAGGGTAACGCAGGACAGCGGTGACAGGAGGTTGCAATTGCAGGCATTTAACCTGTGTTCAGCGACGGAAGCGATGTGTCCGGTTTTGGACAACGATTCTCGTATTCGCACAACCGGCAAGTTCAAGAGATCCGCGCAATGAGGTTATCTCATTGCAAATGAGCTAGATGACCTCGGAGTGGTTTGGCCGGGAACGTGCTGTGCAATGGGCATTCCATCGTCCCTGGAGGTTTGCGTGGGAACCTTGCTTCAGGATCTTCGCTTTGCATTTCGTCAACTGAGGAAGTCGCCGAGCTTCGCGGTGACCGCAGTACTGACACTGGCCCTGGGAATTGGGGCGAACACGGCCATTTTCAGCTTGGTGAACGCCTTATTGCTCAAGCCACTTCCGGTGGAAAACCCTGGGCAGATCACGGCCTTGGCAATGAGCCAGGACAAGGGACCCACGCCTAGGTTTCTTTTCCTGGCCGGAGGTCAAAGCGATTCGCGCACAGAGTCAGCGCTCATACAGCGAGATTATTGCGCACAATCTTGGCATGGACGGGTTGGCCGTTGCAGGGCAAGGAACTCTATCCGTTTATGACCGTGGGCCAGACGATTCGTTTCACACGCGCATTCTTTCCCGCATGGCGGCGGGATCTTGAAGAGAAGTACCTGGAACTCTTCCGATTGCCTCGAGAAAAGAAAGTACCGAAGCTATCCAAAGGAATGCGTACGCAACTGATGCTTCTGTTGGCAATGACGCGCGGCGCGGAGTTGCTGTTGATGGATGAGCCCACCAGCGGACTCGACCCCGCTGTGACCGAAGACATTCTCAGGGCGCTTGCGGATTTGGCAGCCAGCAGCGAAACGACGATCTTCTTCTCGTCGCACCAGTTGGCGGAAGTGGAGCAGATCTGCGACCGCGTCTGCCTGATCGACGAGGGTCAGGCCGTGATCGACGGCGAGTTGGACGACCTGAAAGCGCAGTACCGGAGAATCCTGCTGGTCTTCGATGGTGAGCCGCCGCGGGCGCTCGCCTGCCTGCCCGGCATCGATCATCTGCGTCAGCGCGGACGGTCGGCATCGCTGCTGGCGCATATGGATGTGGACTCCGTAGTGGAAGGCGCTCGCGAACTCAAGCCGGTTTCGCTCGAAGTGCGTCCTGTCACTCTCAAAGAACTGTTTCTGGATCACGTGAAGGGGGAGTAATGCTCTGGCTCAAGGCTTGGCTTGAAACGCGCTGGCGCTTTGTATTTTTGGTCGGATCGATTCTGGTGGTGTGGCTTGCGCCCTTTTGGATCACCGCAACGGGAGTAGTTCATTCGGGAGTGCCCGCAGTGAAACAATGGATGGGCATTCAGTTGGGTTCGGTCCTGCTGTACATCTTTACGGCGATTTACCTTGCTGGATCGGGCGTCAATAGCCAAACCATGTACTCGGCAACCTCGGGATTTCATGGTTCGATGTTCTTCACGCTCTCTCTTCCTGTATCGCGCCGGCGTTTGCTCTTCGTGCGCGCGGGTTTGGGCGCCATTCAGAGCAGTGTTCTGGTTGCCATCATGGCAGGGTACATGCTGTTCCTGCGGCCGGAAGCGACCAGCGCCTTGCAGGTTCTGGAGTATATGACGCGCGCCGTCAGCTGCACGATGGCCGTCTATGCCTTGTCGGTTCTTCTGGCTTGCGTGCTCGACGAGATGTGGCAAATGTACGCAGCAATTTTATGCTGCACGGCAGTGTTTATGTTGCAGCAGAGATTCACTGTGATCTCGCGAATCAGCCCGCTGCGAGGCATGAGCCTGATCGCCTATCCGCTCACGGCTCCGGTGCCATGGCTTCCGGTGGCGGCCTCACTGGTGATGATTGTGGTTTTTCTCGGCGCGTCCGTGCTGGTGCTGCAACGGAAAGAGTACTGATGAATCCGAGTTAGAGTCGCGAGTTGATGGAATGCTGGAATGCCGGTTGGTATATTGTTGATCCGTTGGCCGTAAAATGGAATTCCGGAGGACGTGGTTGGGAGCCTCCGGAAGGCCATGTGCCGTTACCATGATCAAGCTGCCGGAATGGAAGGCTGTCAGGGATGGAGCGAAGAGGGTTCTGCACCCCAGGACCTGGTGGGGGCGCGCCACCGTACAGTCGGGCTTGGTCAGCCTCCTGCTGAACGCACGGCTCTGGACGGAAGGTCGAAATCTGGTGTCGGGTCCGGCTCTCTGGACGAAGCTGTTTACGCTGATTTTCGTATTCTGTCTGATGGTTCTTTTCTTGCGATGGGCGCGCTGGCGAATCATGTGGCGGCTGCGTCACCGGTTGATCGTCACCTATCTCTTCATCGGAGTGATCCCGGTTGTACTGCTGGTATTGATGGCGGGCTTGAGCGGCTATCTCTTTGCCGGTCAATTTGCCACCTACGCGGCTATCTCGGATTTGCAGGCGGCATTGCAGTATCTGGAGACGCCGAATGATGCCCAGGCCGCGCGATTGGCGGCTATGGATCGGTCCGGAAGACCCGATAGAACCATTGCCGGAGAGTTTTTCTCGGTTTCCGGGCAGAATTTTCCGCAGCACACGGTCACGGTGTGGAATGGCGACGAGGCATATCAGCTCTCACCCAGCGGCGCGCGGATCAAGGCAAACCCGGTCCAAGTTCCCAGTGTAATCAAGGCAGATTTCCGGGGTTTCGTTCTCGATAATGGCATCCTGCATCTGCGCGCGGTCCATCGCTTTGTCCGGGAGGGCAAGCAGTTCACCGTCATCATCGACTCTCCCATCACGCCGGGACTTCTTCAGTCGGCCAATCGGCGTTTGGGCGCGGTGACTTTGATTCCGCCCGAGTTTGTCGCCGGAGAGAATCCATCCCAGCCGCGGCTTTCTCCGCTCTCGCCCGGCCGTGTCGAGTCAGCGAGTCTTCTGCCACCCCTGAGCCGGTTTGATCAGGCCTTCAGTTTTTACACGCTCTTTGACGTTTTGGATTGGAAGACGGGCGACCCGCAAACCTGTATGCTGCACGTCGTCACCAGGCCTTCGCTGCTCTACGGCGTGCTGTTCTCAACGATGGGCGACAAGGCGCAGGTCTTCAAGTACATACTGATCGGAGTATCGCTTCTCTTCGGCCTGGTCGAGTTAATCGCGCTCTATATCGGCTTTCGGCTGACACGCAGCATGACACGCGCGGTTGCCGACCTCTATGACGCCACCGAGCACGTCAACCGCGGCGATCTGACGCATCGCATCGTGATTCGCGGACGCGACCAGATGGCGGCGCTGGAAGAATCCTTCAACTCGATGACCGAATCGCTGGTCGAGTATGCAGCCGAGCAGAAACGGATGCAGCGGATGGAGAATGAACTGGCCATAGCCTACGAAGTGCAGGAGGTGCTCTTCCCGCGCAAGCTGCCGGAGCTTGCCTCTCTGGATATCTATGGCCTCTGCCGTCCGGCGCGCCTAGTGAGCGGCGACTATTACGATTTCATTCCGCTGGGCCGTGACCGTCTGGTGCTGGCGGTGGGCGACATCAGCGGCAAGGGCATCTCAGCCGCTCTGCTGATGGCCACCACTCATGCATTTATTCGCGCTTTTTCACAGCCGCGCGATGGGCTTGCCACGCCGGCAGAAACGGGCGCTGCGCTGCGGATCGCCGATCGCGGCAATTATTTCTGGGCTGATAGCTCGACTCCGTCTCGGCCTTCTGTGGGCATGTTGATGAGCACTCTGAACCAGCAGCTCTACCGCTGCACCGCGCCGGAGAAGTACGCGACGATGTTTCTGGGCTGCTATGACGAAGCCCTGCGCGAGTTGACTTTTTGCAATGCCGGCCACCTGCCGCCCATCCTGCTGGGCGCGGACGGCAGCATCTCGCGCCTCGACACTTCGGGCACTGTCATCGGACTTTTTGATGGCACGACTTATGGTGAATCCACGATAGTGATGAAGCCCGGCGATCTGATTGCAGCCTACAGCGACGGCGTCACCGAACCGGAGAACGCATCCGGCGAGTTCGGAGAAGAACGGCTGCTCGCGCTGCTTAAAGAACATCAGCACAGGCCGCTCCCGGAGATCGGCGACGCCATCGCAAGCTCAGTGGCCGATTGGATTGGCGGCGCGGAGCCGCCGGATGATGTGACCGTTGTCCTGGCCCGCGCCCGCTAAACCAGGGCAGCCCCAGAATCGCGTGAACTTCACGCCGCCTTTTATCGAAGCATCACAAAAGCGAAATGCCGCCACAAGGCGGCATTTTGCGATAATAAATGAAAGCTGCTCTATACGCCCAGCCCGTACTCGCTCGTCTGCCGCGAGCCGGCATGGTCGTAAAAATCATAAGGTGTGCGGTGATTGAACTTGTAGCGGTCGGCGAGTTCGCGGCCGACGAAGATGCCCACTGCGGCCACAGTCACTCCCACCGAAAGCCAGCCAATCACCTTCAGCTTGCTGGATTCCTTGGCCTCATCCGCGCTCATTTCGGCGGCAATCAGGGTGTCGGGAACGGTGGCCATGGCGGTATTTCTCCTTCGCAAAGCATATTAGCGCAGTTTTGCTGGAGCGGGATGTGATGGCCGTCATTCTTCTGAGCTTCTTCTCAGATTGCTGGAACTGGCCCAGTTTTCCTTACTCGGCCAACTCGATGCGCCTGAGCCACTTGCTCTTCGCCTCGGGGGGAAGAAAACTGGCGCGGATGGAGTTGGCCGCGAGCTGGCGCAGTTCGTCGCGAGTGAAGTTCTGCTTGGTGTGGGCGAGCAGAAATTCATTGACCAGATCGGAGCCGAAGAAGGCCGGATCGTCGGAGTTCAGCATGACCAGCAGGCCTGCATCAAAGTACTGCCGCAGTGGATGTTCGGCAAACGATGCGCAGACGCCGGTGCGAACGTTGGATGTGAGGCACAGCTCCAGCGGCACTTCACGCGCCTTCAATTCCTGGAGTAGATTCGGGTCATTCAGAGCCGAGACTGCGTGGCCGATGCGCTCCGAGCCGATGGCGAGCGCCTCCCAGATGGCCTCGGGGCCGGTGGTTTCGCCAGCGTGGTTGGTCAGCCGCAGGCCCCCTGTTTTTGCCTCGAGGTAGAGGGTTCGGAAGGCTTCAGAACCACAGCGCCGCTCGTCGCCGCCCAAACCAATGCCGATGACCGAGGGGTGCGCAAGCCGTAGTTCGGCGGCCTTCACGAAGACCCGCTCGGCCTCTTCGACCGGGAAGTGGCGCACGGCATCAAAAATCCAGTAGGTCGATAGGCCAAACTCGCGCTCGCCTCGCTCGCGCGCCCGCTCCAAGGCGGCAAAGATCGGTTCGAAGGCGGCAGGATCGTGGCTTCGCCAGCGGTAGATGACGCCGACCGAGATGTATACCTCGGCGTGGACGACGCCCTGCGCGGCGAGGTGCTCGATCATGCGGCCTGCGGCCAGCTCGTAATCCTGCGGGCTGATCAGCCGCCCGGTCACGGTCTTGAAGGCATTGAGAAAGCCGGTGAAATCGTCGAAGCCGTAGAGTGCCTCGGCTTCGGCAAGCGTCAAAGGGCAGACATCGTGCCGCGTGCTGAGCTCGACCAGCGTCGCAGGCAGAATCGTACCTTCGAGATGCAAGTGCAACTCGGCCTTGGGCAGGCGGCGGATGAATTCCTTGATTTCGGACACAGTTTCAAGTGTAACGGGAGATTATTCTCCTCCGGTGCGAGATGCAGGAGTTCGGGGATGTGTTATCCCGGATTTCTGGAACATTTTTCTCGATTCCGGCGTATAACGGGGCTGGAGGGTAAAGTACCCCATGCGAGACGAAATTTGGCAGGCGGCAACTCTGGCGGTGAGCCTGGCTTTGGCTACCGGAATGGTGGGATGCAGAATCCATACCGAGAAGGATGCAAACGGCGAAGACAAGAAAGTCCAGATCGACACTCCCTTCGGCGGCGTCCATGTGGATACCGATCAGACGACGGCGTCGGACCTGGGATTACCGGTCTATCCGGGCGCAGTGGCAGTGAGGGACGACGACAAGCACAAGTCTGCCGATGTGCATATCGGCTTTGGCCAGTGGGAGATGCGGGTGCGGGCGGTCTCCTATGAGAGCTCCGATTCTCAGGACAAGGTGAAGGATTTTTACAAGAAGGCGCTCGGCCGTTACGGCGATGTGGTCACTTGCCTAGGCAATGCGCCAGTGGGCGCGCCGGCGAAGACTGCCGAAGGGCTGACTTGCTCCGACGATAAAAGTCCCAACGTGCAGATTAATCAGGGAAACTTTCAACTTGGCAAGGGGAATCTGGAGCTGAAGGCCGGCTCGAAGCGCCACCAGCATATTGTGGGCTTTGAGAGCCCCAAGGAGCGCCAGTCGCGGTTCGCGCTGGTGGCGCTGGATTTGCCCGCCATCGTGGAGGATAACTCCGGCAAAAGCGATTAGGCGCATAGCACCTGAGAAACGGGTCCGGTCGAAATTCGCCGCAACTAAATCGTGAAGTGGCAACGAAAGCTGCGAAACCGGCAGTTTAACTCTACCCGTCACGACCGTTTTCTCTTCGCATTTCGATTCAAGAAACAGCAAGGGCCGCGCCAAAACTGGTGCGGCCCTTGCTGTTTTGCCTGCATGATTGCCCGGCTTCGCACGCCGCTCTACGGGTTCGCCGTCTGCGCTTCGCCGGCAATCAATTTAAGCGTGATCTGCTTGTGGCCGCGATAGAAGGTGACGCTGACGGTGTCGCCGGTCTGGTGTTTTTCCATGATGGCATTGATCTGCTCGGGATCAGAGACTGGCTTGCCGTCGATGGCCACGATCAGGTCGCCGCCCAGCAGGATCGGAATGTTGCCGACGTAGGCTTGCTGGTTGCCTCCGCGCAGGCCGGCCCGCTCGGCCGCGCCGCCGGGGATTACGTTCTGGATCAGGATTCCCGAGTCGGAGGGCAGGCCCATCTGTTCGGCCAGATCGGGTCCAATTGCATAGGAGACGATGCCCAGCGTGGGCCGCTTGACCCGCCCATAACGGGCGAGGTCGCCCAGCACCGCTTTGGCGGTGTTGATGGGGATGGCAAAGCCGATGCCGGAGCTTTGGTCAGCGCCGTTCGAGGCAATCATGGTGTTGATGCCGATCACCTCGCCGCGCGAGTTGAGCAGCGGGCCGCCGGAGTTGCCAGGATTGATCGCCGCGTCGGTCTGAATTGCGCCTTCGATGGGCGCGCCCTCCGAGCCGCCGATGTCGCGAATTGAGCTGATGATGCCGCGCGTCATGGTGCCGCTCAAACCGAAGGGATTACCGATCGCGTAGACCTTCTGGCCCACGGACAGGTCGCTGGAATCAGCCAGCGTGACCGGCTCGAGATTGGGTGCCTCGATCTGCAGTAGAGCCAGATCGTGCGCCTTGTCGGTTCCGATCACTTTGGCCTTGTAAGGGGAGTGTTTGTTGTTGAGCTTCACCTCGATGCCGCGATTGGCGCCGGCGACGACATGGTAATTGGTAAGAATCTGTCCGGCCTTGTTGAGGATGAAGCCCGAGCCTTGACCATGCTGCGGCACCGGCTGGAAGAAGAAGTTGTAGACCAGCGTAGTCGAGGTGATGTTGACCACAGAAGGCAGCACCTTCTTGTAGATGGCGATGTTGTTCTGCTCCTCGGCATCGTACGTCGGCGCGGCCTCGGCCTCGGTGATGTCGAGCGGCGAGCCGGAGCCTTTCGCGTCGAAGAGCGAAAAATGCTTCGAGGTCCAACCCGAGGGCATATGCGTGGTGAGGAACCAGAAGCCACCCACCAGCAGTACAATCAAAAGAACAGGGCGAAATTTCATTCTGTGAAAACCTCAAAACTAGGGTAGGGAACCAGGGGTTAGGGAAAAACCCGCGTTGCCACCAATACTGGATACTTCCACCTATCTACAGCTTTTTACAACCTGACTCCCAGCACCTGATCCCTAATCCCTATTCTAAAGACTCATTTGGCGAAATTTTGTTGCTCTCTGCCTGCAAACGCTGCCAGAGTTGCTCAGTCTGGGCGCGGAGTTCCATCGTACCTCCATCATTATCAAGGACATAATCAGCTCTGGCAGCTTTCAGCGCATCGGGAATCTGATAGCTGAGGCGGAGCCGTGCATGGGCTTCGGCTGCCTCCCGGCCCTCTACCGCCGAGCTGACTCGGGAGGCATAGCGGGCGATCTTCAACTCATCGGAAGCAGTGACCACGACGATGCGATCAAAGCGGTGACGCCAGTCAGCTAGCACGTTTTCGCTTTCGCCACGGAGCTGGGCGTCGCGCTCGACTTCAAAGATCAGCGCCGACTCGACCACGGCCACGGCGGCGGGACGGCGGGCAAAGACTTGGTCCATCCATGCCTGCTGCGCGGCGATCACCGCTGGATGAACGATCGCGTTCAGCTCTTGCAGACGGCCTTGCTTGAAGGCCAGATCGGCTAGCCGGGAGCGGTTCAATCGGCCATCGGCGCTGACAGCCTCCGGGCCGAAGACGCGAATGATGCCGTCGTAGACGGATTGCCCCGGCTCCATCAGCGTGCGGCCCAGCTCGTCGGCCTCAATGACCTCTGCGCCCAGCGCGCGCAGAGTGGCCGCCACGGTGCTCTTGCCGCTGCCCAGCCCGCCGGTTAGACCAACTCGAAGCATCTATTTATTCCTGCCATTCTCTGGACAGACGGGCCACCTATCATTTTGTCTCCTTTTGCCGAAGTGCATTTTCTTCGAGTTTCTTGTCGTCATCAGATTGCAATGCTTCTTGTTGCTCTGAGGTCATATGTGTACTATCAAATGCTATACCCTTTTGATCACGGTGCGCTGTTATGCCAAATTGATAAAGATACCTTACCACACCTTGCATATCCTGGTACCATTGCCTGTTCAAATCTTCACCTAATTTAGTAGACTCTATTATTTGTTCAATCTGCTCACGACCTAACAGAACCCCAAAGCCGGGAACACGGTTGTGTATCTTCTGCATAATGTCAGCGCAGAATGCATCACGACGCGCTATTTCATTGTAAGTACAATATGAAATCAGATCAGATGCCCAGAGTGGAGGAGACATTTCTTTCGTAAGACGCCCATATTTTCCGATTCTCAGATTAAGATCTGGACTTGACCTAATAACCTTAGAGTCAGTAGATTCCGAATCATCGGAGAACGTCTTATATTTTCGTATCTCCTCTTCGGCCTCTGCTGAATGCTTATGCCCATCTTCCAGATAGATGCTGAAAGTGAGTGTATTATCTGTATCTGCGTACAAGCTAAAGTGTTCGATTAACCCCAAAATAATTCCAGTAATACAGGTTGAATACGCACTTCCATACTTAGAGCGCCATTGCTGCGTGGTCAATAAATTATATTCACGCGGAATAATTGAGATAATTAAAGAAAACTCTGTATGGTCGATGATAGCACTCATTAAGGCTCCAGCAACTTCCTTTCTGCTATTCAGAGATAGATGTCCATAACATTTGCTCTTTTTGAGGTTAAATAATTCTGTTGCATGAATATAGGGAATATTGAAATAAGTCTTTATAAGATCACATTCTTTTGAAAATCGGTCCCATTTCTCAGTTGTAGACACAAAGCCACCCATGATAAGCAGCTTGTCATCATGTCCGCTTTCATCAAAATACCCTGTCAAATCCATCTCTTTCTCCTGGAATTGTAATTTAAAGTTTTCTGCTCCCCAGGGATTCGAACCGCGAACGGATGGAGCGACATAGAGACCGATCGTCACTGAATCCCATCAAAAATACGACTATATAGTCTGATAATCGTTTTGTATACGCTTGTCTACAGCCCTCACCGCATCTTGGGCGTTCTCGCCGTGTTTGCTTCCAGCATCTTCGGCTTTGACAGCGCATCGGGGTGGAAGCCGATTTGCCGGGCTGGTTTTTCAGGCGGCATCGCGAGCACATGAATCGCCTCGATGATTTCTAAAATTTTGTGGTCGGTTGTCTCCAGCCGTTGCTCCAACTCGGCGAGTTTGGCGGCGAGCGCCTTGTTGGTGGCGAGCATCTCCCGCAGGCGCAGGAAGGCGCGAACCACGAAGATGCTCATTTCCACCGCGCGCGGGGAGTTGAGTACGCCGGCAGCCATGATGGCTCCATGCTCGGTAAAGGCATAGGGTGAGTAACGGCGGCCGCCACGGCTGCTCTTTGAGATCACAATTTGTGATCTCAAAGCCTCGTTCTCTTCCGCCGTGAGCTGAAAGACGAAATCCGGGGGGAAACGCTTGTCGTTCCGCTTGACCGCCTGAATGAGCGCCCGGACTTCTACCTCATACAGTGCTGCCAGATCGGTATCGAGCAGAACCCTCTGGCCGCGCACCAGATGGATTTGGTTCTCAATGGAATAGGGTACAAGGGCGCTCTTGCTGGTCATTTCGCCTCACAGCCCCCTTCGCATCTTGGCGGCGCGCACGGTGTTGGCCATCAGCATCGCCGTCGTCAGCAGGCCCACGCCACCGGGTACCGGCGTGTACGCTCCGGCCACAGCAAAGGCCTTGGGGTGAATGTCGCCCACCAGCGTCGAGCCGCGCTTGGCAAAGGCTGCCTCGCGCTTGGCGTCGCCGGCAAAGAAGCGGTCGAATTCAGAGCGCTCGGTGATGCGGTTGATGCCCACGTCAATCAGCGTCGCGCCGGGGGCGACCATCTCCGGCGTGATGAAGCCGGCGCGGCCGATGGCGGCGACGAGAATGTCGGCTTGGCGCGTAATCTCCGCGAGGTTCCGGGTCTTGGAATGGCAAATCGTCACGGTCGCATTCCGGTGCAGCAAGAGCATCGCCGCCGGCTTTCCGACCAGGTCGCTGCGACCCACCACTACTGCATACCGGCCGCTGATGGGAATCCCGCTGCGCAGCAGAATTTCAATGACCCCGGCGGGCGTGCAGGGAGCCAGAGTCGTCCGCCCCGCTTGCAACAGGCCGGCATTCATCGGATGGAGGCCGTCCACATCCTTTGCCGGCAGGATTGCATCGAGCACCTTCTTCACGTCCACCTGCCCCGGCAGCGGCAACTGGACCAGGATGCCGTCGATCTCGTCTCGGGAATTAAGTTTGGCCACTAGCTCGAGCAGCTCGGCGGTGGTCGCCGTCTCCGGCAGCTTGATCAGATCGCTATAGATGCCCACCTCGCCGCAGATCATCACTTTGTTGCGGACGTAAATCTCCGAGGCGGCGACATTGCCCACCAGCACCGCCGCCAGACCGGGGCGAATACCGCGCCCGGCCAGCGCGCGCACCTCTTCCGCTACTTCCTGTTTAATTGAGGCGGCAATCGTTGCACCGTCGAGAATTCTTGGCATCCTTCGCTCCCATCTTCATCGTATCGCCTTCCGCTTCCGCGCGGGCCGAGGGAACGGTTGAAGCGGAAGTTCTTTGACATCTTCACAAGGATGCAAGATACTCCCCGGCTCCAAAACGGCATTTTTCTTTTCATATCGGACCGATCCTGGTCTGGTCTCTTGTTTCTGAACGATATTTCATCTCTCACTGGCGCTCCCGGCTTTATGTTGGGAGAGTTGCCCCCGTTTCGAGGGAAGTCTCCGCCTGACGGGGAGACACCGAAGCTGGGAGACGAGGGATCAGGATGAGCGAGATTACCAATGCGGCACAGCCGCAAGCGGGTTCGCACAAGGGCCAGAGAACCGGGCTTCGCGTCGAAGACCTGGCGCAGTCTTTTCTGGACAACCTGTTTTTTGTGCAGGGGCGGAGCGTGGAACGGGCAACGTTGAACGACCTTTACATGGCGCTGGCGCACACCGTGCGCGACCGCCTGGTGGAGCGCTGGATTCAGACGGTGCAGAACTACCAGGCGCAGGATGTGCGCGTGGTCTGCTATCTCTCAGCGGAGTTTTTGACCGGGCCGCACCTGGCCAACAACCTGATCAACTTGGGCATCTATGGCGAGACCGAGCAGGCGATGCGGCAGTTGGGGTTGGATCTGAGCGTACTGATCGAGCAGGAAGAGGAGCCGGGGCTGGGCAACGGTGGATTGGGCCGTCTGGCCTCGTGCTTCATGGATTCGCTGGCCACGCTGGACATTCCCGCAATCGGCTACGGCATTCGCTACGAATATGGAATCTTCGACCAGCAGATTCGCGACGGCTGGCAGGTGGAGTCGACCGACAAGTGGCTGCGGCTGGGCAATCCCTGGGCGCTGGAGCGGCCCGAGGATGCCTTTGAAGTGAAGATGGGCGGACGCACGGAAAAGCATACCGACGCCAAGGGAAAAGTGCATGTCACCTGGATTCCGCAAAAGCTGGTGCGCGGCGTTCCCCACGACACGCCGATTCTGGGCTACCGGACGAACACGGCGAACACCATGCGGCTGTGGTCGGCGCAAGCCGTCGAGAGCTTTGACTTTGGCACCTTCAACCAGGGAGATTATCTGGGCGCGGTGGCCGACAAGGTATCGAGCGAGAACATCTCGAAGATTCTTTATCCCAACGACGAAGGGGTGCAAGGCAAGCAGTTGCGGCTGGCGCAGCAGTTTTTCTTTGTCTCGTGCAGCTTGCAGCATATTTTGAAGATTCAGGCCGCGCAGCGCCGTCCGCTGGCCGAGTTGCACCGCAACTTCGCCATCCAGATGAACGACACGCATCCGTCAATCGCGGTAGCCGAGCTGATGCGCCTGCTGATTGACGAGCACGATATGGAGTGGGACGCGGCCTGGCATGTAACCGAGCACGCTCTCTCTTATACCAATCACACGCTGCTGCCGGAGGCGCTGGAGCAGTGGCCGCACGGCCTCTTCGGCGCGCTGCTGCCCCGCCACCTGGAGATCATCGAGGACATCAACCGCCACCATCTGGAGAAGGTGCGCGTGAAGTTTCCCGGCGATGAGGCGATCGTGCGCCGGCTCTCGCTGATCAATGAAGATGGCGAGAAGTTTGTGCGCATGGCCCATCTGGCTTCGCTGGGCAGCCATGCCATCAACGGCGTGGCCGCGCTCCATACCGAACTGCTGAAGACCAACGTGCTCAGCGATTTTTATGCGCTGACGCCGGAGAAGTTCAGCAACAAGACCAACGGCGTGACGCCGCGGCGTTGGATGCGGCTGAGCAATCCCAAGCTGGCGCAACTGCTGACGGCGCGACTGGGCGCGGGCTGGGTGCGCGATCTGGAGAAGCTGCGCCGCCTGGAGCCGCTGGTGGGCGATGCGGAGTTCTCTGAGGAGTGGCGCGCCATCAAGCGGCACAACAAGCTGCAACTGTCCGCCTTCATTCACGACCAGCTCGGCATCTCGACCGATCCGGACTCGATCTTTGACGTGCTGGTGAAGCGGCTGCATGAGTACAAGCGCCAGCACCTGCTGGTGCTTTATATCCTTACCCTCTACAAGCGTATGCAGCTTGACCCGGACGCGGAGGTGGTTCCCCGCACTTTCATCTTCGGCGGCAAGGCCGCTCCCGGCTATCGCATGGCCAAGCTGATCATCAAGCTGATTCATTCCGTCGGCGAAGCGATCAACTCCGACCCCAGGGTAAGGGGCCGGCTGAAGGTGGTCTTTCTGCCCGATTACAGTGTGAAGCTGGGGCAGAGGGTCTACCCGGCGGCGGACCTGAGCGAGCAGATTTCACTGGCCGGGAAGGAAGCATCCGGCACCGGCAACATGAAGTTCGCGATGAACGGCGCGGTGACCATCGGGACACTGGACGGAGCCAACATCGAAATCCGCGAGGAGGTGGGCGAGGAGAACTTCTTCCTCTTCGGGCTGACCACGCCCGAGGTCGGGAAACGCAAGCGCGAGGGCTACAGTCCGCGCGCTCTCTTCGAGGCCAACCCGATGCTGCGCGAGGTGCTGGTCTCGCTCTCAAACGGCGAGTTTGCGCGCGGCGACCGAACGCTCTTCGAGCCGCTGGTGAACTCCCTGCTGACCTCGGACGACTATATGCTGCTGGCCGATTACCAGTCTTACGTCGATTGCCAGGACCGCGTCAGCCTGGCCTACAAGGACCACGAGGCATGGACGCGTATGTCGATTCTGAACGTGGCGCGCATCGGCAAATTCTCCTCCGACAGATCGATCCGCGATTACTGCGCCGATATCTGGAGGACCTGGCCGGTGAAGATTCAGTTGTAGCCGCTTGTGAACACCGTGGATAGGTTGCGTCCTGCAATCAAGATTCGACGGCCCGGGCCTGGTTTTTCAGGCCGGGAAGTTACCGGATGTTCCGCGTCACATTTCTCTGTTATCCCTCTCACATACAGATGTGGAAGAGTCTCCTGTACGGTCAAGGCCAGCGGCGAAGTAAAACGCGGATTGCGCGCGAGCCATTTCGGCGTTGAGTAAACGCGCATTACCCGTGCGCATATTTAGTTTTTACTCATTCAACTTGAGCCTGCTGATGAAATTCTGCCGCTTGCCGAAAAGGCAGTTAGCGGGGATTCTCTTTGCCGTGCGCCGGCGATCATGGTGCGTGCGCTTGGCTTCGCTGGCTAGGGCAGATTCTCTTTGGGAAGGGAGACTTCGATGTTGCAGATTGAAAGGCAAAGAGACGAGGCAATCAGTCCTCCCTGGGCCCATCTTCGACTTCCGCCGTTTCCACAGGTGGCTCTGCAGGTACTGCAACTGGCCAACAACGAGAATGTGCAACTGCACGAGTTGAGTGATTTGATCTCCTCGGATCCGGCCTTTGCCAGCGAGGTTCTCACCATCGCGAATTCGCTGCTGTATGCACCGCGCTTTCCCGCCAGCAGCGTACTGCAAGCGATTGCCGTGCTGGGCGAAAACAACCTGCAAGGGCTTTGCCTGACCGTGGGCGTGCGCGCGTACATGGGCAAGGCGCTGAATCATCCGGCGATGCGGGCCATCTGGCGGCACAATCTGGCCTGCGCGCTGATTGCCGATCAATTGGCATCGGTGGGCTTCCTGGATAGGGACGTAGCGTACACCGCGGGCGTGATGCACGACATCGGTCGATTGGCGCTGGCCGTGATCCGGCCCAAGGAGTACAGCCTGCCGCTGGGAGCGCACAGCGGTCCTCCCGCCAGCATCCTCTCTGCCGAGCGCGAACTTTTTGGCTGGGATCATTGCGAGGCCGGCCGTCAACTGATCGCCGATTGGAAGCTGCCTGCTGATTTTGAGCCGATTGTCGCCGAGCATCATGATCCGCGCCCGAAGGATGGCCCCTGGGAGATGGCCGATGTGATCAATGTGAGCTGCCGCATGGCGGACACGGCCGGCTTTCCGGCCTTTGCGGGCTGCGAGACCACGCCGTTTCCAGATCTGCTGGAGGAATTACCCGCGCGGGAACGCCGGCTCTTCCATACCACGATTGAACCCATGGCCTTCGAGATCGCTCGCAAGATCAGCGCCGTCGAATCGACATAACGCAGCATCAAGCAAACTGGTTACCGACTAAATTCTGAACCGGCGGAGGCGCAATGTCATTGATCGAACGTTTTCCCTATCTCGCAATCGCAATCGTCTGTACCCTGCTTGCTTTCGGCGCGGTCGCTGTAGAAGTCGCGTCGCTGCACTCGCAGGGATATACAACCGTGTTCGATCGTGCGCGATAAACGAATGAGTAATCTTCGTGAATAGTTCCTCGCCAAAACTGCGGGTGCACCATATTTGCCGCGTTTTTTAGGCCGATGTGGAAGACCTCAACTCACCGGCCAGCGATAATGCCCCGCAGCCCGCTGCGCGGAAAAGGCTTCGAGCGGAGTTTCTTCGACGCCGCGGCCGATGTTGTGCACAACGCGCCTCTGGCTGCCTGCGCTGACCACGATGCCTACATGCGGCAATCGCGCATCAAGCAGCCAGGTAACAATGTCGCCCATCTCGATGGGCTTGGGATAAGCGTCGCCCGGCGTCGGTCTGTCGGCGGCCCACAATCGCGCCCCGGCCCGCGTCCAATAGGCTTCGAGGTTCAGCACACGGCGGTGATCGATATTAGTGTCGGGCTTGCGCGATCCCCAGGCCTGCCGTGCCGGATAGGCGTTGAAGTTCTTTACCATATCCTCGTGCACCAGCTTTTGCAGATCCAGTCCCAGGCCGTCGCGGGCAGCGCGAATCACCACATCGGCGCAGACGCCAGTCGAGCGCGGCACATCTCCGCCGGGATAACTCAGTGCCGTCCACGTCGGGTCGTAGCCTGTAGTCACGCCCAACTGCGCTCGGGCCGCATCGGCAAGCTTTTGGCCGCTGGCCGAGGTTGCGAAAGCGCGCCCTTCTGCCGCAATCCAAACCGCAATCAAGCCGCCGAGAAAGGTTCTGCGCTGCATGAAAGCCCTCAGAAACAGCGGGGTGCAAGGCCGCACGCCCTGGCGATAAGGATAGCAAGAAACGGCTTCGCTCCGCAGGGCAATCGCATGAAACTATTTTGCAGATCATTTCCCTTCCCGCGCGCACAATGGAGGCATGAATCAAGTCCAGAGCCACGGGCTTTTCCGAGTCCCTAGTCCCTCAGTCCCTGTTTCCCAGTCCTGTGCAGCCGGGCACATCCCTGACATTTCAGACCGGGGACATCCCTGACACTTTTTCGTTTTCTGCCGCGGAATTGCGGTTTACATTTCCAGCCGACGGAGCTGAAGATGAATCCGG
>JBEKDX010000021.1:0-21600 GCA_050014135.1 Occallatibacter sp.
CTGGCAGGTGGCCAACTTCGCCGTGCCGGTCACCTTCCTGGAGTACTCCCACGAGTTCGAGGCGCAGGCCGACTACCTGGGCGTGCAGTATATGTACCGCGCTGGCTATGACCCGCAAGCCTTCATCACCTTCTTCGAGAAGGTGCAGGTTCTGCAAAAGCACAAGCCAGGTGCGGTCGCCAAGGCCTTTGCCAACCACCCGCAGACCACGGAACGCATCCAGCGCACGCAAGAAGAGATTGCCCGGATCCTGCCGCCACGCGAACAGTACACCGTAACCACCTCGGAGTTTGACGAGGTGAAAGCGCGGCTGGCGCGCCTCGAGAACAAACGCCGCCTGACCGACTCCACGAGCGGGAAGAATCCCGGCAACCCCGGCAGCTATGACGACAAGCCAACGCTGCACAGCCGCAGCCAGTAGAATTATGAGCGGAAGCGCGGAAGGCACCATCCGTCATAACAATACAAGCAGTTGTGGTCGGAAGCGTCAAAGGCACAACCAGCTGAGTCTGCTTGGATTGCGACTCCCAAATCGGAGGCCTCAGTCCCGATGAATCTCCTCGAACACCCTGAAAAACCTTGAAAGAACGGTGGAAACCGCGTTAAATACAAGACGACCGGCAGATTCGAGCAAAACCACGATTTACCTGCCCAGATGAAGTTGTCATGAGTGGTTAATTTTTTAAGAAAATCAACACTTTAAGACTTTGATCTTGGGTACACCTATCGTGATTTTGATCTAGCCGGAATCCAGCCCGAGGCATCGCTCCATTCAGGAGGCAATTGTGCGCAGTGCCGCTATCCGCTCCAACCTGCTCGTCCCCGAAGTGCGCGAGGTCATGGACATTCGCCAGGCCTCCGATTACCTCGGCATCTCGCCCGACACGCTCTATAAATATGCCTCCGATGGCTTTGTACCCGCCTTCAAGCTGGGCAACCGCTGGCGCTTCAAGCGCTCCCGCCTAGACGAGTGGATGGACCGCCAAAGCGACCTCCAAGCCGCCGACGCCAGTCTTGATCCACATGACAAGAAGCCGGTGCGCCCGGCGTTCTGAGCAGTTGTCTCTTCTGTGAAAACTCGGGCGCGCCTCGACCAGCATAAAGGCTCTAGTCAGCGCACCCGCCTGCCTATTTCGACCGCGCGTTGAGCTTGTCGAGCACCTGCTTCAACGCTTCGAGTTTCTGCCCGGCTTCGCCCAGTTTGCCCGCTGCCGTGAGCCGCTGATAATCGTCAAAGTCCTTGCCTGCCTGTGCAATCAACGCGTCTAAATCCTGTTTGGCTGGGACCGCGGGAGCCGCAGCGCCAGCCGCCGCGGAGGGCGTTGCGGCAGACTCGGATGCGCTCAACGACGAAATCCCTCCGCCAAACAAAGACGAAAGCGCCGCATCGAAGGTTGGCCCGTAGGCGAGCTTATCTTGCAAGGCCAGCACTACCAGCCGCAACTCCGGCATGGGGCTGCGGTCGGCCTGCAAGTAGATAGGCTCGGCATAGAGCAGCGCGTGCCCGGATGGAATCACCAACAGCGGTCCCCGCACCACATGCGAGCCTTGCTGGTTCCACAGCGTCAACTGTCCCGATATCTGCGCGTTCTGGTCGATGCGCGCCTCGATCTGCAACGGCCCATCCACCTGCTTGGTTTTGGGAAAGTCGTAGACAATCGACGTTCCGTAGTGCTCGCCGTCCGAGCGTCCCGCGATCCAGCCGATCAGGTTGTTGCGGTTGGAAGGGGTGAAGGGCAGAATCTCGACAAACTCGACCCCGCTCTCGCCCGGCAGCTTCATCAGCACGAAATTTGGATCCATCGACTGTTGCCCACCCTCGCCCGCGCCGGCCTTCGCGGCCACCGTCCACAGGTCCTCGCGGTTATAGAAGACCTCGGGATTCGTCATGTGATAGAGGCCGTAGACTTCGGCCTGTAGCTTGAGCAGTGACTCCGGGTAGCGCACGTGCTTGCGTAAATCCGCCGGCATCTGCGCCGCGTCCTTGAAGAGGCTGGGAAAGATACCGCGATAGGCCGCCAGGATCGGGTCTTGAGCGTCGAAGACATAAAACGTAGTTGTCCCGTCGTAGGCGTCCACAACCGCTTTGACGCTGTTGCGCATATAGTTGATCGACTGGCCATCGACAGTGGAATGGGTTGCGTAAGGATAGGTGTCCGATTGCGTGAAGGCATCCAGAATCCAAGAGAGCCGCCCATCGTCGCCCAGCACAATATACGGATCCTGATCGAAGGTGAGAAACGGCGCGAGAGCCGCGACGCGCTCATGCACCGCGCGCCGCATCAGCAGACGGCTGCCGGCGTTTACATCGTCGCTGAAGGGCAGCTTGGCCAGATCGCCGCGGTCGAAGGCAATCAATATGCGACGTGGGAAGCCGCCCAGCTCGATGCCGCCGCTGCCCTGATAGATGGTCAAGTTGTTGGTGTCGCCTTGCGGGTAATTGAACTCCTGCTGTCGCGTCTTCACGTACACATCGGTTGTGGTCTGCTGGCCAAAATAAATCTCCGGCCGCGTCACGTTGAGTCCGGCTGTAGTGCTCTGCACCGGCATATTGCTCAACAGCAGCGTGGGCCGTCCCTCGGCCGTAAATCCATTCACCGTATTCATGGTGATACCGTAGCCATGGGTGTAAATCAGTTTTTCATTGATCCAGTTCTGGCTGCTCTCGGGAAGTTTGTCCTGTCTCAGCTCGCGCGCTGCCAGCATCACCTCGCGCATGGAACCATCAATGGTGTAACGGTCGATATCGACATCGGGAAAGTCGTAGTAAGTGCGAATCTCCTGGATCTGGCGCAGCGTATCCTGAAGCGCGTGCCAGTCCCACAAGCGGATGTTTTGCAACGTGGGTTGATTGTTGGCCGGATCGGCGGCATCCACTGTCGTCTCGGCGGGAAACTCGCGCTGCTGGAAATTATTCAGGCCATAAGCTTGCCGTGTCATCTCGATGTTATTCGCGATGTAGGGCTGCTCGCGCACCAATTCGTTGGGCTTGACAAGAAAGCTGGTGACATACCAGCCTACGATCCCAACTCCTGCATAGCAGACCACCGCCGGAGCGACGGATGCGACCAGCCAGCGCGCGCGCGGAGCAAAGAGCCCTCCCACCGCGGCGATCAAAGCCCCCAACAGAAGCGCCGCACTGATCACCAGCATTCCAGTCAACGTCACGTGCGCGCCCGTATATGTAACTCCGTCAAAGATCGTATGGTGATCGAAGAGCTGCTCGAAGCGGCTCACATAAACACGCAGCGCGACGATGAGCAGCAAGAACGAAAGCGCCAGCGAAAGCCCGCGCCAGGGCAGCTCAGAGAGAGAGGCGCGGCTCCCGGTGAGCGCGCGCGAGCTGCCCGAAACCAGAAGGAAGACAACGGCAACAACGCAAGAGATCACGCTGAGCGTGAGCAGCCACCCGAGAATCAGTTGCCATGCCGGCAGCGTGAAAAGATAAAAGCCGAGCGGTCGGCCGAAGATCGGATCGCCGGCACCGCCGGAGGTTTGCGGCGCATACCACCAGAGCGCCAGCGTCTGCCACTGCGCGGCCATTGTGCCGCCAGTAATGAACGCAATCACCAGCGAGCCGCCGATGGAAACCAGGCGCAGCACCGGTTTGAGCGACAGCCTGACCTCTTGTCCTGCGATCAAGACCGTGTGATCCGTGGGCAGATCGTCGCGATGGGCGTGCTTGAGCGCGTAAAAAGCCCCCAGCAAAATAAGAAAAGTCAACGCGAAAAAGCCCGCGAAGATCCCCCACTCCAGGCCGCGCGCCTTCCAGAAGACCTCTTCGTATCCAAGCGAGTTGAACCACAGCAGGTCTACCCAGTAGGAAACCGCAGTGCGGCTGCCGAGAACAATCACAGCAACAGCGGCGATGAGGAAAAACAATCCGCGGCGGCTGCGGTGCGGCTGCGAAGACAACTTGGGCCAATCAATCATTTCTGGCATTTTCTATTCCACACTTTCTATTTCCGCTCATGCGGAGATTCACGGCGACTGACAACCTGAACACAATCGCGCCAAACTCCCCACCTCCACTCTAAACGTATTCAGCGCCGTTTGCAGATGAAAATAGTTAACGCGCCTCGCCACCACCACAATCATGATTTCAGCAAGGCGCTCGCCCATGCTACCCTCACTACAACGTATGAGCCAGACGCAACGCGCGCAAGCACAACCTGTCATGGCCGACCTGCCGCGCGTACTGGGCGCAAGTCAGGCCACGGCCATCGTCGTCGGCACCATCATCGGCAGCGGCATCTTTCTGGTGCCACGCGAGATGATGCAGGACGTCGGCTCCTCGGCGCTGGTTTACCTGGCCTGGATCGCCGGCGGCCTGCTCTCGCTTTTCGGGGCGATGACCTATGCCGAGCTCGGCGCGATGCTGCCCTATGCCGGCGGCGAGTACGTCTACCTGCGCGGCGCTTACGGTGACACCCCCGCCTTCCTCTATATGTGGACCTGGTTTGCCGTGGCCAAGCCAGCCTCAATCGCCGCCATCACCATCGGTCTGGCGCGTACCCTGGAATTCTTCCCGGCCTTTCACGTTCTCACCACTCAGGCCATCGGCGGGCCGCTTCCGCTGCTCTGGTCGCAGATCTTCGCCATTGCCGCCACATGGTTCATCACCGGGCTGAACTATCTGGGCATCAAGAAAGCCGGCGAATTTCAGCTCGTCTTCACGGTTCTCAAAGGCATTCTGATTCTCATCGTCGCCGGACTATGCTTTGCCTCGGCCACTGGCACATGGTCCAACTTCACCACCACGGTGCCTCATGCCGTGGGCGGCCTCGCCGGCTTCATGGCCGCGCTGATCGCCACGCTCTGGGCTTACGACGGATGGAACGACCTGACGATGGTGGCCGGCGAAATCAGGCGGCCCGAGCGCAGCCTGCCCATCGCGCTGATCGCCGGTTTGCTACTGGTCGGTGTGCTTTTCATGGCCACCAACGCCGCCATCCAATACATCCTGCCCGCCACGCAGATCGCCGCCAGCGAGCGGCCCGCCGTCGCCGCGCTCTCCGTCGTCGCCGGACCCGCCGGGGCAGGACTTGTCGCCGCCGCGATGGCCCTGTCAATCTTCGTCAGCCTTAACGGAACCATCATGTCCGGCGCGCGCGTCCCTTTTGCCGCTGCCCGCGACCGGCTCTTCTTCCGCCAGTTCGCGCACATCAGCCCGCGCTTCCAGTCGCCCTCAACGTCGCTCACCGTCCAGGCACTGCTCGCCACCGTATTGCTGCTCTTCCTCAGCCAGTTTCAGCAGCACTTCGAACTGGCGGTCTTTGCCGAATGGCTCTTCTATATGCTCACGGCCACTACAGTCTTCGTCTATCGCCGCCGCCGGCCTGAACTGGCGCGTCCCTACAAAGTCTGGGGCTACCCGCTACTGCCAGCCATCTTCGTCCTCTGCGCCGCCGCCGTGCTCGTCGCCAGCTTCCTCGGCAACCTGAAAGGCTCGCTGCTCGGCTCCGCTCTCATCCTGCTCGGCCTGCCGGTGATGGGTTTCGTGCGGCAACGCTACGGCAGCCCAGTACCCGCCGGAGAGAGCCACTCGCAATAAAATAGGCGCTCGAGCGAGGAGCGCCTTTTTTTGACATAACGATCGGAATCAAATCAAACAGGCGCGCGATCCATGGAGACGATGAACTGAATTCCAGGCACATGAGCTTCTGTAAGCCGATCATCGTTCGTGATAAACAAATCGCAACCCGCGCTCGCAGCCGTTGCCAATTGAATGGCATCGGGAGCCTTGATGGCCCGGTCCTGGCGGATCCGCGCAAAGATTTCACCTGCCGCCCTGTCGAATGCAAGAACCCGGACTTCCGGTTCTCGCAATAGGTTTCGATATTTCTCTTCCAACGCACGATTACCTGTGCGAAGAGGCTTCACGAGCACCTCTCCCAAAGTCAGAGTGGAAGTGAAGACCGTGTCCTTTCGATGAGAGATCCGCGTGAAGATGAAATTGGCGCGATCTCCACGCGGCCCCAGATCCTCAAGCTGGTAAATGAAGAGATTGGAATCGAGAAAAATCCGGCTCATTCCCATCCCTCGCGCAACTCCCGGATGTAATCGTCTGGGTCAATCCCTTCCGCCATCTTTGCTCCGATTCCTCGTGCCTGAAGCAACCCCTCCAAATGCCGCAGACGCGCTTCCTTCTCCTCGATAAGATGAGAATGGGAAGAATAAGAGCATTCCCGAAGTTGGCGAACATACTCATCTGGATCATCGATTCTTGGATAGGCTGCGTCGAGCGCACTTGTATATCTCTCCTTCGCCCACTCCAATAACGAAAGATACTGTTCCGGCAGTTCATCCGCATCCGGAAAAATCTTGCCTGTCCGCGCCGGATGCACATCGTCGCCGGGCAAAAGCAAACGACGTGTACTGCGACCAGTCGCGAACAGCATCCGATGATTGGCGGGATTAGGCGTTCGATTGGCACAGCAGTGCTGCGAAGCATGAACGCTCACCCCAGATCGCAACTCACCCGCCAAATTCTCGCGGGCCGCTCGATGAACAATCTCCTGAATCGTAAAGTCCTTCCGTTCGGGATGTTCCTTATGCAATAGAGCTGTCGCGATGAAAACCTCCGCCGCACACGTGATCCCGGGGGCAACCGCTGAAATTGTAGCCATGACATCCTCCAAGCTGAGGAATTTGCTTCCGCAGTTAAAATTACCATAGCACAGTTTATAAAACTCGAAAACATTTATTTTTATAATTTATAAATAATAAAAATTTAGAGTCTAATCCCTCCGTCTTGCTACCCCTTCACACACCGCCGCATACTCCCGCGCCAGCTTATCTTGCCATCTTCACACGGTTATCGTAATTACTTTCATAAACTTACAAGATAGGAATAGTTCGCTGGCATTGCAGTCTTACGGGTAGATAGTAACCATGGGTGTCACCCGAGGAAACATCCTGGTTGCTCCTCCCCTGTCATTGATGACATTGCTGATCTCGCCGCGTCGGCCCAGAGCAACAGTAATCATGTCATGAAAGCCGACGCCCGGGGTCTTGGGAGCTTCGATCGCCCGGCTGAGCTTCACGTTGGGCCGAATGAAAACGCTATAGATGCCCAGCCCCCAGGCTTCATGGCTGGTCACGCCGGCTGCCACCTTGTAGGAGGCCCAGCCATTCGTACCCGCCGCGCTCGTATAACTCGCCTGATCCGGCGGATCGTAGGGAATCTCCGATTGATAGAAGTACGTGCGCCCTCCGTTGCCATTCCAAAGCACCTGAAACTCCTGGTGATGCTCGACAAAAAGGCCGTAGACAGTGACATTCTCGCCATTGACCACCAAGCCGTTGGCGCTGGTGTTGCTCTTCCAGCCCACCCCGTCGCCGTGATCCGCCCGCCAAATCCAGGTGTGATCGAGGATCGTATCGTTGCTGTTGATGATCAGATTCGCCGTGGTGCGGCCCACCCCCGCGCCGCCCACGCGGAAGAAGACATCTTGCAGCATGATGGGATTGGCGGCGTGGCTGCGCTTGCTCCCTGCCGGTCCCGCCTCCAGCAGAACCGGTGACTGTGTAACTCCGGCGTCGAAGAGCAGTCCGGCAATGATGATCCCATCCTCGTCCGCGGTCGTCATCGCCGCTGTGCCGCGCGTTGGCCGCAGAGTGGCAAAGCCAAGCCCCAGCACCACCGTCTCCGGCCGGCTCACGCGAATCGGTTCCGTCAGCTCGTAGACGCCCGGTGTGAAGAGCAGATTTCTGCCCTTCGCCAACTGTGCATTGATGGTTGCCGCGCTATCCACCTCCGGCCGGGCAATATAAAAGCGGCTCAACGGAATCGACTTGCCCGGCGTCGCTCCGCCATGCCAGGTAATGCCCGCGCTGTTGCGCTCGAGCGACGGAATGCGGACCGAGTAACGCCCTTGCCCATCGATCTCCAAAAACGGCTTCTCGCGCACGATAGGCGTCTGGGCGATCTTGGTGAATGGCGGTTTGGGCCAATCCCCGGCAGGCGCTTGCGGAACGCCAACGAAGACCATATTCCAGTTCGACCCCGTCCAACTGCCCCATTCGCTGTTGCGCGAAATCCACTGCTGCTGCGGCCCCGCGTCCACGTTGCCGTCCACCAGCGAGTCCGACATCCATCCGCCGCTCGCCCATCCCCGATTCTGATGCAAAACGAGGCTGCCGCGAATGTGCATCCGCCGGAATGGCGCCGCCTGCGAAACTGCCCATTGCATTGTGCCGCCCGTTGGTGACACGGAAAATCCCTCAACCGCTCGCCAGAAGATTCCCGTGGCGTTGTGATCCCGTCCCTCGCCATCGGCATGAACATTGCCCGTGATGTGAACGATGTCCGGCGTCGCGCCCAATCCGATCACTTCGGTATAGAAGCCGACCGGCACATCCACGTGGTACTCGCCAGGAAGAAAGAGGAAGGCGTTGCGCTGGGCTCCGAACTCATTTCTTTGCTGGACGGCGTAGACCTTGTCAATCTGCTGTTGAATCGCCGCCGCGGGCATCGATGGATCGAAAACCACCACATTCGGCCCGAAATCCGGCTTCGCTTCAGTAGCGGCAAGCGACGGGACGGGAAAACAGATCAACAGCCCCAGAGTCAAAAAGAAATACATCGCACCGGATGAGTTTCTTAAAGTTCGTTGACCGTTCAGGATGGATTTGCACATGAATTCCTTCTCCCATTTCTTATGAATTGATTTCCCGTTAGTGGAGACCGTGCGTTCAGTCGGTGTCAGGCCCGTCTGCGCACCGCTTCTTCATACACCGTCGCGTACTCCCGCGCCGGCTGCTCCCAACTGTAATTCCGCGCCATTCCGTTCAGCATCAACTTTTGCCAGCCAGCCTTGTCCTCGAAGGCCGCCAGCGCGCGGTCAATCGCCGCCTGCAACGCCCCTGCGCTCACGCCTTTGAATTTGAAGCCCGTCCCGCTTCCCTGCTCCGGGTTCCACTCCTCGATGGTATCGTCCAGCCCGCCGGTCGCCCGCACCACTGGCGCCGTGCCGTACTTGAGCGAGTAAATCTGGTTCAGCCCGCACGGCTCATAGAGCGACGGCATCAGAAAGATATCCGAGCCTGCCTCGATCTTGTGCGCCAACGCGTTGTCATAGCCGATGCGCACAGCCACATTCGCCTTGTTCCAGAATGCCCAATCGCGGAAGAACTTTTCGTAGGACGCCGCGCCCGCGCCCAGCGCCACCACAGCCACATCCAGCTCCGACAACCGCCCGGCGATCTGCTCCACCAGGTCAAAGCCCTTCTGCGCGGCAAAGCGCGAGACAATGCCAATCACCGGCGTCGCATCATCCACCAGCTCCAATCCGAAGGCAGCCAGCAGATCCGCGCGGCACTCGCGCTTCCCGGCCAAATTCTCCGGCGAGTAGTGCGCCGCCAAGTACCGATCCGTTTCGGGGTTCCATTGCCCGTAATCCACGCCATTCAGAATTCCCCGCAGGTCAGCCGTCCGCCCGCGCAGCACGCTGTCCAATCCTTCGCCGAACTCCGCCGTCTGAATCTCCTCAGCATATTTCCGACTCACCGTAGTCAGAAGATCGGAGTAGACCAGCCCGCCCTTGAGGAAGTTGAAGCGGTCGTAGTGCTCCACCTTGTCGAGCGTAAAAATCTCCCACGGAAAGAGCAGCCGCTCAGTGGTCGGCGGCGGAAACGCGCCCTGATAAGCGGCGTTGTGAATCGTCAGCACCACTCCGGCGCGGCCCAGCACTGGGTCGTTCGCGTAGACCGTCCGCAGATAAACAGGAATCAGCGCCGCCTGCCAGTCATGCACATGAAAGACCTCCGGCGCTCCCAATTGCTTGGTCGCCTCGAGCACCGCTCGGCAATACAACGCAAAGCGCTCGGCGTTGTCCGGATATTCGCCCATCGCCGTTCCATACAGCCCCTGCCGGTCAAAGAGCTCCGGGCAATCCACAAAGTAGACCTGCGCCCCGCCCAGCTTGCCGCCATCCACGATGCCCGCGAAGCGGTTGTAATACTGAAAGGGAATCGTGATCGACCGCACCGCGTAGGTCAACTCGCTGGGCAGTTGCCGCCGCACCACCGCGTAGAGCGGCAGGTAGACTGTAACCTCGTGCCCCAGCTTGACCAGCTCCGGCCCCAGCGCTCCCACCACGTCCGCCAACCCGCCGGTCTTGGCAAACGGAACGCACTCCGAAGCGGCAAAGACAATGTGCATGATGGCTTCCCCCAGCCCAACACTATCGCAAATCAAAAAATCGCGAATCAGGAGCCTATTGCGAAACTCTAATGCAAGGCAATGATTTGGCCCCGGAGGGGCCGTCGATAATAGCCCAGGATGAAGCGAAGCGGAATCCTGGGAAAGGTCGCCAGTACAAGCCAAAGCCCCGTAGGGGCGTCCGAATGATCTCGCCGTAATTTTTTCGTGCCATGGCCAGAAGAATAATTTGCAACAGGTTCGCAGGAAAAGGGCAAATCAGGAAATATCGAGCGCTCCAGTTAAACTAGCCACCTTTTCGACGCCGTGGCTGCGGCACCAGGACTCTAGTCCCTTGGCGATCCGCGCAACGGCGCGAGGGTCGGCGTAGCTCGCCGTGCCCACCTGTACGGCTGTAGCGCCGGCCAGCAGATACTCGACCGCATCCTCCGGAGTTGTGATGCCGCCCATGCCGAGGATGGGAATGGAAACCGCCTTGGCCGTCTCATAGACCATGCGCAGGGCGATGGGCTTGATGGCCGGGCCGGAGAGGCCGCCGGTAATGTTGCTGAGGCGCGGACGGCGCGTTTCAACGTCGATCGAGATCGCCAAAAATGTATTCGTCAGGCTGACCGCGTCCGCTCCGCCATCGGCGGCGATCTTGGCCATCCGCGCAATCGAGGTCACGTTGGGCGAGAGCTTGACGATCAGCGGTCGTTTGGTTGCGGCCCGGGCGCGGTGGACCAGATACTCCAGCTCACTGGGATCGGAGCCGAAGGCCATGCCGCCGGTGAGGACATTGGGACAGGAGACATTCAATTCGTAAGCCGCAATGCCTTCAGCTTGGTTGAGCCGTTCGATCACCGCGACGTACTCGCCCACCTTGTAGCCGAAGACGTTGACGAAGACATTGCAGCGCGGGTAGCGTTTGAGCGGAGGCAGCTTGCGGCTGATGAACTCATCGACGCCCACATTCTGCAGTCCGATTGCGTTCAGCATCCCAGCCGCGGTTTGGATGAGGCGCGGCGCGGCGTGGCCGGCGATTGGCTCCAGCGAGATGCCCTTGGTGACGAATCCGCCGATTCGCTCCAGAGAGACGATGTCTTCAAACTCGATGCCGTAGCCAAAGGTGCCGCTGGCGGCGATGATCGGGCTGGCCAGCTCCAGGCCAGCCAGCGACACTCTCATATCGGGTTTCACGCGCGGGATTCTTCCTTGGTGACAGTGGTCTGTGGACAGTGATCAATGCTCAGTCAGGGCCACACGCTCATGATACTCGCCTGAAGCTATCGGTGTAACGCGCATCCTCGCCTGCACACCTCCGCATCGCTGACAAAATGGAGCTTCCTTGCTGATTGATCTAAGAGAAACGTGACGGCCGTCACGGCTCGTGTTTGTGCGGCAAACCTACACTCCTCGCAACTTCCAGATGAGTATATTTCTGTAATCTGCGATCAACCCAACAGCAGTTCAAGCTGGAAATCTGCGGCAATCTGTGGCTATTTGGAGGAGAGTTCGTCAATTTCGACAATGCTGGCTATGAGAACTTCTCACTCAATGACCTTTGGGTATATCAGCCACCAATAGCCTACGCATAGACAGTTGCAACACCGATACTCAGTGTAGTATCCGGCACCTATACAGCGACACAGCCATTGACCATCGATGATGCAACGAATGCCGCTATTATTTACTACACCACTGGTGGGGTCTCTACGCCAACAACCAGCTCGACCGCCTATTCTGGCAAGATCACGGTATCGTCTACTGAAACAATCCATGCAATTGCAATAGCTCCGGGGTACAATAACAGCGCCGTTGCCAGTGCGACTTACATTATCAACTTGGCTCCGCCTTCCTTCACCATCGGCGGGGCGACGGTCAGTGTGGCTCCCGGAGCAACCACTGGGAACACCTCGACGGTCACGATTACACCGGCCAATGGCTT
Source organism: Occallatibacter sp. (assembly GCA_050014135.1). Lineage (GTDB taxonomy): Bacteria > Acidobacteriota > Terriglobia > Terriglobales > Acidobacteriaceae > Telmatobacter. The sequence goes on from JBEKDX010000021.1 coordinate 12,093, forward strand.
CACCGGCAGCGTGGCGCTGAGCGCGGTGATCGCCACCAGCCCCGCCGGAGCCGTGCATCTGCCCACACTCAGCTTCGGCTCAACCACTCCGGTAAGCATTACCGGCGCGGCGGCCGGAACAGCCACCCTCACCATCTCCACCACAGCGCCCGTCAACGGCGGCGCCTGCAATGCGGAGAGCCGTGCGCCGCTCGGAGTTCCCTGGGTTGCCGGGGGCGGAGGGGTTCTGGCTTGCGTGCTGTTGTTTGGCATTCCGGGACGGCGGCGCAATTGGCGGATAATGCTGGGAGTGATCGCGCTGCTCGTCGCTCTCTCCGGCGGCGTGATGGCCTGCTGCTGCGGCGGCGGTAATGTTTGCAATACCCCCGCCAGTATTCCCGGCACCACGGCAGGAGCTTATACCATCACCGTAACCGGCATCTCAGGCGGTATCACGGCTACGGGCACAGTTAATCTCGCCGTGCAGTAGGGGCCGCAAGGCAAAAAAGCCAAGAGGCTGGCCGGATGACCGGTCAGCCTCTCTCGATTGCAGAAGAAATTGCACCCTTTGCGGCAGAGCGAAAGGCCTGCCGCAAGAGGCGTGTTCAGACTACATCTTCATGGCGGCCTTCTTGTGAGCAGCCTTGGTGGGCAGAGGCTTGCGTACCTCGGGCTTCACCACGGTCTCGTCCACGGGGGTGGTCCCAGCCACATCGGCGGCAAAGTTCGCTCCAGCGGGAACCAAGTAGTTTTCCACCTGCTGCGCGTCTGCCGTGCCCGTGGCTACGCTGATGCGAGAGGCGTCAATGCCCTTCTCGGTAACCAGATAGTCCTTGACGTTGACGGCGCGCTCGGCGGCCAGATCCACAACCTTGGCGTGCTTGTGCTTCAGAGCGAATGCCTTTTCCTTGGCGGTCTTGGCCTGTTCCTTGGCATTGGCCTCGCCCACTACCACCAGCTTGGCATCCGGCTGCTTCTGCAGATCGAGCGCGATCTCGTCCAGAACCGCCTTGGCTTCGTTATCCGCGCGGCTCGGACGCTTCGCGTCCTTGCCGTAGCTGATTGTGGCCAGCGCCTGGGTGTGAGGTACCGGAGCCACATAAGGCTTGGTGATCGTCACGCTGGTGCTTGCGGTTGCTGTGTGGCCCTTGTCGTCGGCCACGTTGCAGGTGATCCCCACATCGCCGGTCGGCGCGCCGGCCGAAGAGAAGGCTGCCGTAGCGCCGCTGCCGCTGATCGAGCCGGCGGAGGCCGCAAATGTGTAGGTCAGCGGACGATTCTGCGGGCTGACGCCAACCGCGGTCACCGTGCTGCCGTCTCCCGGCTTCAGGTTGCTGGGACTGGCCGAGCAACTGATCGTCGGCGGCTCAAACTCCTTCACCGTAAAGCTCGCAGAGGCATCGGCAGACTGACCCGGCTTCAGGCCTTCCTTGCCTGCCTTGCCTTCCTTCACTTCCGCCTTCACCGTATAGCTGCCCGGCGCTAGCGCCGAGGTGGCCACGGTGGCCGTCTGACCGTTGCCCGTCACGCCGGTTCCCGACCAGGTGTAGAGCACGCTCAGCTTTTTGTTGTTGGTGTCCAGCGATCCAGGCGTAGCGGTCACTGTGACCGGTTCGCCGGGGAATATGGCGGGGGGGGCAGCCACGGCCGACAACGTCACCGGCGGAGCTTTCTGGCATCCCGTGGGCAAGAAAACGAGAGCAGCTACAGCCAGAGCTAGAGAAACGGACTTCAACATCTTCGAATACATGTGTTCTCCTCCACAATCAGTTTGAAATACTCGATGAAATGGTTTGCCTATGCGTGCCATTCCCGGACATATAGCACATACGCACCGTCAAAACGGTGATACAGCAGAATCACATACGGCACAATATTACCATAACGTGCTTTGTGCGCAAGAGCAGATTTTTTGTTGATGCTCGCCCGCCCTTTGCCCCGCACAGCTATTTCCCTTGCAACCTCCAAAACCCCGCGCCGCCGCCTCAGACAAGATTCAGCGTCTTCCGCAGGCTGCGCTGCTCCCGCTGAATCTTCTCTTGCAGAAGCGTAATTGCGTAGATCAGTTGCTCCGGGCGCGGCGGACAACCAGGAACATAAACATCCACGGGAACCACCGTGTTGACGCCTTGCACCACCGCATAATTGTTGAACACACCTCCCGAGGTGGCGCAGGCTCCCATCGAAATCACCCACTTCGGCTCCGGCATCTGATCGTAGAGCCGGCGCAAGACCGGCGCCATCTTCTGCGAAACCCGCCCCGCAACCACCATCAGGTCGCTCTGCCGCGGCGATGGCCGGAAGACCTCGGCGCCAAAGCGCGCTATATCGAATCGAGCCGCGCCGGTAGACATCATCTCGATGGCGCAGCAGGCCAGTCCAAAGGTCATCGGCCAGATTGAGTTCTTGCGGATCCAGTTCACCGCATAATCCATCGAGGTCAGCAAGACGCCCTCCGGCTGCTCATAGCCGTAGTTCACTTCTTGCAGCTTGGCGCGAAGCTCCGCGCTGCTGTCCAACGCTCCGAATAGATACCGATCCTGTTCTGCCGCAACCGCCATAGGTCTACTATACCTCCACTTTCCCAAATGCCGGATGGTCACTTTAGCTCTCTGCCGCAGCCTGCACTTCTTCGTATCCTGCTTCGCTTTGATCGCGATGGCTTACGCATGGGAAATGGCTCTGTCAAAGAGAGACTCCGCATAAGCACGACAATAGTGAGAATTCCATAGTATTTTCACCATATGTTGCCCTTGCTGCCGATTATTTGAGAAATCCTCATGAGTTCCTTATACGGAAATCTATACATTTGCCGATAGAACCATCCACAAAAGGTCAGGCCGATGGCGCTCCGGTGAACGCAGCGAATGCATATTCTGGCGTTGCTCATCATCCGGATTGTCGCCCGGTCTCCGCCTCAGTGCATAGCTAATTGTCCATCGTGTTTTCAGGAGTGGAACCGAATGTGTTGTCGCGCCATCAAACTGCTTTCCTTCTCTGCCGCGCTGGGAGTCCCTGCCCTGGCTCTCGCGCAACCAGCTCTTCCCGCTGCGCAGGCCCCCGCCACCCAAGCTCAGATTGCCGCTCTTCAGCAGGCCGTGCAAAATGCCCAGTCCTCGGGCGACAACGCCTGGATGCTGGTCTCCGCGGCCTTGGTCCTGATGATGACCGCTCCCGGCCTGACCCTCTTCTATGGAGGCTTGGTCCGCCGCAAAAACATCCTCGGCACCATGATGCAGAGCTTCGCGATGATGGGTCTGATCACCGTGCTGTGGGCCGTCGTCGGGTACTCGCTCGCATTCGGCCCCGGCAACGGATTCATCGGAGGCTTTCACAATCTCTTCCTGCGCGGCGTCGGTTTGACTCCCAATCCCAACTACGGACCCACTATCCCCGAACAGACCTTCATGGTCTATCAACTGATGTTCGCCATCATCACCCCGGCCTTGATCACCGGAGCCTTCGCCGAGCGTGTCAAATTCAGCTCAATGGCGGTCTTCCTCACCCTCTGGTCACTGGTCGTCTACTGCCCCATGGCGCATATGATCTGGGGCGTCGGCGGCATCATGAACTACTCGAACAGCGCCGCCCGCTGGCCGGTCTTCGACTTTGCCGGCGGCACGGTCGTCCACGTCATCAGCGGCGTCTCGGCGCTGGTCTGCTGCCTCTATCTGGGCAAGCGCGCCGGCTACCCGCATGACGATATGCCACCCCACTCCATGGTGCTCAGCTTCATCGGCGCGGCCATGCTCTGGGTGGGCTGGTTCGGCTTCAACGCCGGCAGCGCCCTCAACGCCGGTCCGCTGGCCACCAGCGCCTTTGTCAACACCCAATTTGCCGCCGCTGCCGCCGCCATTACCTGGGTCGTCACCGAGTGGCTGCAGAACGGCAAGCCCACCGCACTTGGCGCCATCTCCGGCGCGGTCGCAGGTCTGGCCACCATCACCCAGGCCTCCGGCTTCGTCCAACCCATGTCGGCTCTCGCCATTGGCGCCATCGCCGGCATCGTCTGCTGCCTCATGGTCTTCCGAGTAAAACGATTCTTCGGCTACGACGATTCGCTCGACGCCTTTGGCGTGCATGGCGTGGGAGGAACCATGGGCGCGCTGCTCACCGGGCTCTTTGCCTGCGGAGCCATCAACGCCGTCTTCGGCAAGGACGCCGCCAGCAACCCCATCGCCGCCGGAGCCATCGACGGAAACTGGCATCAGATTCTCAATCAGGCCGCTGGCATGGGCATCGGCTGGGCACTGGCCATCGCGGGAACTCTTGCGCTGCTCTTCCTGGTGGACAAGACTATGGGCCTGCGCCTCTCCTCCAGCGACGAAGCCGCCGGTCTCGATCTCTCCCAGCACGGTGAAGAAGGCTACGACCTCAACTCATAAGTTTTTGGTTTGTCATTCTGAGCAGCCAGACTCGCCGCGTCGAGTTACGGCAGAAATGAACAAGCAACAATAGATGGGTGCCCCATCCATTTCACGCTCTTTGTGAAATGGATGGGAGACCACAAACTTTGGGATTTGGGACACTATGCCCCCGAACCACCTCACTGATGTAAACTTTTCAAGCGAGGAATTTGCAATGCTCAAGATCGAAGCAGTTATCCAGCCCGCCAAGCTGGACGCAGTCAAGGAAGCCCTGATCGAAGCCGGCATCGAGGGAATCACCATTCTGGAAGCCCGCGGCCATGGCCGCCAAAAAGGCCACACCGAGTTTTATCGCGGCCGCGAATACTCGGTCGATCTTCTCCCCAAGGTCAAGCTGGAGATGGTCGTCAGCGACGCGATGAAAGAGAAGGTCATCCAGGCCATCCTCGGCGTCGCCCGTACCGGCCACATCGGCGACGGAAAAATCTTCATCAGCCAAATCGATGACGCCATACGCATCCGCAACGACGAGCGCGGCGAATCCGCCCTATGACCAACGATTTCTCCGTGCCCCATCCTTTCGCGGTTTCTGCGAAAGGGTGGGATACCACTAGGCATGGGTGCCCCACCCTCGCCGCGTTCTTGTTTTTGCGGCTAGGGTGGGATACCACCAACTTCCCCCAGTGCGAGCGCCTGTATTTCACCTGATTGGCAAAAACATTTAATACAGAGATAATCAAATAGCCATAGTGATTTTCCCTCTTCCCTGCTTTTCTATAGCTTTTTAGCAAAATCTTCATTGGTTCCTTACGCGCTTGACTCTACGATTTTCTGTAGAGAATCGCGCATAGGTTGTGCCTTCGTCATCCACTCATTGGCTGGCGAGCACTGCGTCTGGGTTGTATCTAAATTTCCGCGCCAGCGGCCTGGCTTTGCGCTGGCTCATATCTGCCGAGCGTGTCTTTCTTTGCTGCATCTGGAATGGCGGCCGGTCTCCCGCCTCATCGCATGGCTTTGGATCTCTGAATCTTCTTGGGAGTGATAACAAATGGATCGTTGTGGAATCAAAGTGCTCTTCCTGTCTGCCGTCCTGGGAATCCCGGCGCTGACTCTTGCTCAGGCCGCCCCGGACTCGCAGGCTTCTACGCAAGCCCAGATCACCGCCCTCCAGCAGGCCGTGAAAGCCGCGCAAACGGCCAGCGCCAACGCTCAGTCGGCGGGTGATAATGCCTGGATGCTGGTCTCGGCAGCCCTGGTCCTGCTGATGACCGGACCCGGACTGGCGCTCTTTTACGGCGGCCTGGTTCGCAAGAAGAACATCCTTGGCACCATGATGCAGAGCTTCGCCATGATGGGCTTGGTCACCATCATATGGGCCGTCTGCGGCTACTCGCTCGCCTTTGGCCACGGCAACGCTTTCATCGGCAACTTCGAGCACCTCTTCCTGAAGGGCGTCACACTCACTCCCAATGCCGACTACGCCGCCACCATCCCCGAGCAGACCTTCATGGTCTATCAGTTGATGTTCGCCATCATCACGCCGGCCTTGATCACCGGCGCATTTGCCGAGCGCATGAAGTTCAGCTCGATGGCCATTTTCCTCTCGCTCTGGTCGATTGTCGTCTATTGCCCAATGGCCCACATGGTCTGGGGCGTTGACGGATTGCTCAACTCCGCCAATATTCACGCCCACTTCCCCAGCTTCGATTTTGCCGGAGGCACCGTCGTCCACATCACCAGCGGCGTCTCGGCGCTGGTCTGCTGTCTTTACCTGGGCAAACGCGTCGGCTTCCCGTACACCAAGATGGCGCCACACTCGATGGTGCTCAGCTTCATCGGCGCCTGTCTGCTGTGGGTCGGCTGGTTCGGCTTCAACGCGGGTAGCGCGCTGGCCGCAAGCCCCTTGGCCACCAGCGCCTTCATCAACACTCACTTTGCCGCCGCCGCCGCCGCCATCGGCTGGTCTATCGCCGAGTGGATTCACAACGGCAAGCCCACCGCTCTCGGCGCAATCTCCGGCGCTGTCGCCGGACTGGTCGCCATCACCCCAGCCTCCGGCTTTGTTCAGCCCATGAGCGCTCTCGCCATCGGCCTCATAGCCGGCGTCGTCTGCTTCTTCATGGTCTTCATCGTCAAAAGCTTCTTCGGCTACGACGACTCGCTGGACGCCTTCGGCGTGCATGGAGCCGGCGGAACACTCGGCGCGCTGCTCACCGGCCTCTTTGCCGCCAGCGTCATCAACCCGGTCTTCAAGGATGCCGCCGGCAACCCCCTTCCCTCTGGCGCCATCGACGGCCACTGGGGCCAATTGCTCAATCAGGCCGCAGGCGTCGCGATTGCCTGGGTCATCTCCATTGCCGGAACCTTGCTGTTGCTGTTCATCGTAGACAAACTCGTCGGACTGCGCGTCTCGCCTGAGGAAGAAGCCGAAGGCCTCGATCTCTCGCAGCATGGCGAAGAAGGCTACGACCTGAACTCGTAAGCAGAATTTTTCACTCTTTGAAAAGATGCGGCCCTGTTGAAGGTTGCATAAGGAATGTCAGCACAAACGCACCGGAGGCGCAGTGTTGGTTAGCCCCGCGCTTCGGCGTGGGGAAAAGGGATTCCACAAATTTGTTGCGAAGTCCCGTAGGGACGGCGCAAAAAAGTGCAGGAACAAATAGCCGCGCTGCCAACAATTCGGGAGGACCGGCTCAACCAGCCCTCCCGTCTGTAACGCTGTCAAACGAGGAATGTGAGTATGGTCAAAATTGAAGCGGTTCTCCAGCCCTCCAAGCTGGACGCGGTCAAGGATGCGCTGCTCGAGGCAGGCATCGAGGGCATGACGATTCTGGAAGCACGCGGCCATGGCCGTCAAAAGGGTCACACCGAGTTCTATCGCGGCCGTGAATACACGGTCGATCTTCTTCCCAAGGTCAAGATCGAGCTGGTGGTCAGCGACGAGTTGAAGGAGAAGACCGTGCAAGCCATCATCGGCTCGGCCCGCACCGGCCGCATCGGCGACGGTAAGATCTTCATCAGCCACGTCGATGACGCCATACGCATCCGCAACGACGAGCGCGGCGAAACCGCCCTCTGACCAACCTTGGGTGCCCCACCTTCGGCACGTTTTTTGTGCCTAAGGTGGGATATCTATATCTATAGTCCTTCGCGATATCAATAACTACAGTCCTTCGCAATACTCATATCTACAGCTTTTTATTGTTTCCCTCATACCCTCACACCGCATTCCGCTTCACTTTCAGATTATTCAGAGCATATTCAATATAGCGCGGCTCGAAGTGCGGCGCTTCGCCCATGAAACGGCAAGCCGCCACTACCTGATCGACGATGAACCTCGGCTGATACGCCGCAAAATCCAGCCCCTTTTCCTCTTTGAGTTTGTACGCAATCGCGCCGAAGACTTCGTCAGACAGCGTCATTCCCTGCTTCGCGCATTCATTTTCAAAGATGCGCCGGTAATTCTCCCGGCTCGGCGATCCAACCTGGATCTTGTACGGGAGGCGGCGCAGGAAGGCCGGGTCCATCAGTTCCTCCGGCTCCAGGTTAGTGGAAAAAATCACCAGCTCCTCGAAGGGAATGCTGAAGCTCTTTCCGGTATGCAGCTTCAGATAGTCGACGCGGTTTTCCAGCGGCACAATCCAGCGGTTGAGCAGGCTTTTGGGGCTAACCAACTGGCGGCCGAAGTCGTCGATGACGAAGCAGCCTCCCAGCGCCTTCATGTGCAGGGGCGCCTCGTAGAAGTGGCCTGTGGGGTCATAGCGCAGGTCCAGCATCTCCAAGGTCAATTCGCCGCCGGTGGAGACGAACGGCCTCCTGCAAGGAACCCAGCGCTCGTCATACTCCTCGGCCCGGACAAACGAGAGGCTCTCTTGCTCGCTCAGGACCGTGGGACTGACCGTGAGATGAATGCTGGGGTCGTGAAAGCAGATGATCTGGCCATCGATGGTGATCGCATAGGGCACGTAGATCACATCGCTGTAGACGCTACCCAGAGAGTACGCGAAGGAGGTCTTGCCGTTGCCGGGCGGACCGTAAAGCAGCATCGCCCGCCCCGAGTTCAACGCCGGGCCGGTCTGTTCGAGGATGCTGACATCGAAGGTCAGATCGCCCAGCGCCTTGCGAATGCGCTCGAAGGTCACCAGCTCGTTGGTCAGTTTTTGCAGGCTCACCTGGTAGGTGAATTCCTTGAGCGTAACCGGCGCGGGTCCCACATAGTGCAGCCGCTCCATCGAGCCAGCGTTTGCCCTCTTCGGTGAAGGCGTAGCCCATATCGATCGGGCTGCCGGCGGAGCGAATCCCCAGCGCGCGCAGCAGTTGCCGGTCCACGGCCATCCGCACCAGTTCGGAGACGATGTGGTAAGGCAGCTTGATGGCATCGATGAAGTCGCGGATCGTCGAAAGCCGACCCGTGTAGATCAGCTTCATCAACAGGCTCAGCAGTTCGACCTCGTCGATTCCCGTGGCCGCAATATCGGCCGGCTCGGCGGGAATCCGCTTCAGAAAGGCCTCAAGCTTCCGCTGGTCGATCGCTTCCAGCGTCACCAGATTGTCGCCTAGACGCCCGCCAACGAGCGCCTGACGCTCCAGCGCCGCGGCGACATTCTTCTCGCTGACCAGATTTGCCTGGATCAGCAAATCGCCCATTCGCATCCGCGTGCCGATGGTCTCCTCCCCCGGTCGAGTTCCCTAACATGATCTTGCAGCAAGAAACCCTGGAATCGCCGCGTTTCCATCCACCGAAGAACGCCGCACGTTCCGATTTGAGCAGGAACCGGCTTTCCCGGTCAAGGTGGGAAACAACCCAGTGAGCCTATCGCCGGCATCTGCCAACTCGCCGATCCGCAATCCCGCAGAGCGGCGGCCAAATCAGTCGCCTTCCTGCGCCACGGGCAGCTTCTGCACCTTGCTGTGGCGAATCGAGTAGCCGAAGTAGATCACGAGCCCGACCAGCAGCCAGCCAACCATCACCATCCACGTAATCAGCGGAAGGTTGTACATCAGGTAAACGGCCGAGAGAATGCCCAGAATGGGTACTAGCGGCACCAGGGGAGTCTTGAAGGGCCGATGCAGGTCTGGGTGCCGTACACGCAGGATCCAGACGCCAGCGCAGACGATGGTGAAGGCCAGCAGCGTGCCGATATTTACCAGTTCGGCCAGCC
>JBEKDX010000022.1:0-20645 GCA_050014135.1 Occallatibacter sp.
CGTTCAGGATGCGAGTGAATCGCTCATCGTCAGGGCACGACAAGGAAGACTCAACAATGCGGAACTCAATCTCCGGCATGGCTGCCCGAGCATAAGACGCGAGATACATCAGGCCCAGCGGGGCCACATGCATCTCATAAGGCATGGTCGTCCCCACCCACTTATTCATGTTATTCGCTTCTACCAGCAATACACGAACGGGTTTTTTCTTATCGCAGGCCGGCATGGAGAAACCTCCTCATGGAGTGTGAGGTTAGGTCCGCGCCGCGATCTTGGCTTCTATAGTTGCCGCTAATTGATCGATGCTTCCCCATGCGTTTTCGTCGAACTCGCCTTCAACCAGCTTGATGCCGAAATGCCGCTCAATCTCAAGGATGAGCTGAAGGATATCGATCGAGTCGATCTCCAAATCGCCGCCAAGCAGTGGTTGATCGTCGCGCAACTCTTCCGGGGTCAAATCCCGGATTCGCAGGCTGCGAATAATGATCGTCTTTAGTTGTTCCTTAACGTTGGCCATGGCTCTAATGGCTCCAGTATAGCACTGAATCACCGCATCAGGCCAAGGGCCGCGGTCAAGCCCAGAAATCCGCGGCAAGTTAAGCCGACGGGGTCGAGAAGCACGATTCTGCCGTCGAGCAAATCGCGCACCGGCTGACCCCGGAAATATCCAATCTCCCGATAGTGGGCGACGAAATAAAGCACGCGCAGAGTGATTTTCCAGTCCATGGGTGCAAAAAACATTGGCGTGATGAGGGGCACGGCACGGCCCTCCTTGACCTCCGCCGCAAACTCCGCATAGCTGCGCGCCTGTGAGAGCGAGAGTACCGAACTGGCCAGCAGCAGGTGGCTGTCCCCGCCGCCGACCACCGGCTTGCGCACGGTCTGCGCCAACTGCAGAACGCGATCGTTTTCCTCCCGGCTGCGCATCCCGTTGTATTCGAGCGCGTGAATCGCCCAGCCGTATTGATGCAAAAGTTCTTCCGCTGGAATCTTCCGCACCCCGTCCTTGCCCCAGGGAACAAGAGGGTGGTTGAAGACTACCAGACAATCGCTGGCACGCAGAATTTCGAATAGATCGTTCAGCCGATTCGCGCGGGCTGCCGATTGAAGGCTGGCATGAATTTTCTGAAGGCCGGTCTCGGGCAACCCGGTAATTCCTAGATGAAAAAGATAGTCCTGAAAGCGAATGGAAAGCTCTTCGCCGAGAGGATTGCGGTGCGCATCTTCGGGCCGCTTGCTATTGAGTTCGACACTGCCGGCAACTTCGTCGTGGTCAGTAATTCCCACATGAATGCCGTCGAAACCAAGCGGCGCGGCGCTGGCCTGCTCCATCAGAAACACGTCCTCAACAGAATGCGGAGGCCGGTAGTAGATATCGGAATAATTCAGATCAGGAATATGCGCCAATCCGAAGGCTGATTGCAGAATTCCTCGAAATGGCCTCATGAACCATAACTTCACCACCTCATTCAGCGAGGATAATTTCTCAATCGAATGCTCGGTGTGATTGTGCGGTGAGACCGCAAAGCTGAACTCCCGCGCCGGTTGGGGACACGGGCGGTAAACATAATCCTTGATCGTCCAGCAACCGGAATCCCTCATCCCGCCATCCCTCTCCGTTGACCCAAGATTACATCAATCCGCCATCCACGGCGATTACTTGTCCGGTGATGTAACTTGCTTCAGGAGAAGCCAAAAACGCAACCAGCGAAGCAACCTCTTCCGGCCTGCCGAAGCGTCCCAGCGGTATTTCTGTGAGCAGCCGCTTCTCGTCTTTCTCGATGTATTTGGCGGACATGGGGCTGGGAATCACGCCTGGGCAAACGGCGTTGACGCGAATGTTGAATCGCCCGGCTTCGCGGGAGAGCGCCTTGGTGAAGGCGATCATGCCTCCTTTGGATGACGCATAGTTGCACTGGCCTGCCTGCCCGCGCACTCCGCTGGGCGAGACGATATTGCAGATGGTTCCGCTCTGCTGGCGCATCATGCCTAGAAAGGCCAGCCGCGAGCATAAGAAAGTGCTGCGCAGATTGGTGCTGATCACTTCGTCCCACTGCTCCTCGGACATGAAGGCCAGCAGTCCATCGCGATTGATTCCCGCGTTGTTCACCAGACAGTCCAGCGGGCCGAACCGCTGCTCGATGCGATCAAACATCGGCTTTACGCTCTCTTGGCGAGATAAGTCAGCTTCCACGGCCAGCGCTTCTCCACCCTCTGCGATCACGCTCTCTACAACCTTGTCAGCGGCGTCTTTCCCGTGATGATAGTGCGCGGCAACGCGGAATCCCGCGCTCCCCAGCGCCGCTGCGATGGCAGCGCCCAGAACCCCCGAGGAGCCAGTCACCAATGCTGTTTTCATTTCACTCATAAGCTCGATTAGTGCGCCGGCTTGAAGATCATGATAAGAAATCCCCAGCGCGAATTGTATCTTGGTATGTTGCCGTCCAGAGCGTAAGAAACTGTGCCTTGTATTAATGTGCCCATCGGCCCGGCCACGTTGAAGTTTGTCTCCAAGCCATCAAACTTGCGGAATTGGCTGGACTCGGAAAGGTTGCGTGCGCGCGCATAACTGTACATTCCCTCGACTTTGACAAAGTCCATCATGTTAAAGCCGTAGTGCGCGTTTCCCATCGCAATGGCGTCGAACGTATCTGTCCCGCTGGGTATGCCGTGCAGCCGCGCCTGAGAAAAGATGGACGGGAAGTAGCGAGAGAACCGGTCTAACTGGTCTCCACCATAATAAGAGAAGTCCCATCCGCCCTTGGTGAATTTCTTGAAGTAGTAATCCTTGTAGAAGTCCGCGTTGTAGAGTGTATAGGCGTCTTGCGGCGGTTGCGCTGTCGCGGAGCATCCGTCCATAATCAGCGGCTGGGTTGTACCTGTGCATCCGAACTGCCTCCAGGCAATGCGCTGGCCCCTTGTTCCCGAAGCGCTGAAGACATAGCCTTTGTCGGCGAACTTCAATTGAACGCCCGGCTGTAGAGTTACACCGTTGCGCGGAAGCACATATTCTTTGGAGGTATCGCTCGTGCCGCGATAGATGTTATACGAGAGGTAAGTCGATGCGGTCAGGCTCAGATGAGTCGTTGCCTGCCACGAACCTCGCAGCCCGGCATCTTGCTCCCACGCCCAAACCTCTCCACCCGTGTCTTCGGTATTGCCCGTGTAGGTACGGTATTCGCCGGGCAGCGCGGAGAGCGCCAAATCCCCCGCCAGGCGGTACTTGGTTCCATATTGCTTGGATAAGTCAGTAGCAAGAATAGGTCCGGCAAAGAAAGTCGATAGCTGCATTCCGGTGTGACGGTAATCGAAATCAGCAATGCTGATGCCCGCAATCGGAATGGGAAAATCGAAGGTGCCTTCGTACATTGCGCCGGCCACCAGCGAGGTGATGCGCTTCTGGCTCTTTTCCACTAGTACACGCTCGCTGCCCTGCTTCTTCAGCTCGCGCAGCCCGTTGTCGGTATCGCGGTACATCGGGTCTTGCGTGTTATGTTCGGCTGCGAGGGCCTCGTTCAATTGCGGCGCGTTGATGATGTAACTGGAATACTGAACCGTCCGTAGCAGCACGAAATCGCGTCCCGCGGCATTCAGCATCTGCTGCGCGGATAGAGACTGCAGCAGATTGTACTGATTTCCCTTGCCGTCAGAAACTAACTGGAAATTCTGGGTCTCGGAGTTGACCACCACATTGCTCTTGAATCCACGCTGACTCAGTGACTGCTTCACCTCGCGGAAAGTAACTCCGTCAATCCAGATCTTCCCGCTATAGAGAGTCTCGTCCTGCACTTTGGGCTCGACACTCAATACATAACACAAAACTCCGTTGACCTCTTCCGTCCCCTGCAACTTGTAACTGTAGCGCTCGTTGAGCTTCAGTTCCAGAGGCTGACTCAGAACCTTTTCCGGCTCAAGCTGCGGCAGCGGAAATTCGTATTTGTTGTTGAATTTTACGCCGTTGACGTAAAACTCTGTCTGCGCGAATTCCGTCGGCTTGCCGCGCTCATAAAACTGCTTGAGCTGCATCGAAATGTCGAATGCGGAAGTCACCGTGGTGCTCTCAAAGTGCAGGCTCATGAAGCTCGAAGACTGATAGTTGTCCAGCTTCCGATTCTGTGCTTCGCGGAACTGCTGCCAGCGGGCAATCACTTCATCGACAGTGAGGTCAACCCCGCTCTTGACTTCCACCGTGCTATAACTCGCCGTCTCTGCGCCGCTCAATTTATGGATGGAAATCAGGGCATACTCGCTGCTGCATATGGAGGTTTGCATCCATCCCTTGTCCGTCTTCGTAGCTTCGCCCGCAGTAATCCGCGCGCCGGTTGCTGGGTCAAACCACTGCGCCTCGAATTGCGCCGCGGCGTTCCCTTGAAGCCTGACTGTCTTTGGCGAGCCGGAATTTCCCTTCACGCGCGCCACAATCACCAAGTCCGGCGACTGTCCGCTGCCAAACCAGTAGATCTCTTTGCCTTCCGCGCCATCCAGTGTGAACGGCAGAGCGGCAGGGTTCAGCAGCAGCATATTCACGGTAATGGAATGCGTCAAAAAACTGTTTGCCGCGCATATCTGGTTGGCGCTCTGAGCATTCGGCGGATCAGGCCAGACCATCTCGACCGAACTACCGGAGGCGGCGAGCGCCGCTGCCAGATACGGAGTAGCACCAGCCGACGACGCGGCGTTCAGCTTGAGGATGAGCGGTTTATTCAATGCCTGATCGGCTATCCATGCGGCATCCGCGCGCCAGCTCGGCGAGTAAGTGACGCCCAGCAGATCCGCATAGGTAGCAAGCCGTTTCACGATCTCGCCATGCTGGCCGATAAACCCCGGGCCAAAAACAAATGCAAGCCGCAGACCGGCCTTGCTCGACTTCGCGGTCACTGCCAGGCGCAAAAGCCCGAAGGCGAATTGATCGGGAGCCGTTAGCGGTTCGTTGACCTCGACGATCACCCCGCGCACGGCGGGTGCCGCAAGGGGCGCTGCTTTCAGAAACGTGTCAACCCGTTCGTTGAGTTCCTTCTCAGATTCCTTGCCGGTAAGCGAGCCTGCTGCCACAACCACGCGCAGCCAAACCTCCGAGGTCGCTGGCATACTCGCAACAGCTTGTGATTGCTCTTGAAAACTGCCGCTGAGGCTTTCGTCGCTGCCCAACTGAAAGAGGACCGGCGGCAGCACAATCGGCTTGCCTGCGGATTGACACTGGCTGACCGCTTCCAGGCTTGCCGCGAGCTTGTGGTCTGTGGGAATCGAAACGGCTGTTCTGGGCAGGCCGACCTGCGCCTTTGCCGGCAAGAATACAAAGCTGGGAATCAGCAGAAAGGCGGCGATTCGCTTCGAAACTGCCGCACGGAAGAAAGACTGCATTGCCGGGAGAAACGACGATTCCGCCATCACTTGCGTCCTATCGCCCTGGTAGCGGGCAAAACAAGTTGACTTGCATTGACGTGTCCCCTGCAATTGCCGTGACTCGTTTAGACGCCTGCTTCTGGCGCTATGTTTTCCAGTCGAATCAGTTCCTCGGCTTCGCGCAGCCGGGCGCCGGCGTTGTAACTGCAGAAGGGAATCAGTTGTCCATCGGTCGAGACATACTGGATGATGCAACGGCTCAGACGGCGCAGGTTATAACTATGGGCGTCCATGAAGTGCATTCCCGCGACGAAGATGCCGTTGAAGCCTCTCTGCGTCCAGCCCTCGGACCTTCCCTCGGTCTTGTCGTCCCACGCATCCATGCTGCGCAACAGGCGCTGAAAGGTAAGTCCAGGAGGCGCCTTGCGCATATCAAGGCATTGCGACAGAGTTCCGAATTGGCGAATCTTCGAGATCTTGCGCTCAAAAAATCCCTGCTCGGCATACGGCGTTACCGATGCCGTGCTGCGCAGGAAGCGGTCAAGATCAAAGAAACTATTCAGGCAAAATGGCTTGTTATCGTCGTCCACGTAAAAGAAGGTGCCGACGGAACAGTGGGCGTCGCTGGCCGGCGGATGCGATGTCTGCTGGCGGACGCGGTCAATCGCGCGGCAAAGCAGCGTCAGCGAGTTCAACGGGAACCAGTCGTCCGGGAAGCGGGTCAGCCCCGTCTGCTCGCCAAACTCGCGCGCCATCGCGGCCAGGTTGAAGGGCTCGGCAACTCCGTCCGCGACCTCGATCCGGCCCACGTGCGCTGCTGGCTGAATGCTGATGCCGGTCACGTGGCTGCTGTGCTTCAGCGCGAACTGGAAGATCGGCCCCAGCTGATCCACGTTGACGCCGCTGATGATCGTCGGCACCAGGACCAGCCGCATATTGGTCTTCTTGATGCTCTCAACTGCCGCGATCTTCTTGTCCAGCAATCGCTGACCGCGCAGCTTCAGATAAACATCGTCGTTCACGCCGTCAAATTGCAGGTAAAGCGTGTGCAGGCCAGATTCCTCGCACAGCTTTGCGTATTCCGGATCAACGAACTTGCTGCCGTTGGTAGCCACCTGGATATGCGTGAAACCAAGATCGCGGGCAATGCTCAGGATCTTCGGGAACTCCGGGTGCAGGGTCGGTTCTCCGCCTGAGAACTGCACGCTGCGGCAGGGCACCGGCCGGTTCAAAAGCGAATGGAGCATCCTGGTAACTACTTCAATATCAAGGGAATAGTGCTCCCCTGCGCCAGTGGCCTCGGCAAAACACACCGGGCACTTGAAGTTGCAGCGATTGGTGATGTCGATGACCGCCAGGCATGGCTCGTTGTCGCTGCCCGAGGCAACATCACAGCATCCGTTGCTGACCGGTTGCGCCGCCGCATGCTGATCTTCCGGGAAGATCAGCCGGTTCCATTCTTCCAGTTTCCGGTACAAATCTGAGTTGGAGAAAATCAAGGCTTCAGTGGGTGCATGGCAGGGACACAGGGACCGCTGATAGACCTTGCCTTCTCGATCAATGATCTCCGCAGGCGCCGGATTGCCGCACTCCGGGCACAAAGAGGAGACCGTGTCGATGGTGGTATCGCGGAGATTCGCTTTCATCGGATGCCCTTGACTATAGCATTTTGGTAGAGAACAGTATACATGAACGCATGCGCCTTTGGTTTCGGTTCACGATCTGGTTATTTTGGTGGAATCTGAAGAATTATCAGCTTTGTAACCAACTTGCTTTGCTTGTGTGGGTATTGCTAAAAGTGCCCCCGCGGCAAGGGTATGAATCTCTAATGAATAATTTGGCCGTGAACCGCTTTAGCCGGGAAGGCCTTCTCGCTCTGCACCAGCTTTGCAGCACCTCCGGGGAGCCTTCAGACCACTTGATGGACGTGATCGGCGAACCACTTCTCTTCCAAGTTCTTTCCCAACTGAACAAACTGCTCTTCCAGGCTGGCCATGCGCGCCGCCGCTGCGCCCAGCTCACCGCCATCGGCTGCTTTTTCCATCTCCAAGGCCACCTTGCGCAGCCGTTCGCCCCCGATATTGGCCGCCGCGCCCTTGATCGAATGGGCTTGCAACCCGGCTCCGGCAGTATCTCCGGCTGCCAGATACTCCTTCAAAACTTGAATCTGGCGTGGAAAATCTCCAAAAAACACATCCAGAATCTCTGTGGCGAGCTCTTCGTCTCCCGACATCCGCTCCAATAATCCCGCACGGTCAAAGACTGGCGTCTCGTCTTCGGCAGGCGGGGATGGAAGGCACCGTGCCGGCGCGATGGCGCTGGAGGCCTCTCCAGGGTGAAACCATTCTGCGAGCGCCTCCCGCAAATCCCCCGGCGACACCGGTTTGGGCACAAAACCATTCATGCCTGCTTCCATGCACAGTACCCAGTCCGCATGCTGGGCGTTTGCCGTCATCGCCAGGATAGGCAAGTTATGGTTGAGAACAGCCGACTGCGGATCGCGGATCCGCCGGGTCGCCTCGATGCCATCCATCTCCGGCATACGCACATCCATCAACACCAGGTCGTAAGGGATCGACTCCAGCGCCAACAGCGCCTCGGCGCCATTCGCCACCGCGTCGGCGCGCAGCCCCAGCTTCTTGAGAATCGCCAGCGCTACCTTTTGGTTGGTGGCATTATCCTCGGCCAGCAAAATCCGCGCATTCACCCCGGCGAAGGGCTGCAACCGTTCGTGTGCGCCCCTATCCGGGTTCAGGCTAGACCGCGGCTCGGAGCCGGCCGCGGCGGACAGCACTTGGGAAAGCGTGTTGAACAGCTCTTTGCCGCGGACCGGTTTGGCGAGGCAACCGGCGAAGCTTATCTCCGGGCTCTGCTGTATGCCATGCCGCGCGTTGAACGTCGTCATGATCACCATCCGCGTATCCGCAAGGCTTTCATCAAGTTGGATGGCGCGTGCCAGAACCTCGCCGTTCATCCTCGGCATTTGCATATCGATCACCGCAACCCGGAAGGGATCCTGCTCATCGTGCGCCCGGCGAAGTGCTTTGAGCGCCCTGGAACCGCCCTTGACAGATTCTGACCGCATCCCCCACGAGGCCGTCAGCGTTGTCAGCAGCTCGCAGCTGGCGGCGTTGTCATCCACGATCAGCACCCGTGCCCCGCGCAGCCCGGCCATCGCCCGTTCTTCATCCTGCGTCTGCGCGGCCATATGCCCCACGCCCAGCCGGACCGTGAACCAGAACTCCGACCCCTGCCCCAGTTCGCTCCTCACGCCGATGCTGCCGCCCATCATCTCCGCCAGTTGCTTGCTGATCGCCAGGCCCAACCCGGTGCCGCCAAAGACGCGTGTCGTCGAGGCTTCCACTTGACTGAATTTTTTGAACAGCAGGCTCAGCTTATCTTCCGGAATCCCGATACCTGTGTCGCGCACGGTAAAGCGCAGCAGGCAATCGGACGCGCCCGCCTCTTCCAGAGAGACCCGCACCGCTACTTCGCCCTTCTGCGTGAACTTGATCGCGTTGCCCGTCAGATTGGTTAGAATCTGGTTCAGACGCCCCTGGTCGCCCCGCAACTGGGTCGGCACATCCGGTTCGGCGCTCATCAGCAGCTCAAATCCCTTGGCATAGGCCTGGGCCGCTACCGTCGCTGCAAGTACGTCCAGCAGGCTCTGCAACTCGAACTCCACCGATTCCAGTTCCAGCCGGTTCGCCTCGATCTTGGAAAAATCCAGTATGTCGTTGATCAGCGACAAAAGCGATTCGCCGCTGTCACGCACGATCGTGGCAAAGCGGCGCTGCTCGGCCGTCAGTTTGGTATCCAGCAACAGCCCGGTCATGCCGATCACGCCATTCATCGGGGTGCGTATCTCGTGGCTCATGTTGGCCAGAAACTCGCTCTTCGCGGTGCTGGCCTGTTGCGCCTCCGCGGCCAGCCGGTTGACCCGCTCGGTTTCCTCCGCTAGCTGCCGATTACTGTTTAATAGCGCCTCCGCTGCCTGCTTCTGCGCGGTGATCTCCCAATTCGTGCCCACGATGTGGATGGCCTTGCCAGCATCATCCCGCTGCACCAAAGCCAGGCCGCGAATGTTGTGGAGGCTCCCATCCGGCCAAACCACGCGGAATTCAGTGTCGAAATCCCGGTCGCCGCGGATAGCAGCCGCAATCGCCTCATCCCCCCTCTGCCGATCCTCCGGGTGAAGGCCAGACTGCCATACTTCGTAGGCGCCGCTGAACTCATCCCGCGTGATGCCGTAGAGGCGAAACATCTGCTCGTCCCAATCCAGCCGGCTATTCACCAAATCGTAATCCCAGATGCCTACGCCCCCGGCCCGCGCTGCCAGTCGAAGACGCTCCGCCGCCTGTTGCAGCAGAAATTCATTCCGCTTGCGTTCGGTGACGTCGGAGATGATGGAAAACAGCATCGTCTTGCCGCCCTGATCGATGGCCGTAGAACGGACTTCTACGTCGCGTTCTTCGCCACTCGCAAGGCGATGACGAAAGTTGAAGCAGATTTGCTTTTCGTGCAGCGCGCGCAGACGCTGCGCTGTGATTTCTTCGGGAGGCAGCACGTTGATGCGGCTGATCTCCATTCCCGCTAGCTGCTCCCGCGTATATCCGTAGTACTCCGCGGCGGCGCGGTTTGCCGAAACTATCATCCCGCTGTACATCTCGATCAACAGCATCACCGAGCCGTTGTCCTCGAAGATGCTGCGGAACATCTCCTCGCTCTTCTGCAGCTCCTCCTGGCCCTTTTGACGCTCCGCCAGCGCCCGGACCAAGGATGCATTGCTGGCCGAAAGCTCCTCGGTCTTCCCTTCAAGTTGATGCGTCGCGCGCTGAATCCATTCCGAGAACCAGAAAGATACTCCCGTTACCAGTACCACTGTCAGAAGCAAGATCGACCAAACCACGGGAGTTCCCACGGAAACCGCCTTGAGGGCATCATGCGTCAGCCGCTGGCCCCGCTCCTGGTCGATCGTGGCCAGGAAATCCTCCATCTTCCGCCGCCCCAGTGTCGCCTCCATCAGCTTGGTGTCGTAAATATGTCGTGCCTCTTTGTTCTTGCCCGCCCGCTTCAACGCCTTGATCTCCAGCCACGCCTGGTAGAAGTTGGCCTGCTCCAGAGCGCTGGTGGCAATCGCTTGCCGGTCTCGGGGATCGAATTTGGGATAGTGTTCCCGTATAGTGCGCAGATCGTCTTCGGCCTTCGCTACCAGATTCTCATTCTTCGTCAGCTCCGCGTCGCTGCTCGAGTTCAAATAGAAGACAATGGCGATCCGCTGATCCTTGGCCACCCCTTTCAGCTTGCCTGCCCAATACAATGCGGCGAACGTATCGTCGTTGAGGCGGCTTACGGTGTTGCGGGTGCGGTATAGGTTCATCAGGGAGAGCGTCCCCTGGATCACTACCAGTGCTCCCAATCCGATGCAGATCAAAAACACCCTTCTGCCCAGCGTCCATCGCTTCATAGGCTGCCTCCATCGCGCGGATGGACAGGCAGTTCTTCGTCAAATGCTTGCGGCTGCAATCCGAAGTCGAGAAAACAGGCCACTATCATCTCTGCCGCCGGCTGACATCTTCCGTAAGCAAGGTAATCGAGCAGGTCACGGACAAGAAGTTCATTACTTCTCTATCGGCCAAATTCGACTGCACTCAAGTTCTTGGGCAGGGCAGGGAAGAAATCGCACGCGCGGCAGGGAACTTTGGGCGGGAACGGAAAACCCTTCTCGTTGGATTTATGCTTCTGTGAATGTGCTCAGGGCTATAGTCTTGAAGTGTTGATTTCCTTAAGAAATCGACACCTTATATCAACTTTGAATGGGCATGGAAATCGTGGTTTTGCTCTACCCGTGAAAGCACCAGGAAATGCTCCGTTCATCTCCACAAATTATGCCATTCTTGGACTTTTCTCACATTTCTTCCACCCTTGATTCAAGTCCAGCCCGAGATTCGCCGATATACAAATTACAATGCAATCAATTTCTTGCAGCGCGCCATGAATCAATCGGAGAAAGACGATGAAGAGCCTGGTTGTCGAAGACGATGTAACACACCAGATGCTGCTGCAAAAGTTCCTTTGCCGCTACGGACTATGCGACCTTGCCGCCGACGGAAAAAAAGCCGTGGAAATGGCCGGCATTGCCATGAGAAGTCATCAGTGCTACGACCTCATCTGCATGGACCTCAGAATGCCCGTGATGGATGGGCAGGAAGCGATCTGTGAGATTCGCAAAATGGAGGCCGCAGCGCAGGTTGACAATCCCGTCATAATCATCGTGACCACGGCCTATACCGACACCGAAAGCATCGCCGGCGCGCTCCTCTGCCGCTGCAATGCCTACTTGGTAAAGCCCATACAAATCACCAAGCTGCGCGCCGAATTGAAAACCTTCCAGCTAATTCCATAGCTCGCGCCAGCCCTTCCTGCCAGATTGCAAAGCTTTTCGGCCACGCATTCATGCCGCCCCCTCCGCTGTTTATTGAAGAGTTATTAGCATCCTGTTCATCCTCCATTGATGGTCGCCAAGGCAGACTGGCTCCAGAGCTTCCAGTTCGTCCGCGGAATCGAGGAGCAGGAATGGCCCAATCGACCATCTCGTACCTATGGCGCGACAAGAAGGCCTCGCAAGGCTTCCGGTCCGGCGTCTCGCTGCACAGCCATACCAACCAGTCGCACGAGACCCTGGATTTTCTCGCCAACTTCGGTAACCAGTACCCGGTCATGCGTCCGCTGCTCTCGCGACTTGAGCGCCGTTCGCGGCAGTTGTATGGCTTGCGTGTCGACTACGCGGCCAGCTATTGGACCCCTCCGATGACGCCCAAGCTGGCTCACGACCTGGAACGCCGCCAGATCGAAAAACTGGACCTCGAAGCCATGGTTTCTCTCACCGATCACGACAACATCAAAGCGCCCATGCTGCTGCGCACGGTTCCCAGCGCGCGAAGGATTCCCGTCTCCGTCGAGTGGACGGCTCCCTATGGTGAACAGTCCTTCCACCTGGGCGTGCACAATCTGCCCAGCGGTCGAGCCACCGAGTGGATGAAAACACTCGCCGACTACACCGCCAATCCATCGAACGCCCGCTTTACCGAGATTCTGAGCGCCTTGCACGACTTGCCGAATGTGCTGGTCGTCTTCAACCACCCCTTGTGGGATCTCTATCTCATTGGCCAGCAGAAACACGAGTTTCTGGTCAATGAATTTTTGTTGAAGAATGGCAACCATATTCACGCCCTCGAACTCAACGGACTGCGCAACTGGGACGAGAATCGCGCGGTGCGGCGCCTCGCCGACCAGTGGAATATGCTCCTGATCTCTGGCGGCGACCGTCACGGCGTTGAGCCCAACGCCAATCTCAACCTGACCAACGCGACCAGCTTTACGGAATTTGTGCACGAGATTCGCTGCGAAAAGAAGAGCGATCTGCTCTTCATGCCCCAGTATGCCGAGCCATGGAAGCATCGTTTGCTGCAATCGACCATCGATGCAATCCGCTGTTATCCCGAGTTCCCCCAAGGTTCACGCACCTGGGACGAGCGCGTCTATCACCCCGACGCCAACGGTGTCGTCCGCCCGCTCAGCGAGTTGTGGCCCAACGGCGCGCCTCCCCGTGTGATGGCCTGGATGCTCGGCGCTATACAGTTGATGGGCATGGGTCCATTCTCCGGCGGCCTGCGCATAGCCTGGAGCGACGACCGCCAGTTGCGTCTGGCCATGGGCGAGAATGACGGCTAACAGCCCGTGGTGAAAGTCAGGTTTTGAAAGGAAAAGGCTCGAGTCCTCCGCGCCCTAGGCGCAGTGGTTGTTAGCCCCGCGCTTCAGCGTGGGGAAAAGGGATTCAACAAGTTCGTTATGGAGTCCCGTAGGGACGGCGCAAGGATTCGATTTATGCAGGAAGCAACAGTCCTGACTGCCGAAAATACTGCAAAATAAATGCGGGGCTTTAGCCCCTGAGGGAAAGTATGTTTTCAGCACCGGGGCTGCAAGATGACGATGCACTAACCCCGCCCCGCGTAGCCTACTTCCCCGACTCCTTCCATGAGGTGAACGGCGTCGCGCACACCAGCCGCCACTTCGAGGCCTTTGCCCGCCGCCGCAATCTTCCCTTTCTCTGTGTCCGCGCAGGCGACCGCGCCCAGGCCGTCACCGAAGAAGCCAATGCGTGGACCCTCGAGCTGCCGCGCGGCTTTCTCTCCTTCGCCCTGGAAAAAGACCTCCGCTTCGATCCCGCCTTTCTGCGTCACATTCCGCTCATCGGCGAAGTGCTCGAGCGCTTTCAGCCCACCCTGATTCACATCACCGGTCCCAGCGAGGTGGGAATGCTCGGCGCGGCCTTGGCCCATGACCTTGGCCTGCCGCTTGCCGCCAGTTGGCACACCAACGTCCATGAGTACGCTGCACGTCGCTCGGAATGGTTTCTGCGCCTGCTCCCCGAGCGTCACTCTGTGGCAACCGGCCAGAAGATCGAAGACCTCTCCATGGCCGTAGCGGCCCGCTTCTACTCGGTGGCGAAGGTGCTTTTTGCGCCCAACCCCGACCTCTGCGCGCTGCTCAATCGCTCCACGGGCCGGCCCTGCCGCTTGATGCCGCGCGGTGTGGACGCCGAGCTATTCCATCCCGCAAAACGTACTCGCGAGAGTGAAGACAAAGAAGCTGTTCTTGGCTTTGTAGGCCGCCTCTCGGTCGAGAAAAATGTAACTCTGCTGGCTCAGGTGCAGCAGGAGCTGGAGCAGAGGGGAGTTACTAACTTCAGATTCCTTATCGTCGGCCACGGCGCCTCGGAAGCATGGCTTCGCGAGCGCCTGCCGCGCGCGGAGTTTACCGGCGTCTTGCGCGGTGAAGCACTGGCCCAGGCCTACGCCGGCATGGACCTCTTTGTCTTCCCCTCGCACACCGACACCTTCGGCAACGTGGTCCTCGAGGCCTTGGCCAGCGGAGTTCCAGCCATAGTAACTCCCGACGGCGGCCCTGCAACCATCGTTCGCGACGGTGAAACCGGCCGCATTGTTGCTGATGCTGACTTCGCCGCCGCCATCGCCTCGCTAGTAGCCGATCCAGCGCGCCACGCCGCCATGCGCCAAGCCGCCCGGAGTTATGCTCTCACAATGAGTTGGGACTCAGTCTTCGAGGATGTCTACGCCGCCTATCAGACGATCCTGCCGCTGCGGGCTATTTCATCAGTTCGCCAGAAAGAATGCTAAAGGATGGGGCACAGGACAGATCGGACGGTACGATTCAGAACCCCTAGACTTCGCTCGTTCGTCCTCTCATACTTGGTTTATGGCGTACACCATCCAGCAAGCGAAAACCCATCTCTCCCGCCTCTTGAAGGAGGCCGAGGAGGGTAAGCAGGTTGTAATTGCGCGTGGTGCCAAGCCTGCCGTCCGGCTTGTGCCGGTCGAGACAGCGGTTGCATCTCCCGCAAAGCGAGTACCGGGAAAGTATGCCGGCCAATTTTCGTATCCAGAAGATTTCTTCAAACCTCTCGAAACCGACGAAGAACTGCGAGAATACGGCTTCGATATCCTGGCCGACGCGAAACTTCCAGCTTCTCACGCCAACGCCCTGTAACTCAGAATCCACTTCTCCTGCTCTTCCGTGTCGGGTACGGCGAAGCCGCGGGCCGCTTCAATCGCCGCCAGTGCCGCCGTGGGAGACCAGCCCAGATGGATCAGCGCGCAAGCCGCTGTCACGGTGGCTCTGCCAATGCTTCCCCGGCAATGAACGCCAATCGCTTCGCCCTCGCGGAGACGATCTGCCAGCTCTTGCACAAATATCCTGAAAGCGGCGCGATTCGGCGGAAGATGAGCATCGGGCATCGGATGAGAGAGAAATTGTAATCCAATCTGCTCCGCAATCCTGCCCTCTTGAGACAAGCCAAGCATCGCGGCCTCCTCCTCTTCAAGCAGAGAAACCAGAGTCTCCACGCCTCCGCTTTTCATAGTGAGCAACTCGTCGTGAAGTCCCTTCCCGCCCGGCGGGCACAACACGATCGCCAGCGATGCCGGCGGATTGCCTTTGATCCAGAAAATGTCCTTCATGGCGCTCTGACTCCTGCAAACTCTTCGACGCGCTCACGGGCGCTAGGGATTCCTACTCCAAGCACAGCGTCATCTTCAATCAACAAAATCAGCTTGTCAACCACTAAGCTGGAGTGGGTGCCGGTCTGAGTGATGCGTGCTGGATGGAAGAGTTCCCTATCCGAATCGCGCATGAACTTCCACAAGGAATTCGTCGGCGGACTTATGATGTTCTCCCCATTCCAAATCAAGCAGGTAATAGGCCGCCTCTTCTGCGCAAACGCACACATTACCCTGAGGGTCTCATGCAAACGACCCAATCTCGTATGCCATTATCAACTGAAGTGTTCCCATCCCCGCGCCTCCAGCGGCCTCGCGCCCTGCGGAGTCATCAGAGTAATCGCTGCTTTACCTGCGCGCGCTTTCACAATGCGTCCAATTCGCGCCACCGCGACGCCTCGAATGCTGCGCGGCATTTTTGTCGTCGCCGATGCCGTAAACAGTAGTTCATAGTCCTCGCCACCGTCCAAAGCCTGTGCCAGATCTGCTCCCAATCCAAGCGGCACAAGAGCCGCATCGACCTCGGCGGCCACGCCCGATTCCTCGCAGAGATGAGCCAGGTCGGTCGATAGGCCGTCGCTCACGTCCAGTGCTGCGGTGGCCACTCCGCGGCGTTGCAGCCAGAGTCCCTGGCTAATGCGCGGCTGCGGATAGAGGTGCGCAGCCAGTTGCGCTCCTAAACTCGTTGGAATGCGTGGCGGGTTGGAGCGGCCAAGGCGGGCTTCAGCCACTTCCCCCAGGCGATCAAGTCCCGCCGCCGCTCCGCCCAAGGTGCCGGTCACATAGAGCAGGTCGCCCGGCTTTGCGCCCGAGCGCAGCAGCGCACACCCGCGACGAACTGCGCCAATGAGAACAATATCCGCCACGGCCACCGGCGATTCAGCCAGGTCCCCGCCGGCCAGCGGCGTCGAGTGTGCTTCGGCCAAGGCCAGCAGCCCATCCAGAAAGCGCTGAACCCAAGAGCGCCGTCGACTCGAAGCCACGGTCAGCGAGCGCGGCAAACCCAGCGAAAGAAAGGCTGCAACCGGCCGCGCGCCCATCGCTGCCAGATCGCTCAATCCACGCGTCAAAGCCCGATGCCCGACGGCCTCCGGCTGGTGCCAGTCGAGGCGGAAGTGCCGCCCCGCAATCGACAAGTCCGTCGTTACGGCCAGCTCCTCGCCCTTGCGCGGAGCCAGTAGCGCGCAGTCGTCGCCGATGCCCAGACGAAGACCACCGGATCGTCCGCGATGGGCTGCCCGCTCGCGAATCTCTTCGAGCAGGGCCACTTCGCCATGTCCGCTTCGCGCTCCGAGATGGGTCTGCTTGATCCGCACTTCATTGAGAATAGGTCAAATCAGCGGGATTCTCACCTGCCGACCGCGCGCGTAGGCAATCTCGCTCCAATCCCGCCCAAACAAAGGTAACCTCCCAGTGCCAAATTATGTTGACCTGTGGTACTGCCGTTTGGTAGCCTTGACAGACGTTCCGGATACTGCGCCCTTGGGCGTCTGTGTTGTGTTGGGAGCCAAATGGCTCCGTTACCTTGGTATCTTTGCTGAGTACACAGCGAATTGCAGCTCTGCCGACTGCGGAGATGAAGGGCGAATATGCTGCGCAAACGCTATTACATTCTGTTTGTTGCAAGAGATGAAGACGGGCAGATTCGCAAGATATCCCTGCCGCTCAAGTATGTGTATGGTTTCCTGGTCGCCGCGGTCTTCGGCGCCTTCACCATCGTCGGCTTGGCCGGATCATACACCCGTATGCTCCTCAAGACCGAGAGCTTCAACCAACTCCGCCAGGACAAAGAGAATCTCAGCAAAAACTACAAGCAGATGGCCCAGATTGCGCATGACCGCAATGTGCAGGTAGCCTCGCTGGGCGCTTTGGCCAGTGAAGTGACCGCGCTCTACGGACTGCGGCAAAGCAAGCTGGTCTCCGCCAAGACTGCTGCAGCCGGCGCGGCAGCTGATCCCACACCCACAACCCTCGCCCTTACCGACGATGTGGACCAGCAGCAGGTGAAGCTCTCCATCGATCAGTTTTATCAGTTGCGTTCGCAGGCCTTGTCCGGCCGCGTTTCACGCGCCCTCGAGGGTGGCCTCAATCCCAGCTTTGTCGGCGACTGGACCGAGTTGGCCGATGCACCCTCCCTGTGGCCGGTCGAGGGCCGCGTTGGTTCGAGCTTCGGTGAACGCCAGGATCCCATCAATGGCGAAGGCGCCTTCCATTCAGGCATCGATATTGACGCACCCATGGGAACGCCGGTCCGCGCCGCTGCAGATGGTGACGTGACCGAAGCCAGCGTGGTCAATGGATACGGCCGTCAGGTCAGGATCGACCACGGCCATGACATTGTCACCGTCTACGCTCATCTTTCCGCCATTTCGGTCATGCCCGGCCAGCATGTGCTGCGCGGCCAGATCATCGGCAACTTGGGTGAGTCAGGCCGTACCACCGGACCGAATCTGCATTATGAGGTGCGCGTTCATAATGTGCCGGTCAATCCGCACAAATATCTGCGCACCAGCTACCAGCAGATTGCGCTCTTTGACAACAGCACGGACTCTTCTCAAGCGCAATAAGGCAGCTACCTCAGGTAAAACAGCATCGCCTCCCGATAGCGCGGGAGCCGATGCTGTTTTACCTGACGCTGAAAACGCCAAACCCCTCTGTCTGCGCCGTTCTACTTGAATGCGCCTGGGCCGCCGGACGCATCTGGCGCTGGATTCTCGCCGCCAGTCGGGCTGTTGAACAGCGAAGGCGTGAGCGTCGCTGTGATCACTACCCGGTCGCGCTTCTGCGTAACCTCAGCGGTCTTCAGCAGCGTCTTCAAGCCCTTGTTGGCGGCATTGTCCGCCAGTGGCAGGGTGAAGTCGCGGGCCAGTATAATCAGCGTCTCCAATGCGGCGGACTGACGAATCGCCACCGCGTCCGTGGGAGCGATCTCCTCAATCCTCACTGTGCCAGTCCAGCCCAGGCTGGCGATGATCGTTGAATCAGCCTCCAGCGGCAGAGACAGTCCGAAGATCCTGATCGCCCCGCTCTCTGAGAAGGGCAGCCCGATCTCGCCCACGCCCCAGGCCAGCGACAGCAGCGGCACCTCGTGAAAGTGCTGCCGCAGCAGCGTCGAGCCGGCAAAGGGCCATGCCGCCGTCGCATGCCGGTCGAGCATCGAGTGAATCTTCTCCGTCGTGGGGTAATTCGATACGGCCACCATGTCGTAGCCGATCTGCGCTACCCTGACCGTCCGCCCCTCGGAAGGAATCGAGTAAACGGTGTGCCCGGAGTAGGATTCGCGGCTCGTGGAGTGGGCGTCAAGCCAGCCGTTCAGCCGATTGCCGGTAATCTTGCCCACCAGCACCATCGAGTACGCAACCGGACCGTTGGCTCCGTTGGGGTTTTCCATGCGGTGCAGCGCGATCGCCGCCTCGTCCAGATCGCGCTCCGGATCGGTGCCGATGGCGTCAATGAACTGCTGGTACTCCGCCACCCGCTCCGGCGGCTTCACTTCCTTCAGGTGAGAGAAGCTCCGTACCGTCTTCAGGTTGATGTAAACAATGCCGTCAGATTCAGGCAGAAGCCGAGCGGCCTCCGGCGGAGCCTTCGAGCGCAAAAAGATCGCCACGGCCAGCAAAAGCAAGACCGCGGCCACTATCCAGAGCGTTCTGCGTGTGCGTCTGTTCATGAAAGGCCGTCAGAGACAAGGTATCACCTCGGCGGCAGAGCGCCAATGATGCTGGTAACGAATGATGATTTGGCCGAGTTGGCCCACAAAGAATGGGTGCTCCATCCTTGCTGTCCTGAGCGAAGCCGAAGGAGATGCATTTTGGTCGCGTCGGCTCCCAACGACTCGGGGCTCCCGGTGAGCGAACTTTACTCGCTGGGGTGGAGGGACAGTTCTCCGTCGCTGGAGTGAACTAGCTCTCCTGTTGCAGATAGCGTCTACGGAGGGAGCAGGGGCCTTTAGGCCCCTGAAAAGATTCCCGGATATTGGGGCCTTCAGGCCCGGAAACAGCAATCTGAATCAAGTGCAACTGTAGTCCTGGCCTGGGAAACCACAGCACTCAGACGCCTCGCGCATCAGCAACGCAGCCGCTCCCTAATCCCCCACGCTAAAGCAATAGATCTTCCACGAGTTCGCCGCTGTGTCGGCGCCTTTCGGCGGCAATATCCCGTACTCGCCCACCCCCAGGCTGGACGTCAAAGTGATTTGATAAACGCGAGGCGCAATCTTTTCTGACGAAAAAACCACCGAGTCCTTGTCCAGATCATTGTTGTCTTTCGAGGCCTTGCTCGAGGAGATGTGAAATTCGCGCTCGCCGGTTTTGGCCTGTAGCCGGAGCAACCGGTAATTCGCAATCGAGCCGCCCTCCGGCACGTAGACGGCCAGCGTGATAGGGAAGCTTGCGCCCAGCCTGGCCTTGACGTTGGCGATATGACCCTTGGTGGCTCCCAGCTTTTCGTCCCCTACCGCAACCCCTCCGTATTTTGCAATCGCAAATTCCGGCGCGATCAATGTCCATGCGCCGCTCTTGTCCAGGGAATAGACGCCGACTTCATCGATGCCCGGCGGAAGAGCAGGCGCACTCGCCGCCGGTATGGGTGCAGCCGCTGGTATTGCCGCGGGAGCTGCGGGCGGCGTCGGAGCCGTCGGTGCTGCCGCGGGAGCCGCCGGGGTAGATGCATCCGCAGCCGGCGTCGCTGCGGCTGGAGCAGCCGCGGTCGGCGACGGAGGAACTGGAGGGGTTGGCGGCGGCGTCGGTGCAGATGCGGCCTTCAAAACTATCGCCGCAACCACCTTGTCGCTCGCCCCGGCGCTCTTCAGCGCAATCAGCCCATCGGTCGAGACATCAAAGCTCCCCGGCTGTGCGTTGATGGTGGTGACAATCAGATCGTCCGACAGCCCTGCCTTCACTAGCTTGATGATCGAGTCATTGTTGAGCGTCTGCTGGGCAAAGGCCAGAGGGCAGATTGCCAGAAATACAACCGCAAGAATGTTTTTACGCATATGCCATCTCCGAGTGATTCAAAACCGCCAAGACCCTAAAAAAAACGGCAATAGAATCATCAACCTAAACCCTGCTTTTCGCAAGAAGTTTCTCGCGCGCCCTTTGGTGTGGCCGCCTCGCGGGCTATGAAACTTAGGGTGCCCCACCCTCGCCGCGTTTTCGTTTTTGCGGTTTCGGGGTCCCCAACGACGAGTCTTCGTCGTTGGGGTGATCTAGGGTGGGAACAGAA